>CBFGOM010000042.1:0-35190 GCA_965650385.1 uncultured Oscillatoriaceae bacterium
GGTGCTGATTTAATGTTTTGGTATCAATATACTCAAGTTTTCAAACAAATCATTCTCAAAGACCAATATATTCCCAGTTTAAAATATGCCCCTTTAACCTCCATACCTGGAAAAGGAAAAAAATCAAAATCTGTTCAAACTGATGAATATTACTCTGGTTGGGAAATTTTATCCGAGCAATATGAAACGGATATTCAGCAGTATAGCGAAGTGATGCCCTTAGCTTGTGTTGCTGGGTTTTCTGCCATCCCCAAACCCTTAGAATTTTACGAAAAATCTAGTTTACTGCGCCATTTTTCCGAATGTTTATTAAATAATTTGGTAGGGGAAACTCCTATTCCCCAAACCGTCTCTAAGCACTTTAATGACTCTTTTATTTACACTTGTCACAGCAACCCAAGAAGGCCAGATATTTCCCGAGAAACTTACCAGCAGTGGTTTAATTGGAAAGAGCGATTATCTGGCGCACAATTAACCGCCCCCTTTTACCTCTGTTTTCAACTCCAAGAAGGAACCTCTGCTCAACCCGATCAGTGGCGGATTAATTTTGTTGCTTCTTCTAAAAAAGACCCGTCCTTGAAACTTTCATTAGAGGAATATTGGAGGTTAAGCAAAACCGAGAAAAAAACATTTTATAAAAACTTTGGGACGGACTTTGAAAAAAATCTACTGTTAAATTTAGGCTATGCCGCCAGGATGTATCCGTTACTCTCAAAAGGGTTAGAAACCGATCGTCCAATGGGGTTAGATTTAACTTTGGTGGAAGCGTTTGAGTTTCTTAAAGAAAGTGCTTGGATTTTAGAAGATTCTGGCTATAAAGTGATCGTTCCCGCTTGGTGGACACCAGAAGGGCGCAGACGCGCCACCCTGCGCCTGAAAGCCTCTTCTAAAAAGAAATCAGCGGGACAAGGGAACAAAGGGTTGTTTAGTTTAGAGCACATTATTCAATATAAATATGAGCTTTCTATTGCTGGACAGCCGGTGAGTGAACAGGAATGGCAACAACTGGTAGAAGCGAAAACTCCCTTAGTCCAATTTCGCGGAGAATGGATTGAGTTAGACTCAAAAAAAATGCAAGAAATGTTGGAATTTTGGCAGTCTCATAAAGATGAGCAGCCGCAAATGTCCTTGCAAGAGTTTTTGCAGAAAATCAGCGATGCTTCTGATGAAATAGAAGTAGATCAGGATGAAGTTTTAGCGGAAATGATGGCTAAACTTCGAGATAGTAGTCGGCTGGAACCGATTGAAAATCCAGCGCAATTACAAGGGATGTTGAGAGAGTATCAAAAACGTGGGGTTGCCTGGGTACAATATTTGGAACAGTTGGGACTCAATGGCTGCCTTGCGGATGATATGGGGTTGGGGAAATCCTTACAAGTTATTGCCTGTTTGGTGTTAGAACGAGAGGGAAGAGAAAAACCGTTACCGACGTTATTAATTGCGCCAACTTCGGTGATTGGCAACTGGCAAAGAGAAATTGAACGGTTTGCGCCTCATATTACTTCAATGGTGCATCATGGCAGCGATCGCCTCAAAGATGAGGAAGAATTCAAAGCGGAAAGTTTAAAATATGATGTGGTGATTACTTCGTTTACTTTAGCCCGCAAAGATGAAAAACTATTTAAGGGGGTAAAGTGGCATCGAGTCGTTGTGGATGAAGCGCAAAATATCAAGAACCCGCAAGCGGCACAAACCAAGGCGATCGCGAAACTTTCCTCTACCCATCGCCTCGCTTTAACCGGAACCCCCATCGAAAACCGGCTGCTAGATTTATGGTCGATTTTTAACTTTCTGAATCCCGGATATTTAGGCAAAGAAGCCCAGTTTCGTAAAGGGTTTGAAATGCCAATTCAAAAAGACAATGACCCGATTAAATCAACCACGTTGAAACGATTAGTCGAACCCTTTATCCTGCGTCGGGTGAAAACAGACCGTTCGATTATTAAAGATTTGCCTGATAAAGTCGAACAGAAACAATATTGCAACCTCACTAAAGAACAGGCATCCTTATATGAAGCCGTGGTCAAAGATGTTGCAGAACAGTTAGAACAAGCGGAAGGAATTCAACGCAAAGGCTTGATTTTATCCACCCTGATGAAACTCAAGCAAGTTTGTAACCATCCCGCCCAATTTTTACAAGATAACAGTGAATTTTTACCTTCGCGATCGCACAAATTGGAACGACTCTTGGAGATGGTAGAGGAAGTCATCGCCGAAGGCGAAAGCCTGCTAATTTTCAGCCAATTCACTCAAATTTGTGAGGCATTAGAGAAATACCTCAAACAAACCTGTTATTACAAAACCCACTATCTACATGGGGGAACCCCGCGTGAAAAACGGGAAAAAATGATTGCGGAGTTTCAAGACCCCGAAACCGAACCTTCCATCTTTATTCTCTCCTTAAAAGCCGGTGGGGTGGGGATTACCCTGACGAAAGCCAATCATGTTTTCCACTTTGATCGCTGGTGGAACCCGGCAGTGGAAGATCAAGCCACCGATCGCGCCTTCCGCATTGGACAAGACAAAAATGTATTTGTTCATAAATTTATTGCGATCGGAACCCTGGAAGAACGGATTGATCGCACCCTGGAAGATAAAAAGCGCCTCTCTTCCGCGATCGTTGGCAGCGATGAGTCTTGGCTAACGGAACTGGATAACGACAGTTTTAAACAACTGATTGCCTTAAATAAACAAGCAATTTTGGAGTAACAATCATGGCAAAATTTAGTAGAACCTGGTGGGGAAAACGCTTTATTGAAGCATTAGAAAACTTTACCGATTCCAGCCGACTGGGAAGGGGTCGGTCTTACGCCAAGAATGGTAAAATTAAAGAGTATCGGATTATCAATAACCACATTACTGCCAAAGTTCGGGGTTCAATTAATCCATATTTTGGGGTTTACAAAGAACCCCTTTATACCACAAAAATTGAAATCACCCCGATTTCCTCGGCGCAATGGTCCAAAGCCATTAAAGCGATTGCGTCTAATGCCAGTTTTGTCTCCAAACTGTTAATGAATGAAGTGCCGGATAATATCGATACCGCCTTTGCTGACTTGAAACTGCATTTACTTCCGGACAGTCGCACCGACTTCAAAACCAGTTGTTCTTGTCCCGACTATGCCAACCCTTGTAAACATATTGCTGGGGTTTATTATTTAGTGGCGGCGCAATTAGATTCCGACCCTTTTTTACTTTTTGAACTGCGGGGACTGTCTCGGGAAGATTTGCAAACCGAACTGGCAAAAACCCCACTAGGAGAAGCCCTTTCTGCCTCCTTGCATGAAACGGCGATCGCCCCAGAACCCTCGGAATCCTATTACACCCAACCCGAACGAGTCCCCCTCAATGCCACCGCTGATTTAAAAGAATTTTGGATGGGTTCCAAACGACTGCCACCGCCACCGCCACCTCCCCAACCGGCGATCGTTCCCGCCATTCTGATTAAAAAAGCCGGAGATTTTCCTCCCTTTTGGCACAAAGATATTTCCTTCCTGGAGGTCATGTCAGACTTTTACACCCGCGTCAAAACCAAAAATAAAGATGTTTTATAAATCCAGTCCCTTACCTTTTGGACTGGGAAGGGAACTGGATTAGAAATTGTTTTGTCGCCTCGATGAGATGAACTAAAATGTGGGCTACTTTTAAACAAACTCCACCCTTCACAACAAGCCGCGATAGCGAATAAATAGCAAAATTGCCGCCCATGAACCCAAGGCTACTTTGATGGCAACAAGAATGTTTAAAATGGGCAGCATTCCCCCACTCACCAAGGCTCCAAGCTGACCGTGAGGTAACTCAATTCCGGCCAGAGTAAGCATGGATAATCCGATGAAGATGATGACCGAAATCTTCTCCCAAGTTGCCGTATGCCAACGTTTATAAATTGACTGCATCATTTCCATTGAGGACGTAATAGCGATTAACCCGATCGCCGTCCCTCCGGCTACCCCAGCAGCAAACCCACCCCCAGGACTTAAATGGCCGCGAATTGCCAATTCAACCCCGACTAATGCCGCAATGGTTGCTCCTAACCGGGCTAAAACAATGGAAGGGGGATCGTTGAATTGATGCACATGAGCGGTTGGCTTTTCATTGGCAAGTAAATATTTTACCCCAAAAATGGAAATTGAAAAGACCACGACTTCAAAGATAGTATCGTATAACCGATTTCTCAAAATAATCGCAGAAACTGCATTAGGAACCCCACTTTCCTGAATCACTGATTGCACGATTTGTAGGGTACTTTCATTCGTTAGAATGGAGTTAGATGTGAATAAAATTTTCAGAGAAAGAGCGATTCCCGCGAGAACGTAAATCCATTTCATTAATGCTACTCCGATGAAGTTAAGGGACTCATTAAAGGATTGAAATAAGTAACTTTTGTCTCTGAGGGCAGTTCATCTTTCATGATTTCATAAAGATGCTTAAGCCGCGTAGTGGTCTGATATCCAGTTACTTTTTCTAAGGTAGTCGTGAAGGTGCGATCGCCATGTTCAACCGGGGTTGGTTTCACATAAATTGCATGAATTTCTTTGTCTTTAAAGGCTTGATTCAAAGCAGATTCATCGGGATAAGAGACTAATTCAAGGCGCATATACCGTTTGGCAAAAACCGCTCGTAAATCTTCAATAGGTTTTCCCCCAGGGCGATCGCCTTCGGGATAGTCCTCTTCAATAAATCCCAGGCGCATCACCATTGAGGAACGCACCGCCACCGCCGATAAAGTAACCGCCAACAAGGTGCCCATTAACGCTTCCGTTAAAGCCACATCTGGGGCCCCCAACAGGGCATAAACTAAGGCGGCAACAGCCCCTAATATTCCCCGAATAATTAGGGCATGAAAGGGATTGGTTTGCACCACTAACATACAAGCCGATAACGGCAACAGCGCCACGATCGCATAGATATAAAAATCAGTCATGAGACTCCTGTTCACTCGAACAATAGGCTAAAACATATCCCAAAATTGTATTCCAAATGGCTAAAGAAATCAGGGCCAGCAGAATTAAAGGCCATTCCCTGGGGATTTTGAGCAGCAATCCAATGGTAATAGCCATAGAACCCAGGGTATCCGCCACCGAAAGAGCATGGAGCTTATATAACACCGATCGCTCCCCTAGTAAGGGAAAAGTCCCCCAAAACCAGAAGAAAATTCCGACACCGATACAACCATAACTCAAGAGGTCAATCATACTTCATTTAAGCGTTTCAAAATGTGAGCAAGCAACATTAAACCGGCATTCCCCACGCTGAGGATAATCACGGCTGTGACCCCGATATTCCAATCATCACGAAACACAGAAACGACTAAAATCATGATGGAAGTTTTCGTAGCACTGCTGGCAAAAGCTACCATTTTTTGCCAAACATCATCATCTTTCCAGGCTTCATACATGGGAATTAACAGCGCCAAAATCATGGCAAACAGTATCCCATTCATTACTAAATTCATAGTGGGCTTCTCCGGCGCAAACGATGGACTTCATACCAGCCTTCTTCGTGATATCTCGAAACAATCGTCTTGGGGGTAAAGGTAATCAAAAAAATGTCTAAAAAGATTAATCCTGCGGAACGACGAGGGGGGGCTTGTTCCATCGTAATCTCTTCAAACCGATGAGGGAACAAGATAATTTCAAAGGCTTCCTTATAGGCGATCGGAACGGCCACGATAATCTCCCATAATGCTCGCATCCAATCTTGAAGCTGCCCCCTAGTTTTATGGTTGTGAGGCAACAGGAGGGAAATCGTGACTCCGATGAGGATATTCGGTAAACTCAAATCTGCTGTGAGCAGAAACCAGATGATCAATCGTAAGATTAAATTCAGATATCCTATCATAATTATCGCCAACTCCAAGCCAACCAGAACAGCAGAACTGCAACTAAACTCATCACCCCGGTCAAATGCTCGAATTCCTCAAACATTCGGGGTAGATTCAAAACCAAACGTTGAATGACGGTTAGATAAATCACTGCCCCAACTGCCACAATCCCAACCGCTTTGAGAACATTAGCAACGGTATAAAGTTCATAATGAACGGCATTAGCGAAAATTAAACTGCCTAACAAAAGACCGATCGCCATCCAAAACCCAATGGGTATAGGTTCTTTTGGTTCAGTATTGCCATGAGGCAGAAACATCAATTTGCAAAAGCAGATAACAGTTCCCACCGCTGCCAAATTCATGGGGATACTTTGCCAAGACAGCAAATGTTCTAAGGTTAACATCTTCGCTTCAAACCCCGCCAGTAAAGGAAATCCCGAGATAGATAAACTCGCTACAACCAGGGGAATCCATAAGGCAGTATTCATCGGCTTAGTTTGCAGGCTGTTGAAGTCCCGACTCGGTAAATTGCCAGCAATTAGAAATAAACTAGACTTTACTAATCCGTGGGTGAGGGTATAAAACCCGGCAACTGCGGGGGCGGAAATAATCCACCCTAACTGAGAAACGGTGCTAAACGCTAACAGGCGTTTAGTATCTTTTTCAAAAAAGGCATAACTCACTCCTAGAATTGCTGTTCCCACACCAAAAAGTTGGACAATGGGACTAAATTCTTCTAAAATTAACGCGCAACGAACTAAGGGAAATGCACCGGCTTTGACGACAATTCCCGACAACAGGGCCGAAACCGGGGTTTCTGATTCTGAATGGGTTAAGGGTAACCATAATCCCGAGACAAAAATTCCCGCCTTTGTTAATAAGGCCATGAAAATTAAAGCCAAGGCTTCCGGGGGTGCACCGCGCAATCCTTCAAAACTAAAGGAATGATGGGCTTTATAAACGAGAACTGCTCCCACCAAATAAAATAACATGGCGATATTGCTGATAAACAGATAGCGCAGTCCCACCCAAATTGAGCGATCGGTTCTCGGATAACTCACCAGCAAGCAAGCCCCAATTCCACTCACCTCTAGCGCCACATATAAGCTCATAAAATCTGTGCAAATAAAGGCAGCATTGAGGCTTCCATGTAGAACAATCATCTGGGCATAAAAAAAAGCCGTCTTCTGGGTTTGCAAGCAGTACAAAATCACCGCAGTGGTGACCAAAGCATTGGTTAAAATAAAGTAACCACTGACTTGATCAATCAATAACGTCACCCCCGCCGAATCGATCAATTGCAAAGACAGGGGGGAGTCCATTAAAAATACCTTGACGGCGAATACAGCAGAAGCCACCGCCGTGAAGCTGACTAGATAGCGATCAAGTTGAGGGAGAATAAAAATGGTGAATCCTGTCAAAAAAGGCAGGGCCATCCAGGCGATCGTCAGGGTATTCATGGGGTATTATTTTTTTCGATTTCGGTGATTTCTAACGTTGGATTATCTCGGGCTAATTTCATGACCCCGACTAACATTACGGCCTGAATTGAAAAGCCAATCACAATCGCCGTTAAAATTACAGCTTGAGGAACTGGATCAGCGTAGGCTACTTTTTCAGCCCCATCAGGACCAACAATTGGGGTAACAACACCCCCTCTGGATGCCACGAATACATAGTAGGCAATGACGCCGGTACTCATGATATCCATTGAAAAAATTTTCATCAATAGGTTCTTTTTAAAGAGAATTCCAAAGAATCCGCATAAAATGGTCGCAACAACGAAAGATTCTAACACGGCAAGGGTGACAGGGTAAGGAGGACGAGTTATGCTCAGGGAACGATTTAATTTAATGATTCTACAGGAATCGGATACAGTTTGGAATATCCTCCCGGCGAAAAATCATAAGAATTTTTGGGGTTGCTTACGGAGTCACGCTTATAGATCTCGCTGTAAAAATGCTTAGGGGACTGCATCTTTAAACGCCCTTGTGAGCCGCTCAGATTCATTCATGAATTTCCCCTATGTTAATCATTGAGTCTCCCTATCTGAACATTTCAGGAGGCAAAAAAAGCCCCCCTGATTCAGGGGGGATGAGAGAATCAATGCGCCATTAGTACATCAATCTCTTGATAGTACATCAATCTCTTGATGTGACATCGAGTTCCGCCACTAGAGCGATTAAGCACTAAAGTATTTTGCAACGGGGTGATAGGTAACGATCGCCGTAGTGGATTGTTCCGGATAAAGCTGTTCACTTTCATCCATATACAAATTAATGCGATCGCTGCCTAATAAATCCAACTGTTTATACTGGTCCTGCATATTCGGACAAGCGGGATAGCCAAAACTATACCGAGAACCGCGATAACGCTGTTGCAAAATCTCCCGGATATTATCCGGTTCCTCACTCGCAAATCCCAATTCCCGGCGAATTCGAGCGTGTAACCATTCCGCGATCGCCTCCGCTGTTTGCACTGCCAACCCGTGGAAATACAGATAATCCGTATAGCGATCGCCATCAAATAACTGTTTTGCGTACTCCGTCGCTACTTCTCCCACCGTCACCGCGTGCATGGGAAACACATCAATATGACCCGTTTCCTTCGGTGCAAAAAAGTCCGCAATACATAACCGTCGCATCGACTTTTGACGAGGAAACTCAAAAGTAGCAATCGGTTCCGTTAATGCACCTTTTTCCCCTTCCTCCGGCTGATAAACGAGCAAATTATTCCCCTCTGCCTGACAAGGAAAATAGCCATAAACCGCCTGGGGATGTAACAACTTTTCCGAGAATATCCGTTCCTTCCAACTGGCTAAAATGGGATGTACCGTTTCCGCCAAAAACGCATCGTACTCTTCCCGAGATTGACCTTGAGGTTTGCGGAATTGCCATTGTCCCACAAACAACGCTTGTAAATCCATATACTCGAAGACTTCCTCTAAAGGAATATCCTCGGGTTGCAGCACTTTCGTCCCCCAAAATGGCGGCGTAGGACGCTCAATTTCAATCGCCACTGCCTCAGAACGGCGGGTATCCACTGCCGCTACTTCTTGAGATTTCGGAGTTACTTTTTCTGCCGGTTTGCCATTTTCAGCCGTTGCTAGTTCTGCACTTTTTTTAGCTTCAGCCTCATCCAAAAATCCGGTGAAATCATCCCAATTCTGGGCGGCTTTTGCAGGCATCAATTTATCCATGAAGTGCAAGTCAGAAAAGGCGTCTTTCCCATAAATGACTTGACCTTGGTAAGTATTTTGGCAATCCTCATGGACAAACTTTGGAGTTAGGGCGGCCCCCCCCAAAATCACCGGGACACTGATTCCCCGTTCGTTAAATACCTCCAAATTTTCTTTCATAAACGCGGTAGACTTCACCAACAGCCCACTCATGGCAATACAATCCGCCCGATGTTCCTCGTAGGCTTGGATAATATTCTCTACCGGCTGCTTAATTCCTAAATTAATCACCCGATAGCCGTTATTCGTGAGAATAATATCCACCAAATTTTTACCAATATCGTGAACATCGCCTTTCACTGTGGCAATAATTACCGTCCCTTTGGCATTATCTTCAGACCCTTCTTTTTCCATAAAAGGTTCCAGATAAGCCACCGCTGCTTTCATCGTTTCTGCCGATTGCAAGACAAAGGGTAATTGCATCTGTCCCGAGCCGAACAATTCCCCAACCACCTTCATTCCATCCAAGAGATACTGATTAATAATCTCCAAAGGTGGATAGGTTTCTAACGCCAGGGCGAGGGCTTCCGTCAACCCAATCCGTTCGCCATCAATAATATGATTTTTGAGCCGTTGTTCAATGGGTAAACTGGCATCAATTGAGCGGTCCCGTTTCGTAGTTTTCCCTTGGAAAAATTCCGTCACTTTTGCCAAGGGGTCATAAACACAAACATCCCCCTCAAACCGACGGCAATCGTAAATCAAATCCCGGCAAACTTCTTGCTGTTCCGGGTCAATTTTTGCCAAGGGTAAAATCTTGCTGGCACTGACAATAGCACTATCCAAACCGACTTGCATTGCTTCATTCAAAAACACCGAATTTAGCACTTGCCGCGCCGCCGGATTCAAGCCAAAGGAAATATTAGAAACCCCTAACAAAATGTGACAACCGGGCAGTTCTTCTCGAATCCTGCGAATTGATTCAATTGTAGCTTTTCCATTCTCCCGATCTTCTTCAATCCCTGTAGAAATCGGTAACGCTAGGGTATCAAAAAACAATTCATGGGCAGGGACACCATAGGCGATCGCCGCATTATAGGCACGCTTGGCAATTTCAAACTTGCGTTCTGCCGTCCGTGCCATCCCCTCCTCATCAATCGTCCCCACAACCACCCCGGCACCATATTGCTTCGCCAAGTCTAGCACTTTGTAGAACCTATCCTCCCCATCTTCATAGTTGGTGGAGTTCATCAAACACTTACCCCCGGCGACTTTTAACCCCGCCTCCATCTTCTCCCATTCTGTCGAATCCAGCATCAGAGGCAGGGTCACATTCGTTACCAACCGGGACACCAACTCGTGCATATCTCGCACCCCATCCCGTCCCACATAGTCTACGTTCACATCCAAAATGTGAGCGCCTTCTCGCACTTGCTCCCGTCCCAGGGCCACCAAACCATCCCAATCTTCCGCATTTAGCATCTCCCGGCACTTCTTAGAACCGCTGGCATTTAGGCGTTCCCCGACAATCAGAAATGAGTTATCCTGTTCATAAGGTTGAGCACTATAAATCGAAGCCGCAGCCGGAGTATATTGGAACAAATTGCGAGGCGGAGGACTGCCATTGTCACCCCAAACCCGCACCGATCGCTCCTTCGGCTTCAAACTCTTAGACAGTTCCGCTAACTGAGCAATGTGAGGCGCTTGCGTCCCACAACACCCCCCAATTACCTGTACTCCCAAATCTTCTACAAAGTGCATCAACGCCATCCGCAACTCCATCGGCGTCAACTTGTAATGCGCCTGTCCCCCAATATTTTCGGGTAACCCAGCATTGGGAATACAAGACACCACAAAGGGAGAATTTTCAGCTAAATACCGGATATGTTCCTTCATTTTATCCGGACCCGTGGCACAATTGAGCCCTAAAATATCAATGGGATAGGGTTCTAAAATGGCTAAAGCTGCACTAATATCCGAACCCACCAGCATCGTTCCCATCACCTCCATCGTAATGGAAACCATTAACGGTAACCGCTGACCTTTTTTTTCAAAAACTGCTTCAATCCCATTCAATGCTGCTTTAATTTGCAACACATCCTGACAAGTTTCTACAATTAATAAATCAACGCCGCCATCAATCAAACCCTCGGCTTGTTCACTAAACGCATTTTTCAGCGTATCAAACTCAATATGTCCCAACGTGGGTAATTTTGTCCCCGGACCGATTGAACCCGCCACAAACCGAGGCTTTTGCGGGGTAGAATATTCCGCCGCGACGCCTTTAGCCAATTCCGCCGCCATTTTATTCAGTTCATAAGCGCGATCGCCGAGATCATATTCCGCCAACACAATGGAAGTCCCGCCAAAAGTGTCAGTTTCAATCACATCGGCACCCGCTTCCAGGAACCCACGATGGACAATTTTCACCGCTTCCGGCTTCGTATAGACGAGATATTCGTTACACCCTTCAAAATCCTTGCCGCCAAAGTCATCAGCAGTCAGGTTCTGGAATTGCAGACTCGTACCCATCGCACCATCAAAAACAATCACCGGGCGATCGGGACTATGCAGACGTTGAAGAAAAGCAGGGATGGTCATAGCAACATCAAGATAAGATTTAGTATTGAATTACTTTATCTTATTCTGGTTTAAGGTTCAGCAATCCAGACCCCAAGTTTTTGGATCCACTCTCCGTCGCGCCTGGGGGAGAGTGAAAGTATAATTCCTACAGGTTAGGTCCCTTGAACCCGGGAACCTCTGGTTTCTGGCGGAGATCGGTCCTGGAATAACTCAACTAGAAATTACAGATTATCAATGGGATGGGTGGGGAGATGGAGATCGCCTCTGCAACACTGATTACTCGCCAACATCCTGTAAAACCCGAGCGTATAGTTCGTCGCTAACCCGAAATCGGGAAATATCAATTAACTCATCGATTAAAGGTTTAATTTCAGGAATCAATCCCCGGTGTTTAGCCACAATCAAAATACCTAAAACCCCCGTGAGTTTTATTCCCAGACGAGAAGCAATGGCTCGACCTTTCCGTTCATCAATTAACAGCCGATCAGCATTTAATTCTCGGACTAAGGCGATCGCTTCTGCTTCCCCAGGATCTAACGGTTCTTGTTGCAGTGCTATTACGAAAGAAGAGTTAACCACGGAACGAACTTGAATCCAATCTAAATCCTGCACTTCCCTCGTACCGGGGACAGGAGTTTCTAATCCAGTTAGCTCCTGGTAAACCGCTTCAGGAATAATAATTTGGGTATAGAGTTGTTGCAGTAGGTCTAGCTGGCGAATAGCCGCCAGATTGGTAATCGGTGAAGTGTTGCTAACGACTGTCACAAATCCCCCCAATCCTTGAGATTTTTCATATCTAATTCATAATCTTCTATTTCATAAGAATAGGGGGGAATATGGCGAGAAATCAGCAACTCTGCAAACAGAATTCGTGGCATCCCAGCTAACTGACTGGCTTGGACCAAAGAGAGCTTTTGTTGTTGGAAAAGCAGCATAGCAATTTCCTGCTTTAACTCAGACTCAGTTATTTGTGCTGCTTCGAGGATTTCATCGGGAATGGTAACGCTCATGATTCGGGGGTTCTAAACGGGCTACTCTAATTTTATCGGATAGAGCCGGAAGTTGGAGGCGATCGCCTCGGCAATAACTTCATAGACTATTACAGATTGTCAATGACAGAGCTATCGCAAACAATTGTCCGCATGGGTTGGATAGTAGAATTGGAAAGTGATGCCGCTAGATTAGTGACCCTATATGTTAGAAAAAGACTATGAATGAACCTCAATTATTTGATGTCATTGAACTGTTAGTTGATTTACCCAATTATCATCTTACAGCCGCAAGTCAGGGCGCGATTGTGGAGTGTTTTGGCGAAGGTGAGTATGAGGTGGAGTTTGCCAATGAAGAGGGAGAAACTCTTGCATTATGTACCCTCTCTTCAGAAGCGTTTATCGTGGTTTGGAAAGCCAGTACGAAGAGTTGGATTTCCCTATCTGAGCAACTTAAGGCTTTGCTTTACCGTTTATCCGAGGAACGTCAACAGGAAGTTTTAGAGTTTGCTCTGTCTGTTTATTCTCCTGGGGAATCTGGATGAATTCAGCAATTTTTACAACCCACTACATCGTTGCAATTCCCCACAAAAAGCAGCTTTTACAAAGGCTGCTTTTCTGTTTTTTCCCTCAATCATCCTCATACTCAGCCCAGGAATTTGGGGTTTCTGAGACGGCTACTTTTAAGCGTACCCCTTCTGGTAAGCGGCGTTTGGTTTCGTCATAAATGTATTTGGCGATCATCTCTGCGGTGGTTTCGTATTCGGGTGGCATGACGTCATTGAGGACGCAGTGATCTAATCCGCCTTTGGTGACGTCGCGTTTTGCCCAACGGAGGGTTTTGAAATCGGCAACCATGACCTCATGGGGGCAGTATTCGGAGGAATGTAGCTTCTGGGTTGAAGCTTCTATGCGCACTCGATAGGTATGTCCGTGCATCCGTCCGCAGGGTCCATCGTAGTCTTTGATGAAGTGGGCGCTGTCAAAGGTGAATTCTGTTGTGACTGTCCATTTTGGCATTGTTTTTCCCTCGTGCGATCGCAACCCTACTCGATTCGGCTCATAACTTAGAATCCGATCTACGGCGGTTGAACCAGACTTTAATTATAATCTAGGCTTGCACAAAAATAGCGTTTCTTCAGATTATCGAATGGAACTAGTCGAGAAATGATTTCAATCTTTATCCTCTATAATTTTTTATCACGCTTTTGCAGTTGGCTTTCGGGAGTTTAACGTCCCAAAAGCCTTTTGATTCTAATGTTTTATCCAGACCCTTTTAACAGATTTATCGAAGATCTGTGGGTTGGGATAACCGAGAGATAGCGAATACAAAGGGGGGTTGTGTCGGAAAAATTTACTCAAAAAAGTCGATCGCAATCCGATCGCCGACTTGTATCCCCAGTTCCGCAGCGCGTCCGCCTCCGAGTTCGAGGACATGATCAACCGGGGTATTTTCGGGTCCGTAGAAGGGACAAGGGTCGGTGGTACAGGGGGGAACATCAGCGGCGATCGCCAGGACTTCTCCATCCCGCAAAAATATCATATCCAGGTTAATCTCTACGTTTTTCATCCAAAAGGTGACCGTTCTAGGCGGATCAAACGGAAACAACATCCCCCGATTCGGAGCAATCTCACTTCGATACATCAGTCCGATCGCCTGCTGTTGGGGTGTGGTTGCCACTTCTAAATCGATAGTTTGGTCACCGATGGTTGCTTGTGCGGTAATAGGCAAATCTTGTCCCCTCTCTATTTGGACAATGGGTGAGGAAGACACGACCTCCCTCTCGGGTTGGGCGTCGGCAGCAGGGGGTAATCCCGACGGTGTACACCCCAATAAAAACAGGCTGAGACTGGTGACAATCAACGGAGCTAAACTATTCATATCCTATGAGTTAATGGTTACTAGTTTGATTCAATTTGAGAGGGAATAGTTGCGATCGCCGACCCACAAATTAACCGGGACAGCTTTTCCTCGCGGATTCACTTTAAGCTGAATCATTAAGGTTTGTTTTTTTTCCTCCGGTTCAGTCAACTCCAAACGTTCCAAAATTTCCTCCCGTTGCGATCGCGTCAGGTAAAATTTTTCTCCTTCATACTCCACTAAATCTTCTAAGGATCTCCCCTTAATCATGACTTGATTTTCCTCTAATTCCGTGGGGCGATCGCCACTTAGCCCTACCGCGACCCAAGGGGTGGGTATTTCCCCTGTTTCTTCCGGTTTTGGGGGTTCCAAAATGACATACAGGGTCAAATCCGGGTCTAACAATTTGGCGTTTGGGTTACACTTATTTTGTCGATTTCGGCGTTGATTATTCCGGGGACAAGGCACCGGAGTTCCCGGCAGTTCTTCCCATCCAGGAATTTCTTCTAGTTTTTTGAAGCTAGAAATGTTATAACTGACCCGATTGGAAGAATTTCTAATAAATTTACTCAAGTTAACTGGTTCGGTTTCTAATGTTACTAATTTACCATTGGTTTCGGTATGAACGGCGAAAAAGGCTCCGGTTAGCATAGCGGCAGTTTGAATGACCAGAGGAATTAAAAATCGCCCTAATACGAAACTGGGTTTAATTTTTTCGGGAGAAGAAGGCTGCTCATTTTGCATCATTGATAAAACCCCTTCCTAACCACCCCAGGTTAAGGATAGCCATGAGAATCGACGAAAAAAGGTTGATTTTAAATTGAATACAGGGATGACTAGAATCATGAGTTACAGCTATTTAGCAGGAGTGCAGTCTATGAGGATGTCTAATTACTTCAGGTGGGGTTCGGTCTTGACCCTAAAAAGCTAGATCATTGCACTTTCAATGTGTCCGTTAATCCTGAAGGAAACGTTATACCTTTATCTTAAATTACCCGGTATGAGGATGGCCTATTCATTCTCCTTAGTCTTGGTTTTCCAGGGGTTTAATCCCACTGCCTACGGTGAGGCCAATAGCAATTGTAGCCATTCCACAGAGAACAAAGACAATGGATTTCAAGACTAATCCTGTTTCATACTCCAGGACTCGGGTAAGAATTTGCAAGGTTAAGAGTAGCGTACCCCACCAAAAAATTCGCCGATCGCCTTGGGTAAGACCTTGACGCATCAATCCGTATGCTAACAAAAATAGCAGGATGTTAAAGAGTAAAGGACCCAGCAAGGGTAAGGGTTGGATGCCAAAATGCCAGAACAGCATCCCTGTGGCGATCGCAATCACGAGGCCGATGCCGTGATTCAAGTAAGCATCGGGGGAGGAAAAACGCCAGAAATTATCCCGAGAACCGCGAAAATGCCACACTAAGGCCAACCAACTCCCGAGGACAATCAGGATATCGAGGAGGTAAGCAAATCCTTGTTGCAGGGGAATTTCAGCAATGGTGGGGTCCCAAGGGGCGAGGGGGGAAGTCGAGGACCAAAACCAGTGGAAGGAGATGACATAAAACGAGAGGGCGAGAAAGATGAGGGCAAAGGTGCGGGCGATCGCTCGAAAATTGGGGAGATCTTGGCTGCCTTCAAATGGGGAGGTGAATTGCCAAGGTTTATCATCATAACTCCATAGGAGGGCGGGGGGTAAGGCATAGGCGATCGCCAGCAACCAATGATTCGGCACATTCAGCAGACTGAACCCCACGATCAAATTCACTTGCATCGACTGAATCAGGACCAGGGTTGCCAATCCAAAAATCCAGGGCGATCGGCACCAGTAGGCCAACGGCACTAACAGGAACGCCGCAATTAAGGGCAGATGGAGGACTACAGTCCGGATCCAAAACAAGCCATCCCCTTGATAGACCTGGGCTAAACCGGGCCAGTATCCGACCCCAATTAACAGGGTGGCTAAAATTCCACAGCCGGTCAAACGCAAGCTGTAAGCCATGATTAGCACCGCTAATCCCCAAATTAACCAAAATTCTCCCCAAGAGGGACTCATGAGGAAAAATTCCCCAATCAGGGTGATGTTTAGCCCGAGGAATAGGGAACTCAGAAAGAATAATCCGTTGCCGGTGCGGGTTTGCCATCCCGGGAAGCGATGCGATCGCCCCAGGGGATCACCCCACAAATAGAAAGCGCACAGATTTACAACAATGAAGACGCCCACGAGTAAGGCGGTTTTGAGTTCCCGGGACCACAGGTCCCAATAGGCTTGGACTAAGGCGATCGCGCCGCTAGTAATCAGCAATGCGCCCAACGCTACGAGGATGGCAACAAACCGAGTCTGATTCCGGCGATCGAGGGTTTCAAACCCATAGCGACTGGACAATTCTTGATACTGCTCCTCGGAAATCAAGCCCTCCATCATCCATTTCCGAGCCTCTGTGCGTAATTGGCGGCGAAACTTTTCCGAAACCATGAAGGGAAAGGATAAAAGAGGACAGCGTTGAAGGGTAAAAACCCGCTGATTGAGTTGGGGGTATCCAGGGTGAGAGTCCTCCTTGAAGGCGGCTGGGACCCAGGTGTTCATACCCCTTGCGGTTGTAACAAGTCGGTCTTCTCTCTATAGCCCGCCCAGGTGGGCTGTGTCCGCAAATGCCCCACCCTTGAGGGTGTGGGTTTTCATAGATTTATCCCTACCGGATTGAGGATCAGTCCAGGGGGAGGACTGGGATGAGGGGTAAGGGGTTACTTAGATTCCGGGTCCAGTTGAGATCTGCCATTGCGAATGACACGCAACATTTCTGAGAGTTGGCTTTCCAGGTTGTAGAGGACGCGATCGGCATAATCATCCGCCCCTTTTTCGATCGCCTCCGCTTCCGCGATCGCCCGGGACCTCATCTCCTCAAGATCCTCCATCGCTTGCCGTCGCAACCGTTCAATTTCGGAAATCGTCTGTTCCTGGGCAGATTCACAATCAAGCTGAACCTGTTGGCGCAGATGGTCTGATTCTATCTTCGCCTGTCGGACAATTCCCATTTCATCAAGAATTTGGGCCGCCCTTTGCTCGGCAGCTTCCAAGATTTCCTGAGCATAGTGTTCCGCTTGGACAATAATTTCGTCCTTGTGGCGGATGATTTCCTCTACTTCCTCGAAGGCAGCAGGTAAATTCAGCCGCAGGAGATCGAGCTGCTCTAGCAACTGCTCCTCATCCACCAGAGTCCTTCCCGTAAACGGGATGCGCGGACTTTCGAGAATCATCTCTTCCAGTCGGTTTAGTTCCCTCTGGATATCTAGGAGTCCCTGCTCGTGCTCGGGAGATTCGTCTGGGAGACTCGATCTGTCGTCTGGGTCAATCCGGGCTGTGTCTTGGCGTAACATCGGTAGATATCAAGCGCAACGTGCTGGGGAACAAGGTGATCGATGGAGCCGCCAAATCGGGCAACTTCCTTTACTACACTACTGCTTAAAAAGCTGTATTCGTTAGAAGTTGCTAAAAAAACCGTCTCGATTTCAGTGGCTAGGGTTTTGTTGGTATGAGCCATTTGGAGTTCTAGCTCAAAGTCCGAAAGCACTCGCAGTCCTCGTAACAGGACACTCGCCCCTCGAATTCTGGCATAGTTCACCGTCAAGCCCTCAAAACAGTCTATTTCTAAATTAGACAAATGGGGGGTCGCAAGGCGAATCTGTTCTAAACGCTCTTGCACAGTAAACAGTGGGGTTTTATTGGGATTAAGGACCACCGCCACAATCACCTGATCAAACAGCTTACACCCTCGCTCTATGATGTCAAGGTGACCTAGGGTAATGGGATCAAAGCTGCCCGGATAAATTGCAATCACAAGGATTTAGTTATCAGATTCGCAGGGAAGGACTTTCGAGGTCAAGTAGGATAGCATTTCGATGAGGGCAAATGTCACCTTTGGACATCTGCTTTTATTGAAATGGCAACCGCTACTGCACCCCATCATACCACCTTTAGGATGAGTGGCAACTCCACTTCCCCGCTTGTTCAGAGTTAGGGCTGATTTTTAAGAAAGCAACTCTCTATTTTGGGTGAATTTTTTTAGAAGATATCTGCTCACCCTGAACAGTTTAGGTGATTTGGATTCTGACTCAGAAATTACAGGTCCAATTCACCCAAACCCTAACTTGAGGACTTCGGCAAAATATCAGGGATTTAGAACAAGATAGAGACTTTTTCCAAACTTGTTTTAAGCCCCCCATCCCTATAAACTTTTATTTTTCTGGCTTCCCCGAGTCATTAAACATTTTCCTCTGGACTGACCCTTCTTAAGGGGGACGGGAGGCTGACAAGATAAGGTTTTTCACGCGCATAGCGAATCACCCTGAGCGTGAAAACCTATCCGGATCCGGGGTTAGGGTAGGGGATTTGAGGGCGGGCTGGGACCAGAAGTGGCCCCATTTTTAAGGTTGACCTCTGAGGACTAGATATCCGGAACCATGACATTTAAACTCAAGGGAATGCATTCCACTTCAATCGGAGTAGTCCCTCTCAGTTCCCCATCCACGGTCACTTTTTGGGGGGGATTTGTGGTTACTTTGATGCGATTGGTCCGCAGGTATAAGACATCATTATGTTGAGAAGCGACGCCTCGCAATGCGCCCGTCATCAAGCTAGAAACGGCTCCCAAGGTGCTGATCTCAGTTTGGGTCGAAAGAATGGTGACATCCAGCAATCCATCATCAGGGATGACGCCTCCAGGTCCTTGAGCGAGGACGGAGGTGGCGGGTGCAGCATTGGCAACGGTGACAGCGATCGCCCGCAGTTTGCTAATTTCTCCGTCCATTTCCAGCTCGACGTTAAAGGACTGGATCTCCCAGAGTTTTTCGATTCCAGCGACTAAATAAGCCATTGCACCAAACCAGTTTTTGGCTTCGCGATCGGCTTGTTCTACGGTTTCAGCTTCCCATCCCACTCCGGTGAGCAAAATGCAGGGTTTCCCGTTACAAGTTGCCCCATCGATCGCCCGAATGAGTCCAGATAAAATCGTCTGACAGGCACCGGATATATTAGTAGGAATTCCCAAGGCACTGGCAAAAGCATTGGCAGTCCCTCTCGGGATCACTCCGAGGGGAATTTCTGTCCCCATTAAGGCTTCAGCGACCGCAGAAACGGTGCCATCGCCACCGGAAGCAATCACTAAATCCACTCCCCGGGCGATCGGCTCATGGGCCAGTTGACTCGGGTCTAAATCAGGTTTCGTATAGTGGATATCCAGTTTAATTTCTGGTTCTAAAAGTGAAAAAATCTGCTTGAGTTCGGCTTCGGGATCACCTTTGCCAGAACAGGGATTAAAGATTAAGCAAGCTGAACGGGTGCTCATTGATTTTCTGCGGTTCCTTCCTGAGAGGTTTCCAAGGTATCCTGTATGGATTCAATATAGTGGCTTTCGATCAAAAACGCCCCTTTTTTAAAGCGGACGCTCCAATATCCTCCGGGTTTGCGATCGAGAATCGTGCCTTCTTCCCCAAGGCTGACGGCGTTGGGTGGACGGAGCATGGGGATGGGTTCAGCGGTTTTGAGGTAGGCAGGTAAGGCGACAACCCGGACGCGATCGCCGAGGGCGAATTCTTTTGACATTGCTTTGGAAATTTTAGGATTGATCTCTTAAATTTTAAAGGATAAAATCCATCTCGTCTAAACCGACTAAATTAGGGTATAATTGAACCATCAGAGGTCATCAGGAGTCACCTCAACCATTTTCCCCTAAAATTTATTCAACCCGCTCTATAATTCGGGGTTTTAATCAATGACATTAGCCTAAAATATGTTCGGGAGAGCGCCAATGCGATCGCCCCTTGATTAGTCTATCTGCTTTTGATATTATAGCGCTCCCTATTACCCCCAAGCGGGTCAATTCTCTCCAAGCAAATACCCCGGGACCTAACCTGCGGACTGTCCTACCCCCGGCGATCATCAAAGGTCATTCCCCAACTTTTCCCTAAACAATACGAATACACTTCCCAATTGACAAGGGCAGATTTTGACCCACCACAGTATCTCAGCAGGCTCACAGGGGGAACCTTAAAATATCCTGAAATTGGGAATATCCCTTATTGCGCCAGTAACTTTTATGAGAGAAGATAAAATCTGTTCTGCGATTAACTTACCTTCGCTGATTCTCTTATATCCTCTCTTAACTGCGTTCTCATCAACCCATCAACAATGACTGCAACTGATCAGACATCAATCTTTGAAGCACTTTTAGAGTATCTGCGCCGATCGCGTGGCTTTGATTTTGTGGGATATAAGCGTTCCTCCCTCCAGCGGCGAGTCACGAAGCGAATGCAGGTGCATCATATTGACAACTTTGGGGATTATCTGGAGTACCTGAAAGCTCACCCAGAAGAATTCCCCTCCCTTTTCAACACTATCTTAATTAACGTTACTGGCTTTTTTCGAGATCTTACAGCATGGGAACACTTAGCCACTCATGTCCTGCCGCAGATTATTAAACACAAATCCCCGGAAGAACCCCTGCGCTTCTGGATTGCTGGTTGTGCCTCGGGAGAAGAAGCCTACACCTTGGCTATTTTACTGGCAGAAACCCTCGGTATGGAAGAGTGTCTGCGCTGGGTGAAAATTTACGCCACCGATGTAGATGAGGAAGCCTTGGCACAGGCACGGAATGCCAGCTATAAAGCCAAAGACATCGAGTCCCTCTCGCAGGAGTTCCAGCAGCGATACTTTAAGGAAGTCGGCGATCGCTTCCGAGTGGATAGAGATCTGCGTCAGGTGGTGATTTTTGGTCGTCATGACTTGATTCACGATGCTCCCATTTCTCGCATAAATTTGCTGGTATGCCGCAACACCCTGATGTATTTTAATGCGGAGACCCAAAAGCAGATTCTGGCTCGCTTTCATTTTGCACTTAAAGACACAGGCTGTTTATTTTTGGGTAAAGCCGAAATGCTACTAACTAACGCTGATCTATTTAGTCCCTTAAACTTACAACACCGAATCTTTCAGAAAGTGCCAAAAATGGACCGACGCGAGCGCCTCTTACTCTTAGCGCAGAATAGAAAAGAAGAAGCCGGGATGCGATCAGCTTTAAATATCCGTCTGTTGGAAGAGGCTTTTAATGCGATGCCCGTGGCGCAAATTGTCGTGGACTCTCAGAACAATCTCGCCCTAGCCAATCAGTTAGCTCGCTCCCGTTTTAACATTAATCGCCAGAACCTGGGACGACCCTTCCAAGATTTAGAAATTTCTTACCGTCCCGTAGAGTTGCGATCGCAGATTGAACAAGTCTACAAAGAAGGTAACTCTATTCTTATGAGCGATGTAATTCGCACTAAGAGCGATGGCAGCATTCAGTATTTGGATATCGAACTCTCCCTCTTACAGGAAAATACCAGCGATCCCCTGGGGGTGAGTATCACGTTTAACGAAGTCACTCGCTATCACCAGCTACAAGAGCAACTCGAACGGTCTAGGCAAGAACTTGAAACGGTGAATGATCTACTCCAATCCAGGAAGGATGAACTGGAAACCACCCACGAAGAACTCCAGTCTACTAATGAAGAATTGGAGACGACAAACGAAGAACTCCAGTCTACTAATGAAGAATTGGAGACGACAAACGAAGAACTTCAATCTATCAATGAGGAACTTCAAACCATCAATGATGAACTCGGGAGAAAAACGATTGAATTGAATAAAGGGAATGCTTTTTTAGAGTCTATTTTTGCTAGTCTGCAATCAGCCGTAATTGTAGTAGACCGTCAATTTCAAATTCAAACTTGGAACGATTCGGCCCAAAATCTCTGGGGACTACAATCTAATGATGTGCAAAATCAATCTCTCTTTAGTTTGGATATCGGCTTACCCGTTGAACGTCTGCGTGAACCGCTGTATCAATGCTTGAGTGGAAAACAACCGGGTCAAGAAATCCTCATCAATGTATTAAATCATCGAGGGAATTCCATTCAGTGCCGCCTGAGTTTTAATCCACTGAAAGATGGGAGCAACGAACCTCATGGGGTGATTCTTTTAATTAAGGAAGTTTAACTGCGTCTGTTTTCTCGAACCGGGTCTCTTTTCCCCCTTGGGATTTGCCCCTGGATTTCGAGAAAATAATTACCGGATAAACCGGGAGTCCCTACTGAACTCACCCCTTGAATTTTTTTTAATTTTTTTTGGTTCAGTGGACACAATATGCAATTAGCGAGTATCGTAAAGTTAGGCGGAAACGGGAAGGAGAAATGAGATGGAAATTTTAACGGGGCAGATTGAACAGGCTAGAGTCCGTTTAGAGCAAATGCAACTACTCGCTCAGGAGTTTTCGTCACGGCCACCCGACTTGTTGGAACAGGTGTTTGTAGAACTTTCAACGGCATTGGAAGAACTGCACGTTGCGACAGAGGAGCTTCAAGAACAAAATCAACAACTGCTCTCAACTCGTGAAGAAGTAGAAATAGAACGGGAGCGCTATCAAAAGTTATTTGAAGAAGCACCGGATCCTTATGTAGTGACCAATGCTTTTGGAGTGATTGAAGAAGCGAATGCGGCAGCGGAACAGTTATTTAATGTACATCGCCCCTTTCTGATCCACAAACCCCTAGCCGTTTTTGTGGTAGTAGAAGAACGGAGTGCCTTTCGTAGCCAACTAGAGCAACTCAAAACCGTAGGACCATTAACGGAATGGGAAGTGCAAATGCTCCCGCGCGATCGCGAGTCATTTCCCGCTGCAATTTCTGTTTCTTCCGTTCAGGATATCCACGGAAATTCTAGTGGGTTTCGCTGGTTGATTCGTAATATAAGTGATTTAAAACAAGCGGAAAAAAATCGCCAAGAGTTGGCTATTCAACGAGAGTTACATCTGGTTAAGTCTCGATTTATCCAAATCCTTTCCCATGAATTTCGCACCCCCCTCAATACTATTCATTTCTGTACACAACTCCTAGAACGCTATAGTGACGGATTAAAAAAATCCAAAAGAACGCCCATTTTTGAAAAAATTCTCTGTGCTATTAAACAAATCACCCTCCTCTTAGATGATATTTTGATTTTTAATGGAGAGAAAGATTTTTGCTATAATCACTCCTCTCAACTTGATTTACAGCGATTTTCCTTTAAGCTGATAGAAGAATATAAACTGATCTATACGCCAGGAGAACGTTCAATTAATTTTCAAGCCAGTGGGGACTATCACTCTGTATGTACCAATACTAAATTACTGCACCATATTATCCGAAATATCCTCTCTAACTGCTTTAAGTTCACTTCCGAATCTAGCCACATCGACTTGTTTTTACAGTGTGATAAAACTCAGGCAGTCTTTACTTTTCGTGATCGGGGCATCGGGATTATCCCGGAAGATATTCCTCACTTGTGTAACATTTTTTATCGCGGCAGTAATGTGGGAGATATTCCCGGGGCGGGTTTAGGACTGGCGATCGTCAAAAAATCTGTAGACTTACTGTCTGGGCAGATTTCGGTAGAGAGTACCGTTGGTGTTGGTACAACTTTAATCATTACCCTCCCCACCACCCCAAACTCAAAATCCTTACCGTTACCAAAGAGCTTACCTTCATTCGGAAAATAGAGTCTACTTTGGCAAGCAAGAGGTTTAGGCGCTAAGTAGTGAGAGATATTATCTCTTTTTGTATCTATTCAATGAGCTAAACCGTTGAGCAATCCCTATTTTTTGTTGATCGCATCCTTTCTTGGCTACCTTGCTACTGGAGTTAAGCACTGCTGCATCGCTGCCATTGGGCAAGTTGCGATCGCGCACAGACCCTCCGCTAATGAGATTCTGAACGCCTTTATACCAAATCCAGGTATCAAAAGTCCGTTTTCTTTCTGACACCGCACTCCCTGGCGTTGTCCCTGTAGCCCCAGGCTTCAGCCTGGGGCTTTTTATAGACTTAATTTCAAGCAAACGTAGAGGAACCGAAATCCGGAGGTACATCCTGAATCCGTCCAGGACCGATCGCCTGAATTGCTTCTTTCAAGGAAACATCCCCCGTATAAAGCGATCGGCCAACAATTACACTATTCACCCCTAACGGTTCCAGGGCCAACAAACTGAGCAAATCCGTCAGGGAACTCACCCCACCGGAGGCCACAATGGGAATATCCACCGCCCTCGCCAGTTCCCGCAAGGCAGCAATATTGGGTCCGGCCAATGTGCCATCGCGATGAATGTCTGTATAAATAATCGCCGCCACGCCTAACGCTACCATTTGTTGTGCGAGTACCGTCGCTAACACTTCTGAAGTTTCCAACCATCCCCGGGTTGCAACTTTGCCATCTCGTGCATCAATTCCGACTACAATGTGACCCGGAAATTCTTGAGCGAGTTGCTGGACAAGTTCCGGTTTTTCAACTGCCACAGTCCCCAGAATCGCGCGATCAATCCCAAGGGATAATAAATTAGCAACGGAGGCATAGTCTCGCAACCCGCCCCCAACTTGGATTGGGACGGATACAGCGCGGGCGATCGCCTCAATGGTTGTCATATTACGCGGTTCCCCCGCTTTTGCTCCATCCAGGTCCACTAAATGCAAGCGCGTCGCACCTTCATCAACCCATTGTTTGGCAACCGCCACCGGGTCCTCATTAAACACATCTGAGCGATCGTAATCCCCCTGATACAGACGAACACAACGACCTTCTAATAAATCAATCGCTGGAATCACTTCCATAACCAATCTGACCTCAAATTTTACTCAATTACTATGGCACGGGATGGGATGAAAGTCATCGATTCCTGCTCAAGTTAAATCCTGACCCTTTCCCGATCCAACTCATCACCATCCGTATAGTTTAGCTATCACTCCAAGGGGGTATTTCAGGGATAAGCAGGAGAAGCATAAGCTTTTTCCGGTCTATCTTTCCCCTCTGCACCATCAGCGGCGATCGGCCCTCGTGCAGGGGCGAACACCCGAGGAATTGCCTCCTAATTGTATCAAACATCCGGTCACTTCCTTAAGAAGTTTTACCGAAACAAAGCCACTCAGTTCCTCACTCTTTCAACAAAATCTACCATTATGTGTGCAAAAGGTATCGACGTTTCCGATTGGCAAGACCCTGTAAATTGGAATTCCGTGGTTCGCGATGGCATGGGGTTTGCCTTTACCAAAGCAACGGAAGGCGCTACGTTTGTGGCCGATTCCTATCGCAGTAATTGGGCGGCCATCAAATCCGTAGGAATGGCACGGGGTGCTTATCATTTTTATCGGGCTAAACAAGACCCCAAAGCACAAGCGGATATTTTCCTCAAAACCGTGCAACTAGAAGCGAATGATTTGCCGCCGGTTCTGGATATTGAATCCACGGATGGAGTTGGCGCAAATTCGATTATTCGGGATATTACAACTTGGATTGAAATTGTCGAGAAAGAAACCAAACGTCGCCCCATTATTTACACGTTTCCCAGTTTTTGGGAACGGATTGGTAATCCTACAATTTTCAGCGATTATCCCCTGTGGATTGCTCACTATCAGACTAACAATCCCTGGGTTCCTGGAGGGTGGGATGGTTGGACGTTTTGGCAATATACCGAAAGTGGTAGAGTCAGCGGAATTAATGGCGGTGTCGATGTCAACTGGTTTAATGTCTGTCGCCAAGGTGGGAAAGGCTCTCATGTTAAATATATCCAAATGTGTCTCCGGGATAAAGGATTTAATCCCGGGTCCGTTGATGGGGTATTTGGGGCAACAATGCACTCAACGGTGATGGCATTTCAACGGGCGATGAATCTTACCGTAGATGGCATTGTGGGCGTTCAAACTTGGACTGCTTTGGTGAGTACGATTCAACCCCCGACGCAAGTTAAACCGACGCCTCCCCCGGTTTATATTCCTACCCCAACGCCGACGCCAACGCCCTCTCCTGTAGCCAACCCGACCCCGATTCAGTCGGGACCCACTCCTGTAATTCGGTTGATTGATGTCTGCCGATTTTATCAAGGATTTTCCCATCAAAATCAAGCATTAGACTGGTTACAGGGTCAATTATCTCAGGCCAATTTACTAGAATTTGCCCGTCGCTGGCGGGGTCATGCCTCCGCATCCTCCCCAATTAATTTTGTGGATGTAGCAAAATTTTATCAAGGATTGCCGATGCAAGACCAGGCGATTTATTGGTTGCAGGGTCAGGTTTCCAGTGGGATTTTAAATGAATTTGCTCGGTGGTGGCGATCGGGGAATCAGCAAATGGCCGCTCAATCTACTAATATCGATTTAGTCGATGTTTGCACTTATTACCAAAGCTTGAGCAACCAAAAGCAAGCGCTTCAGTGGTTGCAAAGTCAGATTCCCAACAGTACCTTATCCGAGTTTTCTCGTCAATGGCGCAATCGGGCATCAGTTGGAGTTGCTACGAATATTTCTCTAGTCGATGTCTGTCAATATTATCAGGGATTAAACCATCAACAACAGGCGATCAATTGGTTGCAACGGCAGATTCATAGTTCGGTGTTGGATGAGTTTACCCGTAAGTGGCGCAGTTAATGGGTTTTTGGGGGTGAGAGTTAGAGACTGTTAAATCATCCCTGAATTTAATTTAAACCGGCATAAAAAAGGGGCAACTGCTAAACAGTTGTCCGTTTTTTTATTGAGAGGAAGTAGGATGGGATTCGGTGGGTAAATGTTTATAAAAATCTGCAGCGTTCAGCCGGGAGGCATACGGACAAAGTGCGCCTGCGCGAGATCCTACATAAAGCCCACTTTGAACAAGCGGATTTGGTGTGAGTAGGATTTTCTACTTATTTTTCTGGGGAGTCAATTGTGGGATACTAGGAGGATTCCATTTTAGTTGGACTTTCTTCAAAACCGCTATGACTCAATTGCTGCCTCAGTGTCAACAGCTACAAAATCAGGTCGATCGCATCCTCGAATTGTTGCATCAAGAACCCGCATTGCGCCAACAGGATATCACCGCTGTTCAGTCCTCGTTGAAAAAGGCAATTGCCCCTAAGTTTGAAATTGTCTTTGCTGGGGCTTTTAGTGCCGGTAAATCCATGCTGATTAATGCCTTGTTAGAACGAGAATTGCTCTACAGTGCCGAAGGGCACGCCACGGGAACCGAGTGCTATATTGAATATGCCGAACCGGACCAAGGGCGAGTCGTTCTCACATTTTTGAGTGGAATTGAGATTAAAGACCAGATTACGGCTTTATGTGAGCGTTTAGGCATCAAAGCAGCCACGAATATTAATGAGCCAGAAGTCCTGAAACTGTTGCGGGAGATTGCGCAAACTATTCTCAATAAAGAAGGCGGGGAAAGTAAATCCCAATTAGCCAAACAAGCGAAGGCATTAATCTTATTGCTAGATGGATTTGCAGAAAATAGCAGCCGCATCCATCCGGTGAATAATAACACCTTTTCGATGGAGCAATTTAACTTTTCTAACCTCAAAGAAGCCGCCAGCTATGCGCGACGGGGTAGCAATAGTTCGGTGTTGAAACGAATTGAATATTACTGCTATCATCCTTTGCTCAAAGATGGCAATGTTCTGATTGACTTACCGGGAATTGATGCGCCGGTAAAACGTGATGCAGAACTCACTTATCGCAAGATTGAAGACCCGGAAACCTCAGCGGTGGTATGTGTTCTCAAACCGGCATCCGAAGGGGATATGACGACGGAAGAGACAGAGTTACTGGAAAAAATGCGGTCTAATCCCGGAATTCGCGATCGCGTCTTTTATGTTTTCAATCGCATTGACGAAACCTGGTATAATACCCAACTTCGACAACGCTTGGATGAGCTAATTGTCACCCAATTCCGAGATACCAAACGCCTCTATAAAACCAGTGGATTGCTGGGATTTTGGGGAAGTCAAATCAAACAAACCAGCGAACGCGATCGCTATGGATTAGATACCCTCTTTGCCGAAAGCGTCAAAAACACCAGCATCCAGGAAGACACCCCGCAATTTGTCAATGAATTTAACCGCTACTGCGCCAACTCTGGGAAACTCTCCCCCAGTCAATTTAAAATAGCGGTTTACAGCTACGAAACCCCCAATCAAAACTACGTCCGTATCCTCAATGAATGCGGAACATCCCTCCTTAATCAGCTTATTTCTGATAGCGGCATTGAAGAATTTCGCACCAGCATTACCAACTACCTAACCCAGGAAAAACGTCCCCTCCTCTTTAAAACCCTCGCTAATGACCTCCAGCCTATCTGTCTCGTGTTAAGTCGCCATTATGTCCAACACTATCGGGACCTAGAGAGTCAACCCGTCAATATTGAAGGGTTAAAATTGCGGCGAATGGAACAACTAAACTATGACTTACGCCGCCTAGGAATGGCTTTAAATGACCATATTACCCAAGAAGTGAATGAAGTCGTAACCAATCAGTGCCTCACCTTTGAGGAAGACTTCCGCAAACTGAAAGTCCGCATGGTTTGCCGCATGGATGAACTGTTGAATACCTTCTCAGTCGAAGAAGCATATCGGCAAGCAACCCTCACCCATCCTCGTAACTCGACTGCACCATTACTGGCGATTTTAGTCGAGGCATTCTATTACTTGTCCAATGAATTAGAGGCAGTTTTGGCCGAAGAATCCGAACGAACTATTGCCAACTACTTTGCCTATTTAATCGACCGAATTCGCCGTCAAGACTATTATCGAGAATTATGCCGATTAGTTGGGGGCGATGCTGGACTAGAACAGACCATTAAAAATCTACAAGTGCAAGTTCAGCAAGCAATTCGTGCGGCGGCAAGCACAGAATGCGATCGCTTTGTGCGGGAGAGTCCTCGCTTTTACGATGAAGGCACGTTTTCGATTTACCAATTCCGTAAAGTGCTGCAACAAACCTCTCAAAGTTTTGATTGTGCCAGCATGAAAGATGCAGAACCCGCCATTCGTCAGTTGTTAAAGCTGGATTTTGAACCGAAAGTCAAACACACGATTCAAAGTACCTTCCGGCAAACGGTGAATCAAACCCTGAAAACTCATTTGTTGCCGTTAGTCAAGCAGCAAGAAGAGATGATTTTACAACAATACAACCGGGCGCGATCGCACCTAGAAAAAACCCTAGAACGGGAAGCACAGGAGCAACTCGATAGTAATCAGATCCAGTTGCAAGAAGTTCAGGATAAAATTGCCGATTACAACGAGGTAGTTTCCGGTATTAATAGCTGTTTACAGGCAATGCTTTTAGACCGCTATCAGTTACCCTTGGCTAATTTGCAAGAGGCGATCGAGGTGGATATTATTGAGGAGGAAGATGTGGAGTTCGCCGAATTGGGGGAGATGAATTAATAGGCTGAATGTCAATAGGGTAGGATGTGTTTTGGTACATCTTACCCTATTGACAAGGTGCTGTTAATAGAGTAAAATACAAAACACAAATCTTAGATTTAGGTGATTGTTATGAACAATAACTTTGAACCTCTCCATTCTGATGAAGTAGTGTCGGTAGAAGATGATTTAAAAATATTAGTTAATCATCCAACCTTTAAAGTAAAAGAAATAAAAGATGTTTTAATAAAAATGTTGAAAGATTATGATATGGTGTTCAGAGACGGCAAGAAAGATGAAAAGGTCAAATGGTTTGCCAATGGAATTAATGCCCAAGTGTTAAGATATGGCGCAAATGGCTGGCAAAAAGGAAAGGTTAGAATCAGCGTAGAATTTTGTCCAGATGAGCCAGAAGTAAAAAAGACATCGACACCCAATCAACCCGAAACCAGTGAAACTGAGTCACCCCTTGATGAGATTCGACGGATGCAGGGATGAGCCAAACTTTGCCTCATAATAGTAGCAGAACCAATTAGGCGGCAGAGCCGCAAAATGTCCGTGTCACGGCAGAGCCATGACACGAGAATCTATTATATAATATTAGAATTCTCGTGACTTGGCTCTGCCGAGTCATGCACTATTGGAGGCTCTGCCTCCTGTGTATCTTTAATCTATTAAAAATCTATGCCTAAAACGCCTCGAATTCGTATTCCCGCAGCAGTTAGAATGTATGTTTTGGAACGCGATCGCCATCAGTGTCAAAGTTGTGGCAAAACCGAACAAGAAAGCGAACTGAATATCGATCATATTATTCCCCTGGCAATGGGCGGATCCAATGATATCAGTAATCTGCAAACCCTTTGCCGTCCGTGCAATCAACGCAAAAGTGCTGACTTAGACCCTCGATTTCAGCGTCGGTTTGACTTATAATTGTTATAATTTGGATTTAAGGGAAGAATGGGGGGACCGGATGAGGGATGAAAGACAACCAGGGACCGTCTTTTGTTCTAATCAAATGCCTTCTGCCTGGATGCTTCCGCCTTCATGCTTCCGCTTTGATCCTTCATCTTTCCCATGTCCAATGACCGATGATAAACAAAAAGCAAAAGAGCAAATTCTCTACCTGTTAAAGATGCAAGGGGCCACCAGTGCGACGGACCTAGCAGAACAGTTAGAGGTGTCTCCGATGGCAATTCGGCAGCATTTACAGGCACTGCGGGGAGAGGGTTTGGTAGATTACTCGGAACAACGACGTCCGATCGGGCGACCTGTGAAGTTGTGGCAATTGACCGATCGCACCCTCAACCTATTTCCCAATACTCATGCCGATTTGATGGTCGAATTTCTGAATAGTTTTGAGTCGGTTTTAGGGGAAGCAGAATTAGAGAAAGTCTTAGCGGAACGCTCTCGGAGACAAATTCAAGGGTATCGCGTTCAGTTTGCGACTTTAGAAGGGGATAACGCTCCAAATTCACGGGAATCCCGACTCGATCGCCAGGTGGAACGCCTTGCAGAAATTCGGACGAAGGAAGGATATATGGCAGAGGCGATCGCCCAACCGGATGGGTCCTGGTTATTCATTGAAAACCACTGTCCCATTGATGAAGCTGCGCGCACTTGTCGATTATTATGTCGGTCCGAATTGGAAGTTTTTAAAACCCTATTCGGACCAACCGTCACCATCGAACGAGTGGAACATATCATGGAAGGCGATCGGCGTTGTGCCTATAAAATCACCCGTAATTCCTAACCGCAACCCTACAGAACCTCATTTTAACGAATCTGGAAGGTAAAGGGTAGGCGAGTATAAGCATGGAATGGGTCATTCAAATTTTTGACCATTGAAACTTCCTCATAGAGTTGCTGTAATTGTGCGGTTAGGGGGTCGGGTTTCGGAGTGGGGACCAATGCTTTCAGGCGACTTCCTAGTAAGCGATCAATCAGGATTTGTTCAAATGTGCGAGTTTGGGGATATTCATTGACCTTCCAAGTATCACCCAGTTCTGCTAATTCCGCTGCGGCCAAAATTGCATCATTCAAACCGCCAATTTCATCCACTAATCCCAGTTTTTGTGCTTCTTGACCGGACCAAACTCGACCTTGAGCAATCTCACTTACCTTTTGCGCCGGTAGATTGCGAGACTCAACAATCAGGTTCAAGAATCGCGCATAAATGCGATCGACCATTTGCTGAATAATCGCCATTTCTTGGGCAGTTTTTGGGCGAGTAATCGTATCAATATCCGCATAAGGTCCGGTTTTCACTACATCCCAGGTAATCCCCTGCTGATTGCCCAAACCTTGGACATTGAGCAGCATTCCAAATACGCCAATGGAACCCGTCACCGTATTCGGTTGAGCAAAAATTTTCGACCCATAGCTAGAAATCCAGTATCCACCGGAAGCGGCGACATTGCCCATTGAGACGACAATCGGTTTACTTTCCGCTATCAACTGGACCTCACGCTGAATCACTTCCGATGCCGTGGCGGAACCTCCGGGACTGTTCACCCGTAAGACAACCGCTTTGACATCCTCATTTCGGCGTAAGTCTCGCAATTCTTTAGCGAGGCGATCGCCTCCCACCTGGGTGGAACCGCCTTCCCCACTGACAATCTCACCATCGGCATAGACTATAGCAATTTCCGGGGCCGATCGCTCCTTCTTCTCTTTTTGTTCCTCACTAACGGTCGCATACCGGGGTAAACTAATTTGCTCAAAGGTGCGGTCATCCTCTTTTTTACCCGTGAGTTCCTTCAGTTGTGCCACCACTTCATCAAAATAGGCGAGGCGATCGACAAATCCCTGTTGTTGTGCCTCCGTTGCCATCAGCATTCCTCGGGTATTCACCACCTGCTGTACCTGTTGCACCGTAATCTTCTCACGGCGATCGACCGTTGCCAGAAAATCACTCCAGATATCACTCAGTAGTTTTTCCGTCTGTTGCCGACTTTCTGGGGAACTTTGGTTTAAGACAAAGGGTTCCACAGCGGATTTATACTTGCCGACTCGGGTCACCTGAACTCCGATGCCGTACTTCTGCAAACCTCCGGTCAAAAAAGTCGTCTCTGAACTCAACCCATTCATTTCGACCATTCCGAGAGGATTGAGGAGAATTTCATTGGAAACTGAGGCGAGGTAATATTCCCCTTCACTCCAATCTTGGTCATAAGCAATAATGGTTTTACCGCTGTCCTGAAAGCGTTCGAGGGCCTCACGCACTTCCCGCAGGGTGGCAAATCCGTTATTGCCACCGAAAGAGGTAGAGTGGAGGTAGATCCCGAGAATGCGATCGTCCTCTCGGGCAGCATCAATGGTTTCCACCACTTGGCGCAAGGTCATCGTGCTCGGTTCCGAGTCTTCTGAGAGGGTTCGGGATAGTGCTTCGGCAGTGGTGGAGGTGGGTTGAGAATCGGTGATATTCATCGAAAGGTCAAACACCAACATGGAGTTATTTTCGACAGTCGGTCCAGCATCTTTTGAGGAAGTGGCGATCGTCCCGATCACAATCAAGAGTCCACCTAGACTCAGAACACCTAAAACACCTAATCCGACAATGGTCCCGAGGATACTAGCAAAGGTGTATTTGAAAAAATCTCGCATTTTGCAACGGTCCTTTATGTTATCTGCGCTGCTTCCGGCGTCGGTGTTTTGAAAACAGACCCGAAGTTGCGATCGCTTATCTCTTCTATGTTAATCCTTCTCGGACGGTGAGACAGGATTGGTTAGAAACCGGGTTTCTTTACCCGATTTTCGGACAAAGCGAGCTATTATTTCATGCAGAAACCCGGTGATCTGCCCTCTCAGTTATAGACGCCCGGGGGAATGTAAAGGTTGAAGGGCCTCAGACGCTTTGAGTTGGGTGAGGGTGGCATTGCCGGTACAGAACAGAACTGTAGAAATTTCTGCGAGTAAATGTTCCACCAGGGTCTGAATCGCCGCCTCGGATTCTGCTGCTGCTTGGAGGAAGGGCCATGCTAAACCCGCGAGGTCCGCCCCCAAGGCGATCGCCTTCGCGACATCCAACCCTGTTCGCAATCCCCCCGAGGCAATTAACGGAATCTCCGGGGCGATCGCTCGAATCGACGTGATACAATCCGCTGTAGGTAAACCCCACTCTGCAAAGGTTGTCCCTAATCGGCGTTGTCGGGAATCTTTCGCCCGTTCTCCTTCCACCTTCGCCCAAGAAGTCCCCCCAGTCCCGGCCACATCGACTGCCCCAATCCCTGCCTCAATCAATTTTTGGGCCATTTTTGCTGAAATACCGTTGCCTACCTCTTTGGCAATCACTGGCACGGGTAATACACCGCATAACTCATGGATTTTGTCAAGCAATCCTCGGAAATTTTTATCTCCCCGGGTTTGAACCGCTTCTTGCAAGGGATTGAGGTGAAGAATCAACGCATCCGCTTCCAGCAAATCGACGGCCTTGCGACATTGATCTATCCCATAACCATAGTTCAACTGTACCGCCCCTAAATTCGCAAATAATAGGATATTCGGTGCCAGCGATCGCACGGCAAACGTATCCCCCACCTCCGGTTTTTCCACCGCCACCCGCTGGGAACCCACCCCCATTGCAATCTGAAACTGTTCCGCCACCACCGCCAACCGAGAATTAATCCGCTTCGCCTCCTCCGTCCCCCCCGTCATCGAAGAAATCAACAAAGGAGCACCGAGGGATTTTCCTAAAAACCGCGTCGTCAGATCAATATCCTGCCAATCCAGTTCCGGCAAACAACAATGGGTAAACCGATAACGGTCCAAACCCGTCCCATTCAACCGAAATTGTACATCATCTTCCAGACAGACCCGAATATGTTCCGCCTTCCGAGATTGGGTTTCTTCCCCAGAGTTTAAAGGTGAGTTAACCGTTGTTGACATTTCAGACAATTAGCCAGGATATAGAGAGTTTGTAGATAGTTTCTCACGATTAGGGAGATAGGGGGGATGGGGAGGATAGGGGAGATGGGGAAGAGTGGGTATAAGGATAGCAAGTCGTTACTACAAACTGTTGTTACTAATTCCGCCTCCCCATCCTCCCTATCCCCATCAGTCAAATTACCTTAATCAGTTCCACCCGATCGCGATCGTCTACTTCATTGAAATAGACCTTAACTTGTTCTTCCTTTGCCGTGGGGAGGGTTTTGCCGATGAAATCGGGATGAATGGGAACCTCGCGATGACCGCGATCGACCAGAACTGCCAAGCGAATCAGAGAGGGTCTACCATAATCGGCGATCGCATCCAAGGCAGCGCGAATCGTGCGACCTTTGAAAATCACATCATCCACCAACATGACCTCTTTCCCCGTCAAATCAAACGGCATTTCCGTTTTTGCCGGAGTCCGCATCCCCATATTGTCCAAATCATCATCGCTGGAGTAATGTCCAAGAAAGTTATGATCATCATTCCCTGTCAACACCCTTTGCCATTCACAATTACCACGACCAACAACGCTCGAATACTCACGACCAACGTCCCAACAACACTGACATTAATTTCATTGATTACAATACAATGTTC
>CBFGOM010000043.1:0-35040 GCA_965650385.1 uncultured Oscillatoriaceae bacterium
TCGCCGATCGCCAATTCTCCCCACAATGCATAATTAATTAGGACTAGATCAGGCTGTAACCGCGCAAAAAGCTGTCGAAATTGTTCCCGCAGACCGGGGGAATACATATTCCACCATTGCCGTCCCCCTGCTTTTTTAAATTCGGCCTCAACAAATTGGCGATCGCTGGCCGTAACGTAGTGAATTTCTACCTTGATTCCCACTTCCTGTTCTAGGCAGTTAATGCTCTTTTCTTCCCACAGGATATTACTAAACAAATTAGAACTAAACAACGTGATGTCGTAATCTAATTGCTGCAACGCTTGAATCACAGACAAACATCGGCGATCAGAGGCATAGCGCGGGGGATAAACATGATTATGATAGGCAACAATGGCTCTTTTTCGGTTCTGATTTTCTAAAATATGGGGGGTTAGATCTGGGGTGAGTGGCGTCTCCAAGTCTAGCAATGTTGCTATAAACTCTTTAAGTTGTTCTGAGGTCACTGAGGAGTTGAGGGGAAATGATTGTTCATCGGCTATCAGATGTAGTAAGTCAGGGTTTTGAAAGCATAAAGTTTCTATAAAATCAGTTTTAATTTCTTGTTTTATTGAGTCTTTTAACGAAGAAAACCACAAAGTTTTTAAAAGGTTTTGGACTAAATTTGAATAGGGAGCTTTTCCTTGTTGCTTTTGATTCTGATATTTTTCAGTCTGCTCTTGGTGGTCATGTAGTCGATAAAAAAATAAAGGCTCTTTTATTTTTACAAATTCGCCCAGCAAATTTAATTCTTGTAAAATAAGGACATCGGGTCCATACTCTTCTAAAAATAAATGCGTTTGAATTAAAGCTTTTTTACGAATTAAACTATAAATCGTGTACCATCCAGCTTTAGCAATGATTTGATGACTTCTTTGCACCACATTCATGCCCAAAGTTTCTATATTCTGTTTTTTAGGATTAGAGGTCCAGTCGTGGAGTACCCTTCCTTGCTCATCAATAAATACTACATCACAACAGCATAATACAGCCTGGGGCGTTTCTTCTAATTTATGAACGGCTTTTCTTAAATAAGTTTTTCCCCATAAATCATCATGAGCTGCCCACATAAAATACTGACCGTTGGAGAGTTCAAAAACTTTATTAAAGTTGTGGGGAGAACCAATATTTTGTAGGTTTCTGAAATATCTAATTCGACTATCTTTAGCTGCATATTCTTGACAAATTTTAGCGGTAGAATCCGTCGAGGCATTATCTGAAATAATTAATTCAAAATGTTGATAATCTTGAGCTAATAGGGAATCTAGGGCTAACCGGAGGTAGCGATCGCCGTTATAAACTGGCATTCCAATACTAACTAAAGGTTGAATCTCTTTCATTGGGTTTTTCTCTCTTGCTTCCATTTATTTTTTTCTTTGTAACCAAGCCCCAGGCCAATGAGTAACATTTTCTGTTAATTCACTTTCATTAAACGGCCATTTGGGTTGTTCTAAGAAAAACTCTGGATGCTTCTGAGCAAATTCGGCTGCTGCTGCTGCTGGATTATCAAAAATCCACTCAGATTGACCCCTTGGCACATCACTTAAATCTTGCATAATTCCATCCGTTACCACCAGATAAGACCCGGGGGTTACTAAGTCTCCGTAGGCTTCTAACTCGGCTAAGACGTGGGCTTTGGTATGGCAAGAATCGAGAATAACCATCACCGTTTCTCCCGGTTTAACCGTCGATTTAACCTGACGGACGAGTTCTGGTTTTATGGAGTTACCTTCTACTAAGGTAATGTAGGGGAACAGTTCATGGGCTTCGATCGCCTTGCGGTTGTGGGGTCGAATCTCGATATCAATCCCTATCACTCTCCCTCGGGCGATCGCTTTACACAAACTCGCATAATAAATTAAAGAACCCCCATGAGCAACTCCAGTTTCTATAATCACATCCGGTTGCACTCGATAAATCGCTTCTTGAATCCGGATCATATCCTCCGGAAGTTGGATAATCGGTCTTCCCATCCAGCTAAAAGTATAGGGATATTTCTGATTCCATCCCACTTTTACCCATTGCTGAGAAATTAGTTCAAAGGCTTTTTTAGAATACAAGTCTATACAGACCTGTGTTCCCTCAATTTCTTGGATAAGTTGTTGTTTTTCTGTGTCAATAATCAATTTCATAGGTCTAACTTTTTCTATTCTTTTGTCTGATGTTTCCACCAGCTAACTGCTTCATTCAATCCTTGATTTAGACTGAATTTAGGTTGCCAACCCAGCTCATCCTTTAACCGGCTTATATCGCCAACGAGTAAGGGTGGGTCGTTTTCAGGAGTGGGAATAATGCCGAGTTTAATCAACTCTTCCCCGTTCAGAATTTCTGCAATCTGGTAGATTATATCCTTTAAGGGAACGGGTTGACCGGATGCAATATTAATCGCACCAGAAACCGGACTGTCTAACAAACTAACAAAGGCATCAGCTACATCTTCAACATAGAGAAAATCTCGCATTTGCTTACCGTGGGAACAAGATGCTGTTTTTCCTTGTAACAGGGAACGGATGACCGAAGGAACAAGGCGATCGCCATATTCATGAGGTCCATAAGCAAAAAATATTCGTCCCCAAGCACTACTGATTCCCGTTTGTTGAGCATAAACATTCAACAAACTCTGGAGGGAGTTTTTACAGACTCCATACAAGGTTTTAGGGACTAAAGGTGTCACCTTTTCGGAACAATATCCATAGTCCCAATTATACTCGGCACAGGTCCCAGCCATTACCACTCGCTCTCCTCCATATCGAGTAAATTCTTGTAATAAACTTAAACTCCCCTGTAGCCACTGAAAATTGTCTAAAGCAGTCCAGTATTTTCCGGGGACCGCAAACCAAGCAAAATGTAATAGATGACTGGGTTTAACTTGGGACATTAACCGGGATACCTCTGCTGATTCTAGCAGATTAGCTTGATGCCAATGCACTTCTGAATGACATGAATTGATGGGTTGAGAAGAAACTGCATGAACCTCATACCCTTTGTCTAATAAAAAGGGTAAAGAATGCTGGCCGATAAAGCCTGTGCCTCCGGTTACTAGAACTTTTTTCATTTCACGAAATCTGCATAACTGCTATCTTTATCCGAAATAATCAAGGGATTGGTAGTCGGCCATTTTATCCCAAATGCTGGATCATTCCATCGCACTCCTCTTGCACTTTCTGGATGATAAAATTCTGACATTTGATAAAAGACTTCAGTCTGATCCACTAAAGTTTGAAATCCGTGAGCCAATCCGTCGGGAATGTAAAGCATCCGGTGGTTTTCTGCGGTAAGTTCTACCCCAACCCATTGGGTAAACGTGGGGGATGTAGGACGCATATCGATAATTACATCATAAATTGCCCCCTGAGTACATCGGACTAATTTGGTTTCGCCATGAGGAGGGAGTTGATAATGCATCCCGCGTAGGGTTCCTGACTTGGAGTTAAAGGAGATATTGCATTGAACAAGGGTGGAATTTAACCCTCGGTCCTCAAATTCTCGCTGACACCAAGTTCGAGCAAAAAATCCCCGGTTGTCTGTTAAGTGTTCCGGTTCAATAATCCATACGCTTTCTAATTTTGTTTCGGTGAAAATCATGGATGTTTTTTCGTGTTTGACTAGCTGATTATAAAATTTTAATTTCAGGAATAGGCAAAATAAAGCGACCCCCGTTCTGCCTATACTTCGCTTGTTGCTTGAGAATTTCGTCTGCAAAATTCCAGGTTAAAAGTAGGACATAATCGGGCATGGCTTCTAGTAACTTTTCGGGAGGATAAATAGGTAAATGAGTCCCCGGGGTGTATCGACCTTGCTTGATTTGACTACGGTCTACAACAAAATCAAGGAAATGTTTATCGATACCAAAATAGTTGAGTAAAGTGCTGCCTTTAGCGGAGGCTCCATAAACGGCAAGGGTTTGGTTTTTATTTTTTAATTCGGCTAGAAGATTGAGCAGATTCTGGCGCAACTCTTCAACATTTTTTCTGAAATGTTGGTAAAACTCTAACTGATGAACGCCCCATTTTTTTTCCTGTTCGAGTAGGGCGATAACTTGAGGCGATCGCCGATTTATTCCCGTTCTTTCTTTTTCTACAAATATCCGTAATGACCCCCCATGAATCGGAAGTTCTTCAACGTCGATAATAACTAATCCCTGTCGCTGAAATAAGCAGTCCAAGGCGGTTAAAGAAAAGTAACAGAGATGTTCATGATAGATGGTATCAAATTCGACTCCATCAATTAATTTTTTAAGGTAAGGAACCTCAATTACCGCTGTACCCTGTTCTTTGAGGAGGATATTAATCCCTGCAACAAAGCCATTCAAATCGGGAACATGGGCGAGGACATTATTAGCATGAATGATATCCGCTTGTTTGCCCTGTTGTTTGAGTTGTTGGGCGAGGGATTTTCCAAAAAATTCACTTAAGGTAGGAATTCCTCGCTGATTTTGGGCAACGGTGGCAATATTGACCGCTGGTTCGATACCCAGGACGGGAATTCCTTGTTGATGATAATTTTGAAGCAAATAGCCATCATTGCTGGCAATTTCTATGACCAAGCTCTCGGGGGATAAGTAGCAATCGCCTATTAACTGACTCGCAATTGTTTGGGCATTTTCCAACACGGTATCGGAAAATGAAGAAAAATAGACATACTCCCGAAACAGTTGCTCAGGCGGCACCGTTTCGGTAATTTGAACTAACGTACAATGGGGACAGAAGGCCAAATCTAGGGGATATTTCGGTTCCGGTTCCTTAAGTTGGTCAGCGGTGAGTAACCGATTGGCTAATGGAGTTTCACCTAAAGATAGAATCAATTGTAAGCCGGTTTTTCCACAGGACCGACAGGGATTCAATAAACCACTCATCTGCCCACTCCTAAAAATATTTTATACCAATCAATTGTGCGTTCTAATCCGTCTTGCAGCGAAAATAACGGATGCCAATTTAGCATTTTTTTAGCTTTATATGCACTTAAATATTGATAGCGGATTTCATTAGAGGCTTCCCCTCGAATTTCGGGTTGTAAATCTGAACCCATTAAGGTTAAAATCTGCTCGACTAATTCTAAGACGGTGACTTGAGTTTCTGTGGAAAAATTAAAGGCTTGACCCCGTAAATCTCGGTTATGCGCTAGTTCTTCTGCCAGGAGAAGATAAGCGGCAGCCCCATCTTCTACATAGAAGTAATCTCGAATATACTGACCGTCGGAACGAATAATAGGGCGAGCGCCTCGTAAGACTGACCGAATTGTTCCCGGGACGATGCGATTCCAATTCAAATCCCCGCCCCCATAAAAGTTACCACACCGGGTAATTGCCACAGGCAAATCATAGGTTTTAGCATAGGCTTGGGCGATTAAATCCGCACAAGATTTACTGACATCATAGGGATGACGACCTATTAAAGGAGTCTCTTCATTATAGGGGAGTTGCTGGGCTTCGCCGTAGGCTTTATCCGATGAAGCGAGGACAATTTGCTTCACTGTTGGACTATGACGGCAAGCTTCTAAAAGTGACCAAGTACCGGCAATATTTGCCTCAAAAGTAGAGATGGGATTACGGTTAGCGATCGCTACAATTGTTTGGGCTGCTAAGTGAATGACTGTATCAATTTCATATTCTCCCATCACCCGTTCTAATAGCGATTGGTCCTGAATATTCCCCCGAACAATTTTGACCTGTTCAATTCCCTGACTGCGGACCAGTTCACTTTGAGGAACCCAATCCCGAACCAGACAAACCACATCTGCGCCTAAGTCCAGTAATTGCTTGACCACCCAACCTCCCACAAGGCCGGTGGCCCCTGAAATCAAAGTCGGACGATCCTGCCAAAACCGGCGATCGCGTAGCATCGTGGAACCAGAATCGCCCTTTGCATTTAATCCCATACCTTCCAAGGTGGATTTCCCCCTTCCCACAAACTTTCTAACAGCCGCACATCGCGCAATGTGTCCATACATTGCCAAAAGCCATCATGGCGATAAGCGGCTAACTGACCCGCTTCTGCTAACCGTTCCAATCCTTCCGCTTCCAAACTGGTTTGATCGCCTTCTAAATACTCAAAAATTCCCGGTTCTAAAATCAGAAATCCTCCATTAATCCACCCTTCACCAATTTGGGGTTTTTCGGTGAATTTTGCCACCAAATTCCCCTCAAAAATAATCCCCCCAAATCGGGCGGGAGGGCGAACTGCAGTCAAGGTGGCTAGTCGTCCCTCAGAACGATGAAAATCCCATAATTGTTGCAGATTAATATTACTAACTCCATCGCCATAAGTAACCATAAAGGGTTGATTTTTCAACCAAGGTTGTAAGCGCTTGACTCGTCCTCCAGTGAGGGTATTGAGTCCGGTTTCAATCAAATTGACAGTCCAATCTTCTGATTCACTGTTATGAATATGAACCTGACCTTGGGTCAGATTCACGGTCATATTTCCATTGAGAGGATAGTAATCTAGGAAATAACGCTTGATGGCTTCCCCTTTATAGCCCAAGGCAATAAAAAACTCCTTCAACCCATAGTGGGCATAAAGTTTCATGATATGCCACAGGATAGGTCGGCCCCCAATTTCAACTAAGGGTTTAGGTTTGACTTCGGTTTGTTCAGCGAGGCGAGTACCTAGACCCCCTGCTAGAATAACGACTTGCATCGACTCTACTGCGTTGAAAAATTCATGAGTTCCGACGGGAAGGTTAAGGGCGGGGTTTGGAAAGCTTGGGAGGCGATCGCCTTGGTAGTTTTTCAGTTTTTCCCCAAGCGGCTGTTTAGACTCAACTGGATTAACTCACCTGTTCTAAATACAAATTGAGGTCCTCCACCAAACGGGTGAGTTCCGCTTCGGTACTCAGGCGAATGCGATCGTCGCGCAGGGTAATCAGTACCTTGGCGGCAAAGGGAGTGGGGTAAATATTGGGATTGCAGAAAATTTCTAAAAACACATCCCCAGTGGACCGATATTCCATTGGTTTCTGGGGGGTAGGTTTGCCGGAAGTGGCACCGGGGGTTGCTTTCGATGCCACCGCTTTAAGCTGTTGCATCAGGTCGTTGATGGCCGTCTGCAAGTCCCGCGCTGCTTCGGGAGAGAACCGAAACGAGACGGAACCCTCGACTAAATTTAGGGTGAGTTGAGAACCAGACATGAGGGATCTACTTTTAATATTCGGTTTCTTTATGGTAAGGGGGAAGGGGGACATTGCGATCTGTCAACTGGCAAAGAAACCCAATGCCCTACAATTTTTGTAGGTTGCATAAGGAAAGATCCGTGGCTACAGATAATCGGGTTGAAGTTCGCCGGGTACTCTTGATTACCCTGGGCTTAAATTTGGTCGTGTTGGGAATTAAAGCGGTGGTGGGGACCTTGACGGGTTCCCTGAGTTTGTTGGCTGATGCGTTGCATAGTGTGACCGATAGTGCCAATAATATTTTGGGTTTGGTGACAAATCATTTCGCCTCTCCCCATCCCGATCGCGAACATCCTTATGGACATCAAAAGTTTGATGCAGTGGGGGCCTTGGGAATTGCGGCGTTTTTGGGGGTAGCCTGTTTTGAAATTCTCAGCAGTGCGATCGAGCGTATTTTCTTTGGAAATGGAGATCTAGTGGAGGTTTCCCCCCAGGACCTCTGGATTTTGCTGATTGTTTTGGGAATCAATATTTTTGTCGCCTTCTATGAACGAACTGTGGGTCGGCGAATTGGGAGCAGTATTCTGATTGCCGATGCCAAACATACTATGAGCGATGTTTGGGTAACAATTGTGGTGATGGCGGGGTTAATAGCGATTACGTTTGCCGATCGCTGGCCTTGGTTGCAATGGGTGGATGTGATGTTAGCCTTTCCTGTGGCCTTGTTGGTGTTTAGAAGTGGGTGGGAAGTGTTGGGGGATAATTTGCCTTGGTTGGTGGATCGCATGGCGATCGCCCCGGAAGCGATTCACGAAATTACCATGCAAGTTCCCGGGGTTATCAACTGTCATAATATTGCCTCTCGCGGAGTGGTTGGACGTCAGGTTTTTATTGAGATGCATCTGATTGTTAGTGCCAATGATGTAGAAACGGCTCATAGCATCACCGAAGAAGTGGAAGCGCGTTTACAAGGGCGATTTTCCCCGGCCCGGATTTTGATTCACATTGAACCGCCGAGATATCAATCCCCAGAGATTAGCTATGCGCCGGACTCTCCTGAACCCCGTGAATGATTGGTGGACTTGGCGATCCACAGGACAACCTCTCCTAGAAATCTCCGTTAAAAAATGGGTGGTTTTCCACAGATTGATATTAGTTTTCCACAGATTTTTGCTAGTTTTCCCCAAAAATTAAAGTGGTTTTAGGGTTCCCTGTTTGTCAATCAGGGAGTTGCTTCTGTCAAAATATTAGCCCTCTTACTTTCATTATCCTTCTGGCAAAATTCCAAAAAGCCGATGGGCGTTAATCCGGGGGTTGGGGGAAGCAATCTTTGTTTGCAAAAGGTCTATTCCATGAGCGATCGCCCCAAGCCTGGGTCAAATTTTCCTCCCTTCCCCCTTATCAACAGGGAAGCCAACGGAATAAAAGGTTGATTCACATAGAAGTTTAGACAACGCTGCAAGTCGTCTATTGATACAAAACCTTGAAGTCTGGATTAGGTTTCCCCAGTTTGGGATAGATTGAAACTGATTTTTTCTGACAAGCTGTGATTCCCTTTGCAGGTACAGTCCTCCAGGAGAATCGTTTGGACCCTACCTTGCCAAGACTACTACTAAAAGGATGAGTTCTAAATTGGGCTTTCGGTTGGCAAAATCACAACCCCATTCTCAAAGGTGAGGCGTTGGTCGAGGAAACCCACCAGCGCAGGCTCAGACAGGCTTTCCCCCCAACCCCTGGAGCCAACGCCCATCGGCGGGAAATAATTTTGCAATGTGCCGCTTTGGTTTCTTGACTGGCGCAAGTTTATAGTTTAGTGGAGAAGAAATTATAAAAATCCGTATTTTCATCATAGACAAAAAAGGGGATTCTTGAAATAATAAATTTACGCTAGGGCGTTGACACACTCTTAAATACCAAGGAGAAAAAATGGGCTTTTAGCCCTGACTTGTGACTAATTAGCAGAAATCTTGTTAAAAAACCCCGTTGGTATTCCCTGCCTTGTACCTACACCCTAGAAGGCAAAGTTAACTGTACCATCCTCTATGACTTGTGATCGGCTAATTATTTGTGGCGAAAGGTGTCTCCATTGGATCGCAGAATAGGGCAGGGCCGAACAAAATCAGGTGAAAAACGTTTAAAATCCCCCCCTTCTCTAAGATTGGATCAAAAATTATGAATACTATTTCTAAATATAAGAGGCTAGAAAAAATTTATGAAGGTCAGGATACAGTAGTCTATCGAGGTCAGAGTACCTTAGATAAAACCCCAGTTATTTTAAAAATTTTAAAAAATGAGCATCCCAGCCTGAAAGAGGTTATTAATTTAAAACAAGAATATGAGATTTCTAAATTCTTGGATTTAAAAGGAGCAATTAAAGCTTATGAACTAGAAAAGTTTGAAAATAAGCTTTTTTTAGTCTTAGAAGATTTTGGGGGTAAGGATCTTAATGAATTTTTGGCGAGTCAAACCCTGAATGTTAGAGATGTTTTAAACATTGGCATTCAACTGGCAGATGTCCTGGAACAGTTGCATGGCAATCATATTATTCATAAGGATATCAAGCCTCAAAATATTATTATTCATCCGGTTACCAAACAGGTTAAACTCAGTGATTTTAGTATTGCCTCGCGGCTGAATCGAGAGCACCAAGCGATCGCCAACCCGAATTCACTCCAAGGGACCCTCGCCTATATGTCCCCGGAGCAAACGGGGCGGATGAATCGGGCGATCGACTATCGAAGTGATTTCTATTCTTTAGGCGTCACCTTTTATCAAATGCTGACGGGTCAACTTCCCTTTTTGACCAACGATCCGTTAGAACTAATTCATGCCCATATTGCCAAACAGCCTCTCCCTCCCCATCAGTTAAATCCTGAGATTCCTGAAGCGGTTTCAAATATCGTCATGAAACTTTTAGCGAAAACCGCTGAAGAGCGATATCAAAGTGCTCAAGGGCTGAAGGTTGATTTAGAAATTTGTTTAAATCAACTCATTTATTTTGGAGAAATCACCAATTTTCAAGCGGGAAAGCAGGATAAATCGGGACGATTTTTCATTCCTCAAAAGCTATATGGTCGGGAAAAAGAAGTTGAAAACCTGCTCTCTATTTTTGAAAAAACCCGTAAAGGCAACGTAGAATTGGTGATGGTTTCTGGTTATTCCGGGATTGGAAAAACCAGTGTTATCAATGAAGTCCATAAACCGATTGTGCAATGTCGGGGATATTTTATTGAAGGCAAGTTTGACCCCTTACAGCGCAATATTCCCTATACCGCAATTGTCAAAGCTTTTTCTGATTTAGTGCGTCAGCTTTTGACAGAAACCCAAGCCCGAGTTGAGGCATGGCGGGAGAAATTGTTAGAGGCATTAGGTGCGAATGCTCAAGTCATTATTGAGCTGATTCCTGAAGTGGAATTGATTATTGGCAAACAGCCTCCGGTGCCTACTCTTCCCCCGATGGAAACGCAAAATCGATTTCATCGCGTATTTCAGCAGTTCGTGCAGGTGTTTACCCAACCGGAACATCCGTTAGTGTTGTTTTTGGATGATTTGCAGTGGGTAGATGCTGCCTCCCTGAAGTTACTGGAATTACTGATTACGGATCTGGATAGTCAGTATTTATTGGCTTTAATTGCCTATCGGGATAATGAAGTGGATGCCACCCATCCTTTGATGATTACGGTAGAAGAACTGAAAAAAGCCGGAACGGTGGTGCATCAATTGGCACTACAAAATTTGGATAAGATTCACGTTCAGGGGTTAGTCGCGGATACCTTGCGGGAAGATGAGGCAAAAGTCAAATCTTTGGCGGATTTACTCTGCTATAAAACTCAAGGAAATCCCTTTTTCTTAACTCAACTCTTCCAATCTCTTTATGATGATCAGTTGCTAATTTTTGATTATCATGAGGGAATTTGGCAGTGGGATATTGAGCAAATTCAAAGCCGGGGGATTACGGATTTGAATGTGGTGGAGTTGATGACGCGAAATATTCAAAAGCTCTCAAAATCAACTCAAGAGGTGTTAAAAGTAGCAGCTTGTATTGGGAATCGGTTTACTTTAGATGTCCTGGCGATCGCCACGAACCAATCTGAGTCAACTACGGCGGCTCAGTTGTGGAACGCCCTACAAGTGGGATTAATTCTTCCCATGAGTGACGGATCTGGAATGACTTTGGCAATGGGCGATCGCCCCAGTGATCATCCCGATTTAGACCCAATTAGCTCACCCGAGGCTCATTCTTATTCTCAATCTATCACTTATAAATTTTTACACGATCGCGTTCAGCAAGCCGCTTATTCTTTGATTCCAGAAGCAGAAAGAAAGCTCACCCATCTCAAACTAGGTCAACAGTTATTAGACCAAATTGGACCCGATGAAATTGAGGCGAATATCTTTGATATTGTCAATCAGTTAAATCGGGGGGTGGAATTAATTGGAGGCGACGGGTCGAGGGACGGCGAATTCCTCCAGTCCGAGGCGATCGCCCCTATAGAACTAGCCCGCTTAAATCTGATGGCGGGTCATAAAGCCAAGGAAGCAACTGCCTATGAAACTGCCGCCCAATATTTAACCTTTGGGATGGAACTGCTAGAGGCAAATAGCTGGCAAGAAGAGTATCATTTAAGCGTAGATCTTCAGTTAGAAGCTGCCGAAGCTGAATATTTAAACACGAACTATTCTCAAGCGAAAAACCTAACTGAGAGCTTATTAGCGAAAAAAATTGAGTTACTTGATCGCGTCAAAGTCTATGAGCTACAAATCCAATTATTGATCGCCCAAAACCAGATGCTTAAAGCAGTCGAAACGGGGCTAAATGGAATAGCTGAGTTAGGGGTTGCCCTGTTAGAAGCTCCTCGGGATGGTCAGTGGGCGATTGAATTGCCGACTTGGACAAGTTTGGAAAATCTGCCCAAAATGACCGACCCTAACAAACAGGCTGCCTTACGCCTGCTAGTAGCCATTATTCCCGCTTCATTGATTAGCAAACCGGAGATAGGTCCTTTAATTGTATTCACCCAAGTTCATCTCTGTGTTGAACATGGGTATTCAGAGTTATCCCCTTATGTTTATGCCATATATGGCTGGCTGCTTTGCGCTACCCTGACGAATATTGACGCTGGATATGCGGCGGGAAGAATGGCGATTCAGCTTGTAGATGCCCTCAATGCCAAGCCAATCAAATGCAAGGTTTATAATCTATTTGATGAAGGAATCAAGCCCTGGAAAGACCCGTTGATGACCAATAATTCATTCTTTATCGAAGGGCTAAACCAAGGCTTGGAAGTGGGAGATTTAGAATATTCTATCTATCATATTGTGGCTTATTGCTTGAGACTCGTTTTGAGCGGTCAGCCCTTAGATTTTGTTAAAAAAGAGCAAGCCAAATATTTCAAGTTTGCTTTGAAAGTGAAGCAACTGTATGGAATTGATTACCTAAAAATTTGGAGGCAATTTACCCATAAAATTACTGCGGACTATCTTCCCAGTGAGTCGAGTCAATTAACTGGGGAACACTTCAATCAACCGGAGATTATTCAAGGCTTGATTGAATCTAACTCAAAGATTTTATTGTTTAATCTTTATTTGGCAAATACTCATTTGGTTTACCTGTTTAACAATCCCAAAGAAGCGGTAGCTTATGCAGAATCAGGTCTGCCGTATCAAGGAAGTGTTATGGGTATGCTGGTGGTGGCTATTCATAACTTTTACTATTCTCTATCCTTGCTGGGTGCGTATTCTTTAGTTGAGCCAGAAAATCAACTGAAAATGTTGCAACAGGTTGAAGAGAATCAGCAAAAAATGCAACAATGGGCCCGGTATGCGCCGGATAACTTCCAGCATAAATATGAGTTAGTAGAAGCGGAAAAAGCACGAGTTTTGGGCCGAATCCCTGAAGCGATGGAATGGTATGACTGTGCGATCGCCTCGGCGAGAGACCACGAGTATCTCCAGGATGAAGCGATCGCCAATGAACGGGCATCTGAGTTTTATTTTAACCTAGGTCGCTCTAAAATTGCCCAAGTTTATTTAGTTGATGCTTATGCAGCATATCTGCGGTGGGGTGCAACTGCCAAAGTTCAGCAATTAGAATTGCATTATCCCCATCTCTTATCCCCCAAACGAGTTCGAGAAGCCAACAGCACCGAAAGCACTCATACCACCACTTCAACCACCAATTTAACTACGGGTGCGCTTGATTTGGCAACGGTTATGAAAGCCTCTCAAACCCTAGCGGATGAAATAATTTTCGATAATTTGCTGGAAAAACTTCTGCAAATTGTCATGGAAAGTGCCGGTGCTCAAACGGGCTGCTTCATTTTAGAAAAGGGTCAGAAACTTTATGTGGAAGCTCGGGGAAGCGTTGATCCACTGGAGATCATTCTGGGATTAGACACCCCCTTCCAAAACAGCACTTATGTTCCCGTATCCCTGTTAACTTATGTCAGTCGCACCCGGGAGACTCTTGTCTTAAATCATGCGGCCAAACGAGGGCGATTTATTGCAGATCCTTATATCATTCAAACTCAGCCTAAATCGCTGCTATGTACCCCCATTATCAATCAAGGTAATTTGATTGGGATGCTGTATTTGGAAAACAACCAGACCAGCAATGCCTTTACTGAGGACCGGGTTGAAGTCTTGAAAATGCTCTGTTCTCAGATTGCAATTTCCATTAAAAATGCCAGACTTTATGCCAACTTAGAAGCGGCAACCACTGAACTCATGGGCGCAAAAGAGCGGTTAGAGGAGTCTAATCATACGTTAGAAGAAAAAGTGGCTCAAAGAACGTTTGAGTTGCAGGGTAAAAATGAAGATCTGCAACAAACGTTGAAAAAGCTCCGTGAAACCCAAACTCAATTAATTCAAACTGAGAAAATGTCAAGTCTCGGACAATTGGTGGCGGGGGTCGCCCATGAGATTAATAACCCCGTTAACTTTATTTATGGGAATCTCATTCATGGAGGGGAGTATCTCCAAGATTTACTGAACCTCCTAGAACTCTATGAAGAGACTTATCCGGAACCGACGGAAGAACTTCTAGATCGAGTTGATGAAATTGAATTAGAGTTTCTTAAGGAGGATTTCCCTAAAATTTTGATGTCTATGCAGGTGGGAGCAGAGCGAATTCGGCAGATTGTCCGATCGCTGCGCAACTTCTCCCGCCTCGATGAAGCGGACCTCAAAGAGGTAGATATTAATGAAGGAATTGAGAGTACCGTTGAAATTTTGCGCCATCGCCTTAAAGAAAAACCGGGATGCCGAGCGATCGCCTTAGAGAAAAATTATGGCCCCTTACCCTTGATTACCTGTTATGCGGGTCAACTCAACCAAGTGTTTATGAATATCCTCAGTAATGCGATCGATGCCTTAGAGGAAAAAGAGCGAAAACAGAGTCAGGGGAATTTATCTGTTCCCATGAGTCCCGACTCCCTACCCGTGATTCGGATTTCTACGAGTATGGCGCCGGATCATGTCTTGATTCGGATTGCTGATAATGCCACAGGGATGACGGATGAGGTACTCTCTAAACTATTTGACCCATTCTTTACCACAAAACCCGTAGGATCCGGGACGGGTCTCGGGTTGTCCATCAGTTATCAAATTGTGGTGGAAAAACACGGGGGCCACCTGGACTGTCATTCAACCTTGGGAGAAGGATCCGAATTCGAGATCGCTATTCCTCTCCAACTCTGTGTTCCATCCTTGTCGTAACTTAAGGGGACCCCTTCTTAGCCAAAATTCGGCGGCGATCGCTCTGTAAACACCCACCGCCATGCAGGGTGGAGAGCAAAGGGGAATCAACCATTCAAGGGCAGGTACAACCGGATAGCAAAAACCCTCACCCGTCAACGGGTGCAGGGTTTTTCAGCCCTTTACCAATGGGATTTAGGATCACAACCCAATTCCGTATAAGATCGGTTTGACACTCGGATGTAGGATAACAGGGGTCAAAGACCCTGAATAAGCTATTCCTAGCGCTTTTGTCTGCATTCAAACTTTGCTATTTTGGAGCAATTTTGGATGTAGACACAGGATTTATTCATTTTAATAAATTTTTAATAATAAAATTATTTTCATTTTTTGTCAAGGGTAAAAAAATACTAAATTTTAATGACCTGTTAATTTTTATGAGCAATAGGGAAACATGAAGTTTATAACATTCCCCAATCATTCAGGGCATTAATCAGCCCCATCAGTATTTTTAGGGAGGCGTTGATTTTTTCCATTGAATCCCACTTTGATCCCGTTTAGGAATAAATTTAAGTAGTTTTACCGAGGGCTAGAGGCTGATAACCCGTGGTTATTCCTCTGGTTTCCGAAACCGGGATGAACCAATTCCTCGCCTTAATTTCCAATCAGGATGGCGACTACTGATGATGAGTCAGTCCTTAATTTTTAGGGATAAATCCACAGAATTTAAGGGAAAATACTCAGGATTATGTTAAAAAATCAATGCCTTGCGATCGCCAAGGGGAAGGTTTGATGAAGGGGAATCCTTAACCAGGCTAAGGCAACATAACATGAGCAAATCGCAGACAACAGGGTGTATTCATCAACAATTTGAGGTGCAAGTCGAGTCTACTCCGGAAGCAGCCGCTATCCTCTGTGCAGGGGCATCCTTAACTTACGAAGCACTGAACCATCGAGCCAACCAACTTGCCCATTATCTGATCAGTTTGGGCGTGGGGCCAGAGGTGCTGGTCGCTATCTGTCTCGATCGCTCCCTTGAGATGGGAGTCGGACTCTTGGCGATTCTCAAAGCTGGGGGGGCCTATCTTCCCCTGGATCCCAGCTATCCCCGAGACCGACTGGGCTATATGTTAGAGCATAGCCAAGCGCGGTTTTTAATCACCGATCGCCAACTGGGGGACTCTCTGCCACCCCATCAAGCACAGGTGATTTCCTTGGATCAAGCGGGGGCCAAGATTGCCACCTTTAGCACCCAAAATCCAGTCACCCCGGTGAAACCCAGTCACCTCGCCTATGTTCTCTACACGTCGGGTTCCACAGGGCAACCGAAAGGGGTGGCGATCGAGCATGGGGCCGTCCTCAATACCCTGGTGGATATCAACGATCGCTTTAACATTGGTCCAGGCGATCGCCTATTAGCCGTTTGTTCCGTCTGTTTTGACCTATCAGTTTATGATCTCTTCGGCCTGTTAATCACCGGTGGAACTGTTGTCATCCCCAACCCTTCACCCACCCCAGACCCTGAATATTGGGCCGAGGTCCTGGTTCAAGAACAGATTACGGTTTGGAACTCGGCACCCGCCTTGATGCAAATGGTCCTAGATACCTCCTCGGGCCCATTGGACCCCGTTCCGGCCTCGTTGCGGGTGGTTATGTTAAGCGGTGATTCAATTCCTCTGAGCTTGCCGGACCGCATCAAAGCCTGGGTTTCCGGGGTTCAAGTGATTGGACTGTGGGGGGCTACAGAAGCGTCAATCTGGTCAATTCTTTATCCCATCGAAACCATTGACCCCAGTTGGAAAAGTATTCCCTGCGGACGGGGGATGAGGAACCAAAGTTACTACATCTTAGATGAAGCGTTAGAACCCTGTCCGGAAGGAGTTCCGGGACAGCTTTATGTTGGTGGGATGGGATTAGCGCGGGGTTACTGGCGCGATGAAGTCAAAACCCAGTCCCGGTTTATTACCCATCCTCGAACTGGGGAGCGTCTCTACTGTACTGGAGATCTGGGCAGTACCCGAACCGATGGGATGATCGAGTTTTTGGGACGGATGGATCATCAGGTCAAAATTCGCGGGTTCCGCATTGAACTAGGGGAAATCGAAGCCGTCCTCAACCAACATCCCGATATCCGTCAAGCGGTGGTGATTGCACGCGAAGATGTCCCAGGCAGCAAACGCTTGGTCGCTTATATCCTTAGTACCGTCATGCCCGATCGCCTGCCTTACCTGAGTGATGCGTTGGCAGAAGATGCACATCAACACCCCGTCTCGATTCAGACAGAAGACTTCTCCAAGGGGGGCATGGCGGTGGTGGGAGTGCCTGAACATTGGCAACCCCAGCAATGGATTCGCCTCTGGGTGCGGTTACCGGGGCGTTCTGAACCCTGTTGGTTTTCGGGACAGATTGCCTGGTGTCACGGGAAGAAAGCGGGGATTCAGTTCAAATTAAACCCCGAGGAACAGGCGATCGTCGCTACGAGTTTTAATCATCTGTTAGAAACCGCTGGATTTTATACCCTGTGGCAGCGCACGGTTTCGGGGAATTTGCGCCGGTTCCTCGGGGAAAAGCTGCCCGAATATATGGTCCCGTCCAGCTTTGTATTCTTGGATCATTTCCCTTTAACTCCGAATGGGAAAGTGAATCGCAAAGCGCTACCGGAACCTAAAGGCAATGCATGGATAGCGGAGGAGAATGTCAGTACACCCAGTACCCCCATTGAGCAAGTGGTAGCAGACATCTGGGCTGAAGTGCTGAATGTGGAACGGGTGGGGGTGCATGATAACTTCTTAGAATTGGGGGGGCATTCTCTGCTGGCGACCCAGATTGTGTCGCGGGTCCGGGAAGCATTTCACTGTAATTTACCCCTGCGAGCCCTGTTTAATGGGCCAACAGTGGCGCAACTGGCGAAACAGTTGGAAACCTTGCGGAAAGAGGAATTAGGGTGGCAAGGGGGAGCGATCGCTCCCGTTGCGCGCGATCGCCAGTTACCCACCTCCTTTGCTCAAGAGCAACTGTGGTTTTTGCATCAATGGGAACCCCAGATTCCGATATACAACGAACCCGTAACGGTATATCTGGGCGGACCGATTGATGTAGAAGCCCTAGAGCGCAGTTTTCACGAGATCATCCGGCGTCATGAGATCTTCAGAACCACATTTCAAGCGGTAGATGGACAGCCGGTTCAAGTCATTCATCCGCCCCTAAAACTGCCCCTGAGTGTAGTTAACTTACAAGAACTGCCTGAGTGGCAACGGGAGGCGAAAGCGATAGAGATAGCCAAGGCAGAAGGCAGTGACCCCTTTGACTTGAGCAAAGGTCCGTTGCTGCGAGGGACCATCATCCAACTGGGAGAAACCGACTACCGATTATTTCTGACCCTGCATCACATTATTATGGATGCGGTTTCTTTGTATGAGGTGTTGTTGCCGGAACTGGCAGCACTTTACCCCGCGTTCTCCCGTGGGAAACCCTCTCCTCTACCAGAATTAAGCCTACAATATGCTGACTTTGCGGTTTGGCAACGAGAAGCGATACAGGGGGACATTTTGGAGCAACAGATGGCCTACTGGAAGCAGCAGCTTGCGGATTTGCCAACCCTACAACTGCCGACCGACCGACCCCATCGCGGATCCGCCACATTCGCGGGGGCGAAACAATATCTGGTGCTGTCGCAACCCCTGACCGAGGGACTCAAGGCCCTGAGTTTAAAGGAAGGGGTGACCTTATTTACCCTATTGCTGACAGCATTCAAGATATTGCTTTACCGCTATACCCGACAGGAAGATATCTGTGTGGGGACTGTGACAGCGGGTCGCGATCGCCCTGAAATTGAGAATTTAATGGGGTATTTTCTCCACACCCTCGTTCTGCGAAGCAACCTCTCAGACAATCCAACCTTGCGACAATTGCTCCCTCGGGTCGAGGCAGTTTGTTTGGATGCTTACGCTCATCAAGAGGTCCCCTTTTCGTACTTGGTCAGCCAATTAAAGCCGGAACGGGTGGAGGGTCAAAATCCCTTAATTCAAGTCATGTTTGTCCTAGAATCCCCCATGCCAGCCAATGATCAGGGGTGGACGATTAGCCAACTCGATGTCGATCTAGAGATAGCAAAACTGGATCTGTCTGTTCAACTGGAAGAACGAGACGACCGACTTTTCGGGTATTGGGAATATAATACGGACTTGTTTGATGGGGAAACCATCGCCCGGGCGATCGGTCATTTTCAGACGTTACTCGAAGAGATTGTTGTCCATCCCGAACATCGGATTAGTGAGTTCTCCCTGATTACGCCTCAAGAACGGGCACAAATTTTCCAGTGGAATCAAACCGAGGTGGATTATCCGCGAACGGACTGTATTCACCAGCGATTCGAGGCGCAAGTGAACCAGACTCCCGATGCGATCGCGGTGGTCTTTGAGGACCAAGAACTCACGTATCGGGAACTGAACCAACGGGCGAATCAACTCGCACATCACTTGCAAACTCTCGGGGTCGGACCGGAGGTGCTGGTGGGGTTATGTGTGGAGCGTTCTTTAGAATTGGTGATTGGCGTTTTGGGAATTTTAAAGGCGGGAGGTGCTTACTTGCCTTTAGATCCGGACTATCCCGGCGATCGCGTGGCGTTTATGTTAGCAGATACTGGGGTGCGCCTGTTGTTAACTCAGGAGGACTTATGTGCGCGCTTTGTTGAACAGTGCGTGCAGTTAGTCTGTCTCGATCGCGATTGGGGCACAATTGCCCAAGAGAGTCGGGAGAATCCACGACTGGGAATGAAGTCCGATCAGTTGGCTTATGTCATTTATACATCAGGTTCCACAGGGCAACCGAAGGGAGTGATGTTGGAACACCAAGGGTTATGTAATTTGGCTCAAGCCCAAATTGAGCTTTTTGACCTCTCACCGGAGAGTCATGTGCTGCAATTTGCCTCGATTAGCTTTGATGCCTCGGTGTGGGAAATGCTCATGGCGTGGATGTCTGGTGCCACCCTGTATTTAATCCAGAAAGCTTGTTTGCTGTCCCCTTCAGCGTTAGTTGAGCAAATCCGCCGGTATCAAATTACGACGGTGACTTTGCCTCCCTCCATTTTGGCAATGCTGCCTCCGGATGAGGTGAAGACGTTGCAGACGATTATTGTGGCAGGAGAAGCTTGTTCGGCGGATTTAGTCGCTCAGTGGGCGACGGGACGACGATTTTTCAATGCTTACGGACCGACCGAATCAACGGTTTGTGCGACGGTGGCAGAAGCGCTACCAAATCACCAGTCTCCGCCGATTGGACGGGCGATCGCCAATACTCAAGTCTATATTTTGGATGCTCAGATGCAATTGTTGCCCGTCGGCGTTCCGGGAGAATTGTATATTGGTGGGGATGGACTGGCGCGAGGGTATCTGAACCGACCGGATTTGACGCGCGATCGCTTTGTGCCGAACCCATTTAGTGAAGAACCGGGGTCACGGCTGTATAAAACCGGCGATTTGGCTCGATATTTGCCGGATGGGAATTTGGAATTCCTCGGGCGCATTGACCATCAGGTGAAAATTCGGGGACTACGAATTGAATTGGGCGAAATTGAAGCCGTGCTGACGCGACACCCGGATGTGCAAGCGGCAACGGTGATCGTTCGGGAGGATATCCCGCAGGATCAGCGGTTGATTGCTTATATTGTCTCACGCTCCATGCCCGATCGCGTACCGTACCCGGGGAACTGTTGGGTGGAGTTCCCCGGCGATCGCCCGGTTCTAGTTCAGAGTAAAAATCTCTCCCGCAGTGGGATAGGACTACTGGGACTGTCTCCTTGTCAACCGGGTACTCCGGTTCGGCTACGTTTTGAGTCTGCGAACCCTTTTGGGAGTGAGTGGGTGACTGGACAGGTGGCTTGGGGTGAGGGTTTGGAAGCGGGAATTCGCTTGCATCTCACACCCGTTGACCAGCAACGACTTGAGCAACTTTTTGAGGCACTGTTGGACCAACAGGGATTCTCCAACCTGCTCCAACGAACTCATGCGGGGAATCTGCGGCGCTATCTCCGGGAGCATCTCCCAGCTTATATGGTGCCTTCAAGTTTTCTGTTTCTGAAGGCACTGCCTCTCACTTTAAATGGGAAAGTCAACCGCAAAGCATTACCTAAACCGGCAGGCGATCGCCGGGATTCCACGGAACCGTATTTGCCGCCCAAGAGTGAGATAGAACAAGCGATCGCCGGAATTTGGCAAGGGGTATTACAACTCGAACAAGTGGGAATACAGGATAACTTTTTTGACCTAGGGGGACATTCTTTGAGTATGGCCCAGGTTCATCGCCTATTGGTGGACCAGCTAAAGGCTGATATCTCCCTGGTGGAACTGTTTCAATATCCAACGATCGCCACTTTGTCACAACGGTTGGTCAATTTGCGTTCCTCCCTGGCTCCCCAGTCAACCCTCACTCACGAATCAGAAGGGTTACCGGACAGGGGCGATCGCCACCCAGATAGCTCAATTTCCCGCGCTCATCAGCAAAAAGAAGCGCTCTCTCGCCAAAAACAATCCAGACTGAACCGGAGATATCACAATGGATAATGACAATAGCTTCGACTCTACTCTAACTGGCATTGCTATTATTGGAATGGCAGGGCGGTTTCCAGGTGCCAAAACCTTGGACCAGTTTTGGGACAACTTGCGCAACGGGGTGGAATCGATTTCGGTCTTTTCTGAGGAAGAATTACTCGCCTCCTCCCTTGCGCCTGAAAAGGTTCACCATCCAAATTATGTGAAAGCGAAGGGAATTCTGGAGGATGTAGAATGGTTTGATGCTGCTTTCTTTGGCTTCACCCCTAAAGACGCGGAAATCACCGACCCTCAACACCGATTTTTCCTAGAATGTGCTTGGGAAGCTTTAGAACATTCAGGGTACAATCCGGAACTTTATCCCGGACTGATTGGTGTGTACGCCGGGTCAGGTGGGGGATTAAATTCTTACTTGTTTAAGAACTTATACTTAAACCCTCAGATTCAAACTTGTACTAGTGAGTATCAACTTTCCATCGCCAATGAAAAAGACTTTTTGCCCTCGAAGTTGTCTTACAAACTAAAGCTAACTGGTCCAAGCGTAGCCGTTCAAACTGCTTGTTCAACCTCCCTCGTGGCGGTGAATAGGGCTTGCCAAAGCTTGTTGACCTATGAATGTGATATGGCATTAGCTGGGGGGGTGGCGATGACTTTTCCCCAAAAAGAAGGGTATTTGTATCAACCGGGGATGATTCTCTCCCCCGATGGACACTGCCGAGCATTTGATGCCGATGCCAAAGGAACAGTGAGTGGCAATGGATTGGGGATTGTTGTCCTGAAACGCTTAGAAGAGGCGATCGCTGATGGGGATTTTATTCATGCGGTAATTCGCGGGTCAGCGATTAATAACGATGGCGGGGTCAAAGTGGGTTATACTGCCCCGAGTATCCAAGGTCAGGCTGAGGCGATCGCCCAGGCGCAAGCTTTAGCCGAAGTAGACCCGGAAACGATTACCTATATTGAAGCACATGGCACCGGTACTCCCCTGGGTGATCCCATTGAAATCGCTGCTCTGACAGAAGTCTTCTCCCAGCGCACGGATAAAACCGGCTTTTGTGCGATCGGGTCGGTGAAAACCAATATCGGACATTTAGATACCGCTGCGGGAATTGCGGGGTTAATTAAAACCGTTCTCGCCCTCAAACATCAACAGATTCCCCCCTCCCTGCACTTCCAGCAACCGAATCCTCAACTGAACTTGGAAACCAGTCCTTTCTACGTTAATGCGACCCTCACGGACTGGAAAACGGATGGTATCCCCCGTCGTGCTGGGGTGAGTTCCTTCGGGATTGGCGGGACGAATGCTCATGTAATTTTGGAAGAAGCACCCGTCACACTCAAGCAAAATCCCGATTCCGCACCTGTCGCACCTGTCCCTCACTTACTGCTGTTATCTGCCAAAACGCCCTCAGCCTTGGATCGGGCAACAGCTAATCTCGCTGACCATTTACGCGCTCATCCCTCGGTCAATTTAGCCGATGTCGCCTATACTTTGGCCGTAGGACGGAAGGCATTTCCGTATCGCCGCAGCGTTGTAGCAGCAACCGTGGAGGAGGCGATCGCCCAATTAGAAACAAGGGATTTCCCCATCACGCCAGTCCCGGACCAAGGCGATCGCCCCGTCGTCTTCATGTTTTCTGGACAAGGTACTCAGTATATCCAGATGGCCCAGGAACTCTACGCCACTCAACCTCGGTTTCAAGCGGAAATAGACCGCTGTTGCCAACTGCTGCAACCCCTGATGGGATTAGATTTACGAGCAATTCTTTACCCCTCCGATGCCGCCGTTGCCGAGGCGACGGCACAATTAAAGCAAACCGCAATCACACAACCCGCCCTATTTACCCTTGAATATGCCTTAGCTCAATTATGGATGTCCTGGGGTATCCAACCCATTGCGGCGATCGGACATAGTATCGGTGAATATGTCGCCGCCTGTATTGCCGGGGTCTTTTCCCTGGAAGATGCCTTATCCCTGGTGGTGAAACGGGGACAATTGATGCAGCAAATGCCTCCGGGGACAATGCTGGCTGTTCCTCTCACCGAGTCCGAACTGCAACCGTTCCTAACCCCAGACTTATCTTTAGCCCTAATCAATGGACCCGGGAATTGTGTCGTCTCCGGTCCCGTTGAGGCGATCGCACGCTTGCAACAGCAACTCAGCGATCGCGCCATCGAAGGTCGCACTCTGCATACCTCTCATGCGTTCCATTCCCCCATGATGGACCCAATGTTGCCCGCCTTCACCGCTGCGGTGCAACAGATTACCCTAAATCCCCCGCAACTCCCCTATATTTCCAATGTCACCGGAACTTGGATCACCCCCTCACAAGCGACAAATCCCGACTATTGGGCGCAACATCTGCGGCAAACAGTGCGCTTTGCGGACGGATTAACAACCCTGTTTCAAGAATCCGCCTGGGGACTGTTGGAAGTCGGTCCCGGACGCAGTTTAACCACCTTGGCGAAACGGCATCCCGCTAAAGGCAAGAATGCTCTAATTCTCTCATCCCTGCGTCACCCCCAGGATGAACAATCGGACCTCACGCTGTTATTCACCGGATTAGGTGAGTTGTGGAAAGCAGGAGTTGCCGTAGATTGGGAACAAGTTTATGCCGGACGATCGCGCAGTCGCCTCCCCTTACCCACCTATCCTTTTGAACGCCAACGCTATTGGATTGAACCGGAAAACAAGCTCTTCACTCCCGTTGCAACACCCTCCCCCGCCGTGACCCCATTGATTTGGAATCAGATGGTTCAGGCGGCTGAAAGTCGGTCTCAACAAGGTATCTCCGAGTTTGATAACCCCTGTTATTTGCATAAACAACAGCAGTTAGAGACGTTATGTCGGGCTTATATTCACCGGACATTGCATCAACTCGGGGCATTTCAGAATCCAACCAGTCGCTATACCTTGTCCCAATTCTTAGAGCAATTTAAGATACTCCCCCAGTATCAACAGTTGTTGGCACGATGTCTGAATGCTTTGGTGGATCACGGTCAGTTACAACGACAGGGAGAGCAGTTTATCCAGTTGCTTCCCTATTCCCCAGAGTCATTTCAATCCCTCCTAGTACAAGTGCGCGACTTATGGACGGATACTCCGGATTACTTACAATTGGTGGAATCCTGTGGCGATCGGTATGCCGCCATTCTCACTGGAACCACTGACCCTTTAAACTTGCTGTTTACCGGACCTAACTTTGAGGCATTACAGCGAGTTTACCAAAACTCTCCCGAATGCTATTACTATGTAGGAATCATGGCGGCGTCACTCCAAGCGTTGGTCCAATCCTGGCCCAGCGATCGCACCTTGCGAATCTTGGAAGTCGGAGGGGGAACCGGTTCAGCCACCATGTACCTCCTCAAAGAACTCCCGCCAGACCGCACAAGCTATAAGTTTACCGATGTCGGTCTATTGTTTGTTAACCAAGCCCAACAGAAATTTAAGGACTATCCCTTTGTTGAGTATCAAGTCTTAGATCTCGACCAAGACCCGATGACCCAGGGTTATACTCCGGGGAGTTTTGATCTCATCATTGCTTCTCAAGTGATCCATGCCACCCGTCACCTTAGCCAAACCTTAGAACGGGTGCGAACTTTGTTAGCACCTGGAGGCTTTTTGATGATGTGGGAGGGAACCAATCCTCGGGACTTATCCTTTGATGTTGCCTTCCCTCTCCTGCAACGGATTGAAGAAGAGGAATTGCGATCGCTGTATGCGTTTTTATCCGTGGAACAATGGCAACAGGCCCTCACTAAACATGGATTTGTCCAGGCGATCGCCGCACCTTGTAGCTTATCGGTTTCAGAACATATTCTCATCGCTCAAACTGCCGGACTCCCCCAATCTCCACCAGTTCCCCCCCCTCCTCACTCAATTCCCCAGTCCCCAAATTCCCCAAAAAATACCGAAGGGACAATTCTGCTGCCGCGCAACTCCCTAGAAGCGGCGATCGCCTCAGTTTGGCAACAGTACCTCGGGATTGCCTCTGTGGGTATCCAGGATGATTTCTTTGAATTAGGCGGCGATTCCCTTGTGGCAGTACAGGTTCTCAGCAAACTCCGGGACCATTTCCAAACCGAGTTACCGAACCATACCTTGTTAGAAGCACCTACCATCGCCGAATTAGCCGATTTTATCGCAAAACTTTCCCCCACTCCCTTGGATCATCCATCCGCCCTTCCCTCTTGCCTGGTGAACATTCACTCTGGGGAAGGGACACAACCCTTGTTCTTAATTCATCCCGCAGGGGGTCATGTTTATATCTATCGGGATTTAGTCCGCCAACTGGATGGGAACCTGTCCGTTTATGGACTCCAAGCGCGGGGTCTGGATGGGAAATTGGCCCCTTTGGATGAAATTCCCGCAATGGCGGAATATTATCTGGATGCCTTACGTCAAGTGCAGCCCCAGGGTCCCTATCGCATCGGAGGGGCTTCCTTCGGTGGCATTGTAGCATTTGAAATGGCGCAACAACTCCAGGAGTTGGGAGAAACCGTGGAGTTGCTGACGATTTTCGATTGCGCGGGTCCTGAACAATTACCGGCAGGATTTGAAGAAGATGAGGTGCAAATTCTCAGTTATTTGCTGGGGGTGGGTAGCAATTTGCCGATCGCTGGCGATCGCCTCCGTCAGCTTGAACCGGAGGACCGATTGCGTTATTTCCTGACTCAAGGACGGGACTCCATCCGGTTGCCTTCCGACTTTGGTTTGCAGGAACTGCAACACTATGTGGACCTGTTTAAACGCAATGTTCGGGCGATGCGACGGTATCAATTACAACCCTATCCCGGACGAATTGTCTTTTTCCGCGCCAGCGATCGCGACTCGATTACTCCGGCGCATCCAGAACGCGCTTGGTTGGACTTGGCAGCAGATGGGGTGGAAATTCATGAGGTTACCGGCAATCACATCACCATGAATTTTTCTCCCCATGTCAAGGCGATCGCGGACCAACTGACGATCGCCCTCCAGGCGGCAAAGTCTCGGTAAGGGTCTAAAACCCGGTTTCTGCAAAGATTGGTGCTTGATGGGCCCAAATTTTGTCCAGAAACCGGGTTTCTTGTCCCTGTCCCCTCTCTCAAATCGGTCCCTTCTCTAGGGACCTAGAGATACCCAACCCGGTAGCAGAAAAATTGATGGATTCTCATGCTTCATATTTCTTAATTTTTTTTAAAATAAGAATAAATTCAAGTTAACCGTCTTTTGTTTTTATGTTGTTACAACCGACCCAACGCACGAAACTCGATGAATCCGACGATCGCCTGTTCTATTCCTACCCCCGATTCGTCACCCATGTGGATGATGGATTCATCGACCAACTGACCCATATCTATCGCGATCGGCTCAAACCTAACAGCCGCATCTTCGATATGATGAGTTCCTGGGTCTCTCATCTGCCCCCAGAGATGCCCTTTGCTCATGTGGAAGGTCATGGACTCAATGAAGAGGAACTGGCTAAAAACCGTCGTCTTAATCATTATTTTGTCCAAGATCTCAATGAAAACCCCCACCTCCCCTTAGAAGACCAAAGTTTTGATGCGGTCCTGAATGCGGTTTCGGTTCAATATATCCAACATCCCGAAGTAGTGTTTAGCGAAATTCACCGCATCCTCAAACCCGGTGGCATTGCGATTATTAGTTTTTCTAATCGAATGTTTTATCAAAAAGCGATTCAAGCATGGCGCGAGGGGAATGAAGGGTCTCGCGTTGCCCTTGTGAAACGGTACTTTCAGGCCGTGGAAGGGTTTTCTAAACCTGAAGCGATCGCCCGCAAGTCTGATCTCCCTTCTATCTTGCAGTTTATGGGTATGGGCGGTGGCGACCCCTTTTATGCAATTATGGCCCATCGATTACCGGAATAACTCACGATGCTCATCCCTATCGGGACAGCATTAAGGGGACCCTGGACACAGAAGGGTTTAGAGTGTAGCCAAGATTCTCTCGATTTCATGACATAACACGTCGTGACAATGAGCATTACTGGCGATCGCGCACCCCCACTGGTTCACATCGTTTTGGTTATAGCGCAACGGAGTCCCATCTACAAAGGTTAATTGGCCCCCGGCTTCAGTCAAAATTAATTCTGGGGCCGCAAAGTCCCAATCTTTGGGCGCACCTCTGCCGGAGAGGGAAATAAACCCATCAACCTGCTGTTCCACAATGGCAGCAATTTTGCACCCGATACTCCCCATATATTGTTGGGTTTGGCAGGGTAGGCGTTGCAACAGTTCGTCTAATTTCTCTCCCTTTCGGGTCCGTCGCGTCAGCAAGCATAAGTCTTCGAGGCGATCGCGTGAGGAGACTTGGACTGGGGTGCGATCGCCGGAACGAGTTTCCACAAATGCGCCCCCTCCCCGGTGAGCATAATATAATTTCTGCGCTGAAGGGACTGCCACCACTGCTACAACGGGTTGTCCCTCATAAACTAAGGCAATATGAACGGCATAATTGGGGTTTTGCTCAATATAAGCGCGGGTGCCATCGATGGGGTCAATAATCCAAACCCACTGGTGTGCGCGGCGATCGCCGTTGGCATGGGAGTGATAACTTTCCTCACTCAGATACCCAAACTCCAGACTGCCAAAGGCAATCCGTAATTTTTGCAAGATATACTCGTTCGCTGCTACATCTGCATTGGTGACGGGACCTTCTTGTTTTTCCCTCACCTTCAGTTTTCCGGCGGCATCGGTATGATAATAGGTCAGAATATCCGCACTTCCCCAACCAATCATCCGGGCGATCGCGCCTATCTCCTCCAATTTCCCTAAGCGATCGTCCATCATCGGTGTTCCTAACTGTTTGCTTTTCCTCATTTTCCTCTTGGGTGATTGGCTTAATTTGACAACTATCTCCTAGTGATTTATCCGCTTTTTTTATACAGTTGAAAAGGTTAGCTTATGTTTAGTCTTTAAGGGTAAGCTGACCTCTCTATCCTAACTTAACCTATGTTTTCTTAATTCAAGAGTTGCTAACATTCCCTCGGATTTCTAACAATTTTTAAGTAATTTCACGGACTCCCTATCCCACTGTACAACCTGTTTCGTTCAAAGTAGGGCAAGAATCCCGTCCACATCTTTATCGAAAAAACCAAAATAATTGAGCAGCGTCCACCTTCTCCAGCGGTAGCCAGACGCCGCTCAATTCCACTGATTGTCTAGGGCGCAGATGGGTAACTCTTGTGCGAGTTTAATCTTTATCCAGTCAGCGGGAAAAGCCCGATGAACTACAAGGTTAGGACGCCTTACGGTTAATCTTTTCAATGTTCTAAGTCAGCCCACTGTTTCCAATCCCGACGCCGGGACAATCCTTTAATTTCAATATCCATCCGATTTGCTTCGGCAATTTCAAAAACTCGACGCAATCCAGATTTAAAATTTTTCTGTTTACTATTAAAAGAAATAGAATGGCGTAACGGTTCCCGGGCTTGAATATACACTAAGCGATTATTTTTTCGATTAGAGACTAAAATAGCTCGTTTCACATCAACCCACGGAATAATCAGCCTCGGACTCAGAGGACTTCGCCGCATAATTCGGGTATTACTAATTTCTATCGCTGCACATAATTCATCGGCAATAATCAGTAATGGACTAGTCATTGCAATCCAAATTAGCGCTGTCCCAATTGGAATCAACAGCAGTGACAAACAGGCACAGATCAAGTAAAAGACTCCTAATCCCCAACCAATCCACGGATGACGAGGAGAGAGCCGCAGGAATTGTTCTCGGGTGTTCATGGCTTGGCTTCCTTTCCAGGCTTTTTGTGTTAATTCTACTCAATTAAAAGGGTCTTCAAATCCTTCTCAAGAGATAGGTTGAGATGGGCTTTAGGAGAGGTTCATCCAATGGCGTGTTCCAAAGACTTCACAAGCCCTGGATGCAATTTTAGCCGCAGAAGCTAAAGCCTGGGGAAAGGGTTGTTGTAAAATATAATGACAAAATGCCCCATGAAAAATATCTCCAGCCCCTAATGTATCAACAGATTTGACTTGAGGAACTTCTACCGCAGCCTGAATACCCTGACTTAGGTATTGAATGGGTTTTTCTCCATTAGTAATGGCAATATGGGGAATTCCTAGGTGAGCCAGATAGGTGAAAACTTCGGAAGCATTATGGCAGTTTGGGGGATAAAAATTACTGGAACAAATGGCATAATCGACGAAAGGCAGAAGGGTTTCAAATCCGGGTTTCCAACTTCCTCCATCCAAGACAATGGGGACGGTTTGGGCGTGACTAATTTGGGCAATCTGTTGACTAACGGACATTTGATGTCCATCGATCAGGACTATGTTAAACTGTTCCCAGGAATCAAGGGGTAGACGATCGCCCCAGATTTGAGATTGAGTAGCATTGATGGAAATAACAGCCCGATCGCCAGTGGCTTCGGTGACAATAATCGAAGACAAGGGGAGGGGTTCCCTCCGATGGGGGTCTAAATCAGCGATCGCCACCTCATACCGGGCTAATTCCTCATAAACAAGGGCGGTTAAAGGATGTTGCCCCACTGCCCCAAGCAGGGTTGCATGATTGCCGAGATAGCTAAAGGCGATCGCCGCATTAGTTGCCGGTCCCCCCGCATGGATCATCGAGTCACTCGCCACCATTTTCTGATTGTTCTGCGGCACTCCTGCGGTTAAATAGATCATGTCCAAAGTGACTAACCCCACAAATAATCCTTGTTTTTTCCGGGGTTCATCCGCACCTTTGAACTCAGCCGATTCTTCCATTCAAACTCTCCCTTGGATTAATATTTTATCATGAATTTAAGAGGTGGATGAGCCAGGAATCCGCCCAAAAGTCTGCGCTAATTCCAGAGATACATCGTTTATATTAAGATAGGGGAAAATTTAGCCCTTTGTTCATGGAAATTGATTCAAATCTAGGCACACTTTATATCGTGGGAACGCCCATCGGAAACCTGGAAGATATGACATTCCGGGCAATCCGAATTTTGCAGGAAGTTGAGGTGATCGCGGCTGAGGATACCCGGCATACGGGGAAATTGTTGCATCATTTTCAAATTAAAACCCCGCAAATTAGCTATCACGAACATAACCGGCAACAGCGAATTCCAGAATTAGTGACTCGGTTAACAGAAGGTGCCGCGATCGCCCTCGTCACCGATGCGGGAATGCCGGGAATCTCGGATCCTGGATATGAACTCGTTAAAGCTTGTGTGGAAAAAGCCATTAGGGTCGTGCCCATTCCCGGACCCAGTGCCTGCATTACGGCGATTAGTGCAGCGGGTTTACCCGCCTCCCGATTTACCTTTGAGGGGTTTTTGCCGTTGAAGGGAAAAGAACGACAGCAGCAGTTGCAAGAATTACAGAAAGAAACCCGGGCGATGGTGCTCTATGAAGCGCCCCATCGGTTGCGAAAAACATTACGGGATTTAGAGAAAGTCTTAGGCGGCGATCGCCCCTTGGTGCTAGGGCGAGAGTTGACGAAACTACATGAAGAGTTTTGGCGGGGAACAATTGCCGAAGCATTAGCACACTATGGAGACAATTGTCAACCCAAAGGAGAATTTACCTTAGTCATTGACGGGGGCGATCGCTCAACCCCCGTGTTTTCAGAAGAGAGCCTCAAAGCAGCCTTACAACAGGCGATCGCCCAAGGACTCACCCGGTCCGAGGCGACTAGGCAGGTGGCAGAGGAAACCGATCTTCCTCGCCGCCAGATTTATCAACTCGCGATCGGCCTCGATGAGCAAAATCCCGAGGTCCTGTGAAGCCTAGAGCCTCAATACATTGCCAATGAGGGACTCCGAAACTGAACGGGATCGAAGGACCCCGAGGCCGCCCTCTCGTTCCACCCGGAACCCAGCTTTCAAGCAGAAAGCCCTTCATTCATCAACCGAGCATGGGAGTCAAAAGTGCCGTCCCTTATTCCCAGTCCCCATCAACCCTTATAGGGAGTAAACCTGACCATCAATCAGTAAGCGGGTGATCCCCTTGGATTGCAAATAAACGCTAGTTTTTTGCAGCATCCGCCCATCGGGAACCTTAATCACCCGTTGATTTCGGGCCGAAAAGCGCCGAGCCACCCGGTGATTGTCAAAAACCGGCAGCGTTCTTTCATAAAATTCTTGAGCAGGAATTTGTCCAAGTTCGGCAAACTCTTTGAGAGGGCGAGTAATTAACTCCCCCCCTTTGTCTACCACCACATAACAGATTTTGGGAAGTTCAGCTTCCGCTAGAGGTAAGACTTCCACAACCGTCGAGGTCCGAGGATGACGTCGCGGCAACAGGGGTTCATCATCACCCCACTCCTCCTCATCGTCCTCATTGTCTTCATCCTCTAATTCTTCGTCATCCTCCTCATCGTCGTCCTCATCCTCCTCATCCAGGATGTCTTCTCCCAACATTTCCTGGAGGGCGCTAGTTTCGATGCTGGGATAGCGATCGTTAAAGCCTTCCTCGGGGAGTTCAAGATCGTTGTTATCGTCGTTATCGTCTTCCTCAGAAGCGTCCGCAGCAGACCGGAGGCGAATGCGTCGTTTAGCTGGAGTAGCTAAAGGCGCATCGTCTTCGATATCTAGGGACTCTGGATCGCTGGGAAGGAAGCGACCCGATCGCTTTTGTTGGATGAGGGATTCATATTCCTCTTCCGATAACGTGCTTTTGAGGATGCGGCTAATGGTCGAGCTACTGACACCGTAGCGACTCGCCAGGGTTAACGTTGTTTCTCCAGGCTGTCGATACAGGTCAATAATGTCGCTTTTGTCAGATTCAGATAGTTTTCGAGAACTCATGCCGCATCATCGGGGGTAAACATTTGGACGAGAGTCGGAGGCATTGAACACGCGATCGGGGGATGAGCGCCATCTTAGCGCGGTCAGTGTCTCAATGGGGGACGACTAGAATATCATGCCATTGTTGGATTAAGAGCGAGTTAGAGCGCAGCCCGGTTCCCGACCAAGGATTTTAGGGGAAGACAGGAGTGGGATCAATCTGAGGACCCACCTCTTCGCCGTCCCCGAGAACGAGACCGAGTAGAGATATCGTATTCCAACACTGCGCCAATGCCGAACAGCACCGCACTGAAAATCCAAAAGACTTCCAAAAGACTGCCACTTTCGTAGTTGGCAACGCGGACATCAGCGTACTTAAACCACATATCGGCAATATAAAGGGAAAAAGTAGCTGCCGCAATCATCCGCCAAGACTGAGAGAAGCGTCCTCCCCAGAAGGCTAACAACAGTGCCGTTGCCAAGATCAGGAGCAAAACGTCCATGATCACATAGAACAAATTCACATAATAAGCCACAGGAGTCAGCGCTTCGTCAATGGCGACAATGAAGCCCGGAGCGGTTTGCGTAGTGCTGGCGGCAGGAGCAGGAGCTGAAGTCCCGGATCCGGTAGCTGGCGAAGCCACCTGCTCGATCGCCTGGGGTGAAGCAGCCTCGGGTACCTCAATCGGTTCCGCCACCGCCAGCCAGTACGCTAACGCAATCCCAGCCAAGGCGATCGCCCCGAGGACGGCCCACTGCCACACTTCTAAATTCAGCTTGCGGCCTGAGACCGCCAGCACCATCCCAACAGTTAGGGCAATATAGGTAATCGCGTAAAAGAAATCCCCCAAAGACACATCCGGGGCCAGATTCCAATACAACTCCCATAAGCCAAACAACACGCCGCCTAGAAAATAGCACAGCATTCCAATCCCGATCGCCAGCCAAACATTCCGTCCACTGACAATTTGGGGAGCGCGCCAATTTCTAAAACACAGAATGGCAGCGCCCAAGAAAGCGGCTAATTCAAATATTAACGTACCAATCGAGTACCACAGGGGTCTCCCCTCTCCAGGAGCTTCCGGTACACTAAATAACAAAAAAAACAACAACGCTAAAACAGCCCAGGTGATTCCAGCAACCACCAGGGTCTGAGCTGCAAACAAGGGTTGAGAACTGGTTAACTTTTCTGAAGTCGTTCGCATAGAAATTCCCAAATTGCTAACGGGGCATCGGTCTTGGGGTCTAGGACTTTCTTAAACGTAGAAACGGCCAAGGGCTTGCCTAGAGAGCCGTTTATTAACGACAAGAACACAGAACCCGCTTGAAAGAACCCTCTTTCAAGATAGGGACCACATCTCACCGAGGGGAGATTGTCCAAGCCAATCTCTAAACTGCTTGCGTTCCGCAGAGGGCATATCTTCCAAGATATCTAAGGCTCGTTCTACAAAGCTGGTATTCCCAAAATAAGCTTTGCCCAAGCGATAGAGTTCTTGCAACAAGGTATTCAAATGATGTTCTTGCCAAGATGGGACTTGAGCGCCGCCCAAGGGATCCATATTGAGCAACTGGTTGACCGCATCCGGGGATTCCCCTTGAGGAAAGCGCCATTTTTTAAAGGTTTCACCAATGTCCTTCTCAAATGAAGCCGCTTGCCGATTGCCCAGCAAGTCTTCTATATCAAAGAAAACCGCTTGTAACATCAAAATACAAGCTTGGGTGTACAGGGGTGCTGCTGCGACCCCTCCATGAGCATCATCTGTCAGCTGGTCGAGACGAATTTTGCCCCAAACACTGTATCGATCTGTCTCTTCGAGCAGTACGCAAGCTTTCCCACGGTTATCCGTTAGGTCCCTCCAGAAGGCCCTTGCCTCATCCGCCTGTTGCGCGCTAAACACGTTAATTAAGCGAAAGGTCTGACCTTGATAGTTCAAAATCGGTATTTGCTGACCCGTTTTGGGGTGCTGAATACCCGTTATTTCAACATCCTGCCGTTTCAGAATAAACATGACGCTGCCAATTGAGTCCTCGTGGCCTGTGGGTGCTGTCGGTTCAATGGAAATGGCGAAAAGCCAGAGTTTCGTTTGTCGGCCTGCTTGGTTTCAAGATTAAGTTGAACCACACGTTGGCTTTAGTTTAGTCTGACTCACGCAGTTAACCGCCACTCGGCAAGTCTTGCTCATTTCCCTGGCGACGTAATTCAACGCCCTGACTAACCCTTATCTTACTCTATGCCTTATCCGGAAAAACCCCAAGCTTGTTATTCCTACTTTGACTCGGGACCCCCTCTCAACCCCTGATGATTTCTGGCCGAGGTGATTGAGGTTTTGTGCCGAGGGTCATCCCTAGAGGCAGGCATTTCACCAGATAAAACCCAATCTCCTGTAAAAACTGCTATGCAAATGCCCTCTTGTTTGATAAAATACAGAAATCAACCCGGGCAGCCACTTGGGTTTTGACAGTCTGCAAAACCTAAAACTCAAGCGGGGTTTTCTCGTCAGCGTTGTTTGGGTGCGTAACTCAGGTGGATAGAGTAGCGAACTTCTAATTCGTTGGTCGCAGGTTCGAGTCCTGCCGCACCCGTTTCTCGGTTTCGGTTTTCCCCAATTGGACAAATCTCGGGTCAGAGAGTTTTTTGCCCTTTTGCCCTAATTGTGATCAAAAAAACAGGGTCTAACACCCTTTCAAGTTTTAGACCCCATTCTTGGTATTCTCAGATTCAAAAGCCCGTGACGAGGATTGAACTCGTGACCTCACCCTTACCAAGGGTGTGCTCTACCACTGAGCTACACGGGCAGACACCTTTCCAGTTTCTAGCCGTTAATGGGTCATGATTTTTTGACCCTTGACTTAAAACTTTGAAGGAATTGTGGTGGGCCGAGCTGGATTTGAACCAGCGTAGGCGTAGCCAGCGGATTTACAGTCCGCCCC
>CBFGOM010000044.1:0-34423 GCA_965650385.1 uncultured Oscillatoriaceae bacterium
CTATGCCCCCTTACTTGCCCAACAGGGAATCCGGGTAGTTGCCTGGGTTGCTGCACCGCTCATTTCTGTCTTAAAAATTGTTCCAGGTATTGAGGGGGTTAGTTCCAAACCAGAGGAATTAGAACCGTTTGAAAGTTGGGTTCCCCTGATGAGTTTGCCGAAGATTTTGGGTACAACTTTAACTACGATTCCGGCTACCATTCCTTATCTTCAGCCTCCCGCTTCTCGAAAACTTTCGATTGAATCAGCAGGGTTTAAAATCGGCATTGTCTGGGCAGGAAATCCAAAACACAAAACGGATTATAAGCGGTCCTGTTCCCTCAATATTTTCCAACCTTTGTTAACAGTTCCTGGGGTGCAATTTTATAGTCTTCAAAAAGGGCAAGCGGGAGAAACTTGGCAGGGCAAAAATTTACCCATTCACGATTTAGCACCCTATCTCCATGATTTTGGTGACACGGCGGCGGCAATCTCGCAATTAGACTTAATTATTACGGTAGATACCTCTATTGCTCATTTAGCTGGGGCAATGGGTAAACCGACTTGGCTGTTATTAGCTTATACTCCCGATTGGCGTTGGGGACTGGAGGGGTCCGATTCGCCTTGGTATCCGAGTTTGCAATTATTCCGGCAACAACAACCGGGAGATTGGCAGGAAGTTGGCGATCGCATTGCCGAAACATTGCGGCAAACCGTGGCTAATTTCCCAACCGGAACCCTGGAAGTAGGAGAGGAATCCGAGGGAAAATTGCAGCACTTTCAGCACCTGATTTCCACTCATCCCTCCTCTGCGGAAGCCTATTACAATTTTGGAAATTTCCTCAAAACTCAGCATCAACCAGAGGCAGCGATCGCCCAATATCACCAGGCGATCGCCCTCAAACCAAACTATCTCAACGCCTATTTTAATTTAGGTAACACTTACCTAGAACTTAATCAACCTTCCCCGGCGATCGAGGCGTATGAAAAAGCATTGACAATTGCCCCAAATGATGCGGATATCCACACTAATCTCGGGTTTGCTTTATTATTAATCGGCGACTATTCCCGAGGATTTGCTGAATACGAATGGCGCAATTACCGACAAAATGAGCCCGTTTCTCCGGGCGGGCAACCCCAATGGGATGGCAGCAACTTTTCGGGAAAAACCCTGCTGCTTTATACAGAATTGGGATTTGGAGACAGTATCCAATTTATTCGTTACCTGCCCCAAGTCGCCCAACGGGGGGGACGAGTCATCTTACAATGTCCACCATCCCTGATCCAATTATTTTCAACCTTACCCGAATGCGATCGCCTGATTCCCACTGGGGAACCCTTACCCCTCTGTGATATCACCGCTTCCTTGATGAGTTTGCCCTCCTTGCTGGGGACAACTTTAGATACCATTCCCGCCATCGTCCCTTATTTAACTCCCCCGAATCCGCCCCGAGTCACCCTAGAAAGTCCTCACTTTAAAGTAGGGATTGTTTGGGCAGGAAGTCCCCGGTATGGTAACCAACGTAATCGATCCTGCCAGTTAGAACATTTGTTACCTTTGGGTAAGATTCCCGGCGTGACTTTATACAGTCTCCAAAAAGAACAACCGTTAGAGAATCCTCCTGCCACCCTCACGGATTTAGCCCGGCAATTGGAGGATTTTGCCGATACTGCCGGGGCGATCGCCCAGTTAGATCTCGTCATCACCATTGATACCGCTGTTGCCCATTTAGCTGGGGCCCTAGGAAAACCCGTTTGGGTGTTGCTACCCTTTGCCCCAGATTGGCGTTGGATGTGCGATCGCAGCGATTCCCCTTGGTATCCAACAATGCGCCTGTTTCGCCAAACTCAACCGGGAAACTGGCAAGAGGTTTGCGATCGCGTGGCAGTTGCCTTAGGCGATCGCGTGAGTCAGGATGATACAATCATTACCCACCCGTCCCCAGAAGGACCCAAACCACCCATTCCCCGACAGCCCCCCCTAGGCAAGATGACTGAATCAATTCGCGATTCCCAACCCGTTTCAAAACAGGCTCAGAAACCCTTGAGATTGGGCCTTGCATGGCCTTTAAATCAGATGACTGGGTGGGGGATTTATGGGACAAATCTCACCCTCCAACTGCAAAAAAACCCGGACTATGAACCGATGTTATTGCTACAACCGGATATCACAGGGGTAGTCAATCCGTTGGTGCGATCGCAACTCCAACCCGCCTGCGATCGGTATCAAAAGTTAGAACAATTACGCAGTCAAAACCCCGGTAAACCGATTTGGTGTGATTTTCCCGTCCTTCATGCCCTGGGCAATAACTTTATCAGTCTTGCTACTACCCAACAACTGGGCGGAAAACAGAATATCGGCTTAATTTTCTTTGAAGATACCCATTTAACCCCAGAAAAACGCCAATTAGCCCAGGATTATCTATTAATTATCGCCGGTTCCACCTGGAATGCTGAGGTTCTCAAAAGTCAGGGAATCACCACAGTTCAAGCATTACCCCAAGGGATTGACCCCACCTTGTTTCATCCCGCCCCCAAATCCAATTTATTTGGCGATCGCTTCGTCATTTTCAGTGGCGGAAAATTAGAATATCGCAAAGGGCAAGATATGGTCATCGCTGCCTTTAAAGCGTTTCAAACCCGTCACCCTGAAGCCTTACTCATCACCGCATGGTATAATTTTTGGCCCCAGTTTATGCGCGGACTTGAAACGAGGGGTTATGTGAACGGATTGCCAGAAATTGCAACCGATAAACGCTTAAAAATTAGTGATTGGCTCGTTAAAAATGGCTTAAATCCTGACTCTTTTATCGATATTGGTGCAATTCCCAATTATCTGATGCCCCAAATCATCCGGGAAGCCGACTGCGCCCTGTTTCCTAATCGTTGCGAAGGGGGAACAAACCTCGTAGCAATGGAAACAATGGCTTGCGGAATTCCTACTATTTTATCCGCCAATACTGGACATTTAGATTTGATTGAATCCAGTCATTGCTATCCCTTGAAAAGTCAGAAACCTGTCCAATCTACTCCCCACTTTATCGGTGTCGAAGGGTGGGGGGAATCGGACCTTGAAGAAATTATAGAAACCCTTGAAATTCTTTATCAAAATCGAGAAACTGCCCAACAAAAAGGAGTTGCTGCTGCCCAATTCATGCAACAATGGACCTGGGAAAATCAAGTGAATCGACTACTGGAGATTCTAGGAAATGTTCTATAAATAAACTGATGAGGGATTTAAGAAGACCCGCATCCTAAAGGGTGGGTCTATACAGACGAAGGCCGCGCAGGCGGGCTAGTTTAGAAAAATGACTTTTAATACCTGAATTCTGTATCCTTTCTGCTTCCTGTCTATCCTGATTTTTGCTATTTATCCATGACTGAAATTATTGCCCAACCTTCCACTAAAAAACTGGTTAATTTGTTAGTTCGACTGAATCAAGAATATCACAAATTGCACTTAAAATTGGATACTTCTAAATACAGTCAAAAAATTATGTGGCACTACTTTTCTCAGGGTAAATTCTATGAACCTGAAGAGTCTAAATTTTTAGAACGCGTGCTAAAACCCGGGGATACCTTTATTGATATTGGGGCTCATATCGGCTATTACTCCCTCATCGCCGCAATTCTAGTTGGTGAAACGGGCAGAGTGATTAGCATTGAACCCGATATAACCAATATCAACTGGATTCAAGACCACATTACCTTAAATAAATTCCCGCAAATGCAGGTAATTCCCACGGTTTTAGGGGCAGAAACCAAACCTGTAGAATTCTTTTATAATGCGGATAATGATGGAGGACACGCTTTATGGGATGTGGGATTGCATGAATTTAATAAAATCAGTCGTAACCACCCACAACCCTTCACCCTTTCTATGACAACCCTTGATGCAGTGATCCAAAACCAAGGATTAACAGGAATCAAACTCATTAAAATTGATACGGAAGGGGCTGAACATCAAATTTTACAAGGTTCCTTACAAACCCTTGCTACCTATCAAGTCCCCTACATCATTGCTGAAATCAATCGCTTTGCCTTAAACCAAATGGGAACGAATGAAGAACAGTTACGAGAGTTTATGGCATCCCTAGGATACAGTCCTTATTTATTGAGAAATGAGTCTCCCCACTGGGTAAAATTATCTCCGGGTCAATATTACAATTCTCAATATGTTTTTAATTTGGTGTTTGCGTTAAGGGATGAACTCTAAATCCAGTTTCCCAAGTTCAACGTCCCGCCTGCAGGCATTCTCTCTCCCGTTTGTAGTAATGACTGAAGTTGAGAGGTTGAACTTGAAGAGAAGAACGCCTGAAGGCGTTACTACAAACTTATGAGAAGATGAATCCTTAGTCTCGGCGATCGAAGATGGTAGATTTGCCGGGGACCATTAACTCAGCGGGATAGAGGAAAACTTGTCCTTGCATGACGGCAGCAATGCGTCGGGCATCGGTTTCTCGATAGGGAACGGTTCTGCAATATAAATCCATGTCTCGATAGACTGCGGGTTTTAATTTCTTGTCGGCAGAGACTTGTTTATGTTGATAGGTTTCATCAATTTCTGCTTTCCCATATCCCCAGTGTAAATGTTCCGTTAGGATATCAGGAATGTAGTGCAATCTGCCCACTCGTTTGGCAATTTCCCAAATCCACATATCATCATAGAGACATTCAAATAATCCGGTAGTAAAATAGCCTAATGTTTGACACCATTTGCGGGAAACGATGGGGAAGGTACAGAGTTTTTCTTGCCAATGTCCCTCGTTGAACCACATACAAAAGATTTCATCGGGATATTTCTGAGTTTCAATGTCGAGGCGATCGTCCCACCCGAAATCGTTGTAGGTTTGGTCGTCGGCAGCCATAATTAACAAGTTACCTTCGCAGCGACTGGCAAGTTCATTCCATGCTTTAGAAATCCCGATCGCCTCTCCTAATAAAAACCCACACCGCCGAAATCGGTCCAATTTCGGTTTATGGGTTTTAAAAACCTCCAAATACTCAGATTGTTTCCTGTCGTCATCATCTACATAAAATAGGAGTTCAACTCGCTGGGGTTGAGATGCAGTATTTAAAACGCTCAATGCCAGTCGTAATGCTTGTTCTGGACGTCCGCGTGTGGGACATAAAAGGGAGATGGTTTGCTGCGGGGTTGACATGGTTTCCGGTTATTTTAGATGAAGCACTCCTGATCGAAAATACTATATAAGTTGAGGTTTAGGCAGGGTTCAGGGGAGAATTGCGACAAAAGGCGGCAGTGCCACCGGAATCAGGGTAAGATACCCTCTGAGGATGTCAAAAGGGACAAGGAATTGTGACTGAAACAGGGGGAATCGTCTATTTGGTGGGTGCAGGTCCCGGGGATGCTGCTTATCTAACCGTGCGATCGCGGCAACTGTTGGCGGAAGCGGAGGCGATCGTGTATGATGCCCTGATTGATGAGCAATTGTTACAATTGGCCCCTGCGGGTTGTCAACGGATCTATGTCGGCAAACGCGGGGGAGAACCCAGTTGGCAACAGGGGGATATCGATCGCCTCCTGGTGGCGCAATGTCAGCAAGGCAAGCGGGTAGTTCGCCTAAAAAGTGGAGACCCCTTTATTTTTGGACGCTGTACCGAGGAAATCCAGGCGTTGAAGGCGGCAAGATGTGCTTATGAAGTCATCCCCGGCATTTCTTCGGCGTTAGCGGGACCCTTACTGGCGGGAATTCCTTTGACTGATCCGGTGATGAGTCACTCGTTTACCGTGGTGACGGGACATGATTGCGATCGCCTCGATTGGGAAACCCTAGCGCAAACTCCCACCCTGGTAATTTTAATGGGAACTCGGCAACTGGATGAAATCCTTCGGCAGTTGCTGCAACATGGCAAATCCCCGCAAACTCCCATCGCCATTATTCGTGCTTGTGGCACCCCTCGTCAGTTTGTCTGGACAGGGACCTTCGCGGATATCCGCGATCGCACCCGAGGGGAATCTCTCTCCCCTGCGGTGATGGTGATTGGCGAAGTAGTCAAATTGCGAGACTATCTGCTTCCCAACTCCCCCTCTCGTCGTCCCCTTTCTCCCGATTCTACTGACACTGTTTCCATGTCCAACTATTCCTCTCACGCTGCCAATTCTTCCCCTAATTCTGCCTCGGGGTTAACGGGAAAAACTGTTCTCGTTACGCGATCGGCGGGACAATCTAGTACCTTTACTCAAATGCTAACCGATGCGGGTGCAACGGCAATTGAACTGCCTGCCTTGGAAATTCGTCCTCCCTCTAGTTGGGATTCCCTAGATAGTGCGATCGCCCGAATTTCGGAGTTTAATTGGTTAATTCTCACCTCTGCCAACGCTGTCGATTACTTCTGCGATCGCCTCCTTGCCACAGGAAAAGATACCCGTATCCTGGCGGGAGTTAAAATTGCCGTTGTCGGAAAAAAAACCGCTGCCACATTACAACAGCGCAGTTTGACAGCGGATTATATTCCCCCAGATTTTGTTGCCGATTCGCTGGTAGAAGAATTTCCCGAAGATGTATTGGGACAAAAAATCTTATTTCCTCGGGTGGAAACCGGGGGACGAGAAGTATTGGTGGCAGAGTTTACAACCCAAGGTGCGATCGTCGAAGAAGTTGCTGCCTATGAGTCCGGTTGTCCCGAGGCGATCGCGCCGGAAGCATGGAACGCACTGCAACAGAGGCGGATTGATATCATCACCTTTGCCAGTTCCAAAACCGTGCGTAACTTTTGTCAGCTACTTGATCGCCAATCCCGCAGTAGCGATCAACCTTGGCAAAGTTTATTAAATAATGTGCGAATTGCTTCAATTGGTCCGCAGACCTCAAAAACTTGTTATGAATTACTTGGACGAGTCGATGTGGAAGCCCAAGAATATACTCTCGACGGCTTGCTACAAGCCTTACACCCTAAGAAGTAGTGAGGGAATTACTTAACCCTCTGACCGATAAAAAGCCGGTTTTTGTCAAACCGGTGGGGAGAAAAATGTTGTGATGGTCTGGTTTAGCTTAACACCCTAAACCAACCCCGTCTCACACTGTGCATTAAGCGTTTGATCATCCGTCTCTCTTCTTGAGAGAGGTTAGACTCGGGTAATGCGTTTAAAAGTACCCAGTCATGGAAACTGATTTGCTGAGAGAGAGAAGCATTGATGAACATATCGCGGACGGTTGCTGTAACTTGCATAATCTTTTACCTGAACTCTATGGTTACTATTCTGTCGCTCATCCCGGGAAAAATCATCGGTGGAATCGCTCGATCTAACTCCGTAAAATTACTGAAATTTCTCCGTACGTGAAACTACTGAGGTTGAGACGGGTTAGTTCCAATCGGGTTCCCTAAAGACTGTAGCTTCAATTAGGCTCTCAGACGGTATCTCACCTTACGCTAGAGACTCAGCTGGGAATCCATCCTCTGGATTGAAGGGATATGAGGATTGGGCATCATGGCTCTATTTAATTGTATCCTAGTTCTCAAAAGAGTTCAAGGGAAACCCAAACTTTTTTTTGAGAGAAGCGCCAGACCCCAGCCTCAGACAGAGGAACGACGCCCTTGCCTTGCGCCCCTGGCGATCGGATAATAGAACATCATTTCTTAAGCAGCGCCATCCTAGCAGAAAATCCTTATCGAGTCAAACCCCCGTTGTAGTTCTATACCCAGAGCGCTTTTTAGGGAGATCAGGGACCTAATATAGAGCGATCGGTCCCATTCATGCCAGACTCTATCACAACTGGGATTCCTAACGCCTGATCCAAAGCAAGCTCAACCCTAACCGTTTTGAGAGAACTATTCCCCTGCTATGAAGAAACTTGTAACCCTCATTTTCGCCACCTTGCTGCTACAAAGCCTGATCATTTCCGTGCGAGCACAACAATCTTTAAATCCCATTCAAGTCGTCCTTGAATCCGGGTTAATGACTCCCTATCCCGACGGACAATTTCATCCGGAACGCGGAGTAGTTAGGGCTGAACTTGCCTCAATTCTGGTCAAAACCTTTCAACTAGACCAACGAAATACAGCCACGAATCAGACTCAACCGATTCCCGATGTTCCTCCCTCGCATTGGGCTTATCGAGAAATCGAAATTGCCTTAGAAACTGGGATTATGAAAGGCGATTTAACCGGCAGATTCCATCCTAATCAACCGGTAACTCGTGCCGAAGGATTTGCCATTTTTGCCCAAGCTTTTGGAGTGTTAATGCTCAATGATGCTGAAGTAAATCGCATTTTAACTTCTTATCCAGATGGCTATCAAACCCCTGATTGGACGAAACAAGCTCTAGCCACGGCTATTTTTGAGGAGTTAGTTAATATTGGCACTAATAATGCCCTCAATCCTAATCAACCCATGACCCGTGCAGATATGGCTTATGCCTTAAGTCAATATTTGGCTAAACAAGGCAATCCTGGAACGATTCCAGACATTCCGAACTAATCATTTTTCCAGTTTGTAGTAACGACTGAAGGCGTTACTACAAACTATTGATTTGTCAACAAAATTATTGTAATGAATCGACGTAAAATTGGATTGACAGGTGGAATTGCGACAGGGAAAACAGCGGTTTCTAATTACTTGAAAAATAGCCACAATTTGCCAGTGCTTGATGCCGATATTTATGCCCGAGAAGCGGTTCGGATTGGTTCAAACGTATTGAATCAAATTGTGAAGCGTTATGGAAGTGACTTGTTGCTGCCCGATCGCAGTCTGAATCGCCAGAAGTTAGGAGAGATTGTCTTTACTCAACCCCAGGAGAAACAGTGGTTAGAAGAACAAATCCATCCTCAAGTGCGCGATCGCTTCTTGCGAGAGATTACAGCCTTGCCAGAACAGTCTACCGCAGTGTTAGTAATTCCGTTGTTGTTTGAAGCACAAATGACCGATTTAGTAACAGAAATTTGGGTGGTATCTTGTCCTGGCGATCGCCAGATTCAGCAATTAATGGAACGCGATGGATTGACCCTAAACCAAGCCTCAGCTAGAATTAATAGCCAAATGCCGTTATCTGAAAAGTGTTCTCAGGCTGATGTCGTCTTAGATAACTCCTCCACATTAGAACACCTCATCCAACAGATAGATGTCGCTTTGATGTCAGATAGAGACAATAGGAAGTAAACCCCAACCGGGATACTTTTACTGCTAACTTAACCTCTGTCTTAAAAATGCCAACCCTAAAAACTGCCAATCCAGAAGGTTCACGGAATAACCGGGGACCCATTGACTGGTATAAAAAATTTATGGCGATTCTCGCCGTTATCAATGTGTTGTTAGTTGGGTTCGATTCCTCTTATATTTCCCTGCGTGATATTTATTTTCACAAAATTCCTGCCGTTGTGATAGCCTATGATAAAATTAAAGGAATCGAACCTCATCCCGAAACTGAAAAATACTTAGCAACTGTCCATCAATTAACCCTCGCACTCCAACCGCCCCAAAGTTCCCTGAAAACTCTCCCAGTAGAGAACTTGCTGGACTCTTTACGCCAGGAAAGTGAAGGAATGCTGAGGGAAAACCCCTTCATGGCTGCGGGGAAGTTCGGCACCTTTGCAAAAATTCAACGGCGAATGCGTCAGCATTTAGGGACAGAATATGCCTCCGAGGCATTTCAAAAATTTTGGACTGCGAGTTATTTAAACACCCATAATTTAAGTCAAGAACTCAACTTTTTTCAATCCCAAATTATCCCATTGATTGCCAGCAATTATTTCAGAAATGTAGATGAAATTGGTCAATTTATCGATGATTTTTGGCGAATTGATATTTTCTTCATGAGCTTTTTTGGATTAGAATTCCTCCTTCGCACCTTCTTTATGCATCGCCGAGTTACGGGTTTACGCTGGATAGATGCGATGTTGCGGCGCTGGTATGATATTCTACTAATTGTCCCCTTTTGGCGAGGGTTGCGGGTGATTCCCGTTGCCGTGAGACTGCAACAGAGTCAATTGGTTAATTTCGATCGCATCATAGTCCAGATGACCCATGAACCTGCCGCCAAATTAGCCGATCGCCTGTCTCGATTTGTGATGGTTCGCTTTATCAATCAAGCACAAGATTCCATTCGAGAAGGAACTGCCGCCCAATCCTTGTTGAATCCCCAACCGGCGATCGACTTGAATAATGTGAATGAAATTGAAGTCATTACCGACAGACTCCTCGAATTAACCATCTACAAAGTTTTACCCCAAATTAAGCCAGAATTAGAAGCTGTTTTGCATCATAGTATAGAAGGGGCTTTTAAAGATTCGGCAGTTTATCAAAGCCTTAAAGCTGTGCCGGGACTCGGGAATTTGCCGAGAGATTTTACCGAACAAATGGCTTCTAACTTAGCTCAAACTACAGTAACCGTTCTGGAAACCTCTTATGCCGATGTAGAAGGGCGACTGCTATTTGATCGCCTCAGTCAGGAGTTCAATCAAGCCTTTCGCAACGCCCTAGGCGATCGGCAAACCCAAGAAGAACTACAACGATTGCTCACTGATTTCTTAGAAGAATTAAAACTCAATTATGTGGTAAAATCTAGCCATACCGACCCAGAAGCAACCTTAGCGGAAATGGAAAACTTATACCAATCGGAAGTACCACCGTCCCTCCCCTTAGTTTAGTAAGTAGAGGCTGTCTCAAGCCTCTCTATTGTTGTCCTGGGGTTAGGTTAGAAACCGGGTTTCTTCATCAGTTGCGTTTCGGTTGCATAAATTTAAGTTAGAAACCCGGTTTCTTGTCCTAGAATAGGTCATTAGACTGGACAAAAACTATGCCGACTCGCCACCGACTACGACATTGCGAATTCGCAGACTGGGACCGCCACAGCCCACAGGTAAACCATTTTGCCCACCTTTGCCGCAACCGCCGGATTCATCCCAATAGAAATCATCCCCGATCGCCTCAATATCCGCTAAAGTGCTAAACACATTCCCCGAGAGGGTGACATCTCGCACAGGTTCAGCTAATTGACCATTTCTAATCATCCAAGCTTCTCCAGCACTGAACGTAAACATTTCCCCATTCGTCATTCCTCCCAGCCAATTGCGGGCATAAACCCCTTCTTTAATATCCGTAAATAAATCCTGAACCGGCGTCTTTCCCCGTTCGATCCAAGTATTCGTCATCCGGACAATGGGAGGATAATGATAATTCAAACAGCGGGCATTTCCTGTCGCAGTTTCTTCTAATTTCCCTGCGGTTTCTCGGGAGTGGAGACGTCCGACGAGTACCCCATCTTTAATCAACTGAGTTGTGGTGGCAGGGGTGCCTTCATCATCATAAAGATAACTCCCGCGATGACCCGGAGGGGCCGCCCCATCAAAGATTTGCAACTCTTCAGGACCAAACCGGCGTCCCAGGGTCATCACTTCCAACAAATCGGGGTTTTCATACGCCATATCGGCTTCAGACAGATGTCCAAAGGCTTCATGAACGAACAATCCCGATAGAATGGGGTCAATTACAACTTGGTAGGTATTGCCTTTCACCGAAGGCAGGGAGAGGGCTTCTACCGCTCTTTGGGCGGCCCCTCGCACTTGGGAATCAAGCTGGATTAAATCTTCATAAGCTTTCCGAGATCCGGTGGTTTCTCGTCCCGTTTGGACCGTTTCTCCATTGCGTGCAGTGGCGGCAAAGCGCATTTCCATATCTACCCAAGACTGTTCTAGGATTGTACCTTCTGAGGTAAAAAGGAGGATGCGTTGTGCGCTGTCACTGTAGCGCACCGAGGTGGTGGTAATGCGCGAGTCAACTTGACGGAGGATATCCGTATAGCGATCGCACAATCTCTTTTTCTCAATAATCGGAATCTTTCTAGGGTCAGTCCCCGTGAGTAGCAGTTCACAGGTGATTTGTACCGGGTCCACAGGGGCTAAAATCGTTTCTTCATCCCCGACTAATCGCGCCGCCGCGATCGCTTCCTCGATTCGTTCTGCCAGTCCCGCCAGTTGATTAAAACTGGCAAAGCCCCAACCGCCGTGATAGCAAGCGCGGACTTGTCCCCCAATCGAGACACCCTCACTTAGGGTTTCAATCTTTTCACCCCGCAGAAAGATATCGGTGCCTTCCGCTTCTTCTAGGCGAATTGCTAAATAATCAACCCGGGAGGCGTAACGAGCAATCAGTTCAGCTAATAGGTTTTTCGCATCAGCGAGCAAAGTAGACATGGTTGAGGGCGAGTTCCAACGCATAAGATTGATATGTTCTACTATAGCCGTCCTCCATGATTACAGAGCAACCGGGTTGGGGTTGACCCACCAGGGGGCGATCGCCGCCTCAGTCCAACGGATTCCGGATCGAGGGGGTGACCCGACGGATTTTCTGCGGGGATTGCGACTGATTTGTTCGGTTCTACGAATGTTTTTATGGGAAAGATCCAGATAGGCTAGTAGTATCTTGTTTTCAGTTGAATTTAGATGAAAGCGTTTGTAGCAGGTTTTAAATTACAAATTCTTGCTCAATTATTGAAAATTAAGGATTTGAACCAGTGAACTGTAGAGGGGGATATTTCCGTGTACAAGTGGGTCTTACCAACGATTAGCGAGGTTTTAGCACAGGCGGGGAGAACCGATAATTCCTCGGACCTAGAGATAGGGGTGACTGGGGAAGATCCGGGCGATCGTAACGGAACCACGACTCATCGGGATGCAGCAACGGTGTGGTTGCGCCGAATTCGGGCCGATCGCCAATGGCAAGGGGCCGTCGCCTCCCTCAGTGACCTCCTCAAGGGTGAATTCGCCAAAAATGACCCAGATACCCGCCATTCCTTCTCTAGCAAAGGGTTAGTTTTATCCGGTCCCGTCCCGGTTTTAACGCAATCCACCCACTTAGAACAGTTCTCAACCTGGACTTTTGCTGGGGTGCAGCAGTCTAGCGCATGGTTACCCTCCTCCCTGTTCCCCCCCACCCCGGATAACGGTGCCAATGCCCCCAACCCGACAGTTTTACCCTTGCTGACTGGGGACCCCCTCGCCCGAGAACAATTTTGTTTAGTCTTGACAAAACGGTTTAGTCTCGTCATGGTGGTGGGATTAAACCCCCAGGGACAACCGGCATTTCAGTTTTCCTTTGATCCCGAGGAGATTGCCTTAGTCTGGCAAGGATTGCGATCGCGTCTGTTGCCCTTCAAAAATCAAAGCGCTATTTCCACCTTAGATCAGCAATTCCAACAGTTTCAACCCTGTACCCCAGACTACAAAATTGTCTGTCAGTTTACCCAACAACTTCTGGAATATCTACCCGAACCCATCGAATTCAATGGGGAAATCCTGGATGAAATGGAAGCATTTGCGGCAGATTGGACCGGGTGGGGTTCCTCCATGCGGGCCTTACCCCAATCCGGTGGGGACTGTCCCAGTGGTGAGGCAGAGATTGCCTGGGAGGTATCCCGTCCCGATGGAAATGCTCGGATTTCAACCGCTGGGGAACGCCGGACGGCCCTGAGCAATCCGGACCCGGCAAGTGCTAAAACCCTGCGATCTAAGGGGAGAAAAGCGGTGGGAACGGTTTCCGCCAAAACCGCTAATCCCCGGAAACCGGCGATCGACCAGCCTTTAGATGACCTGCGGGATGCAGCGAGTAAGAACGTTAGAAACCAATCCCCAGCATTGGACGTGGAATTATTACAGGCGATCGCTCACGAAGTTAGAACGCCTTTAGCCACCATCCGCACCCTCACCCGACTCTTACTCAAACGCCGCCATCTCGATGCCGAGATTATCAAACGCTTAGAAGCCATTGATCGCGAATGTAGCGAACAAATCGATCGTTTTGGGTTGTTTTTCCGGGCAGTGGAATTGGAAACCACCAAGGATACTCACGCACCCGTGCACCTCACTTCCACCTCCCTAACCCATGTTTTAAATAGTTGTATTCCGCGCTGGGAAAAACAAGCCAGCCGACGTAACCTCACCTTAGATGTAATTCTGCCTCAAAAAATGCCCTCAGTGGTTAGTGATCCTTCCTTGTTGGATCAAGTCCTCACCGGGGCGATCGATAACTTCACCTCCACCTTACCCGCCGGAGGCAAACTGCAAGTCCAAATTTCCCTCGCGGGTCATCAGTTGAAAGTAGAACTTCACTCTCAAACCCATGCCTGCACTAATTCCGAACCCTCGGTTTCTGGGACTCAGGCCCTCAAATCTCTGGGTCAAATGTTGATGTTTCAACCGGAAACCGGAAACCTCAGTCTTAATCTGAGCGTGACTAAAAACCTGTTTCAAGCCTTGGGGGGTAAACTGATTGTCCGCAACCGCCATCAACATGGACAAGTGCTGACTATCTTCTTACCCTTAGAAATGCGGGGATAATGGATAATTGATAATGGATAATTGATAATTGACAAGGGTAAAGGATGAAGTTTTTTCAATCTTCATCCTTTATTCTTTACCAATCCCCTTCGCTTTCGTTGTACACGGGTAATAAAAGGGTAAAGACGGAACCCCGTCCGACTCGGCTTTTGACCGAAATTGACCCTCCGGAATGGAGTAAAAGCTGTTGGACAACCGTTAATCCTAGTCCGGCTCCTTCCCTATCATCATTTATCGCTTGACGACCCCGATAAAAGGCTTCAAAAACTTTAGGAATTTCCCCGGGAGGAATGCCGATACCCGTATCGCGGAATTCCAGTTGAACATAATCTCCTTGTTGCTTGGAACGCACCCAAACTTCCCCACCAGACCCGGTAAATTTAATAGCATTTTGGAGCAAATTAATGACAATTTTTTTGATCCATTCCCGAGTGCAAACGATAGGGGGTAAAGTGCTGCGGAGAGTATAGGCGAGGAGTACGCCTTTTTCCTGGGCGATCGGCTGATAGGTACTCACGATTCCGGGTACAACCTCTCCCAAGCGGATTCCTTCCATTTTTGCTTTATCCACCTCGCTTTCGAGACGAACGAGTTCTAGGAATCCTTCAATTAAAGCATTTTGGCGATCGCAAGACTGATGCAAGAGCGCACTATATCGGTCTCGTTGTGCCGGTTTTAGTTTCGGGGAATCTAACAAACTCAAAGCCGTTTTCATATTTGTTAACGGCGTGCGGAGTTCCTGTCCAATCTTATTCAAAAACTCATCTTTAAACTCTAATGCCTCCAACAATTCTTGATTTTGTCGTTGCAGTGCAGCCAGTTCTCCCTCCCCAGCTAATTCTTGTCCCTGTTGTTCCAATCGCTGGAGTTGCTTGCTAAATAAATATCCCCAAAATAAAGGGTCTGGTTTGGGTAGTTCCAAGTGACCAAAGGCCATATCCCAATTAGCGAGTAAATTCTCGCAAATTCGCCCAGATTTCTCGATCGGGTAGGGATTCTCATCAGCAATTGGACAACTCTGACACCGCCCTTTACTCACCGATACTTTTAATCCATCGAAGACCTGTTGAATCGTCTGTTGCTCTAGGGAATAAAGGGCAACTAAGGTTTTATTTTTATAAGATTCTCGATGAGCAAAAGATTCGACTTCCTTAGATTGGGCGGTACTGGCTAAAATTGCTACGGATAATTCCGGCGACAACACAATGAGAAAATATTCATCATTCAGTTTGCTATTGAGCATTAACTGAATAGAACATAAGGGCAAGGTGGTTTTAGTTGGCATGAAGATTGTTCCCTCATCGCTAATCAGGGAATTCTCATCAATGCCGCAGGTTAAGGGTGCGCTGTAGGGGGGACTGTGACGATGAATGTTCCCCTGGAAGCTCTGCGGTTTATCCGGCGATCGCTGCTTAAAAAAGCTGTATCGCTGTCGGGAATATAACTCGTTTGTGCCTCCGATTCCTCCAGTTGTGTCTATCTTTTCATCGGGAATTTTTTCTGTCTCCTCCCCCGCTCTGGGGTTGAGAATATAAACCGGATTCGTTCCACCGAGCAAATTTCGGTAGCGATCAAGGTCTCCCTGCCAGTCGCACCAATCTGGAAGCTTTACCCACAACGTGGCAGGGATTTTTTGTTCGATCAGCAGGTCAAATACACCGCCCACCATGCCCTTAAAAGATGGGTAGGAAACTTGCAAGGGATGAGGCGGTGCGATCGCACTGAGGGCGCAATCATAAAGAGACACATCCTGAGCAGTTGATAAATTCATCTTCATTGAAGTGTCCGCGAGTTTGCAAATCCCTGTACTTCACCCAGGGGAGGAAATCCGACGCTAGTCACTTGATGCACTTCCCGGTTTGAGCTTGAGGTTACAAACTGAACATCAACGCTACAAACAAGGGAATCAGTATATTGGCCTAAGCGTCACTTTTGTTTAGGTTTCCCACAATTTTTAAGGGTCCGAGCCACCATTTATTGAATTTAAACACCCTGATTATTCTGATAGCTTCGCACCCTTAGTCGATTGACCTATGTCAATTACCCTTCTCCATCTCATCCCTGAATTGGCAAAAGATCGAGTTGGGTATAGAAAACAGGCTCTCCTTAGACTCTCTGAGTCTTTATTATCTTCCCTCAATTTGGGAAGACTGTTATTTAAATGACTAAGGATAATTCTATTTTAAAGTTAAAATCCTACATTCTGCATTCGTAATCCTACGCAAAAAGCGCCCTTTTACCGGCGCTTTCAACACTCAATCTACCTCCAGTCCCCTCATTTGATGTCTTGGGGAAGGCTTTCAGACTGACTCGACTCCAATGCAGCAAAAAGTAGAGTTTCGCTGCATTGTTGCCAAAAATTACCTAACCCGCTCACTCTCCGGGTCCGAGGAACTGTTAAACCACAGCGGCAAACCGTTGATTTAAGGCTTCGCGCGCTTGCTCTCGGTCATCAAAATGGATTTTTTCCGTCCCGAGAATTTGATAGTCTTCATGGCCCTTACCGGCAATCACCACCCCATCGCCGGGTTTTGCTTCCAGGATGGCAGTCCGAATCGCAGTAGCCCGATCGCCGATCACCCGCGCAGGGATATTCTCGGGAATCCCTGCCGCCACATCTTTTAAAATCTGTTCCGGGTCTTCGGTCCGGGGATTATCCGAAGTCACCACCACCACATCGGCGAGTTCTGCGGCAATTTTACCCATAATTGGACGCTTGGTGCGATCGCGATCGCCCCCACAGCCAAACACACAGATTAATTTGCCCGAAATAAAAGGCCGCGTCGCTTTTAGCACATTTTCCAAACTATCCGGCGTATGCGCATAGTCCACGATCGCGCTAATATCCTGGTCGGGTTTAATCAATACCTGTTCCATCCGTCCCGGTACTCCCGGAAATTCCGGCAACACTGCCACAATCTCGGCCAAGGGAATCCCAAAATGTAGGGCCGCCCCCACTGCTGCCAGCATATTTTCCACATTGTATTGTCCCACCAAAGGCAAGGAAAACTCTGCCTCACCCATTGGCGTATGCAGCATCCCCTTCACCCCTGCCGGTTCATACTGGATGTGAGTGGTCCATAAATCCGCCTGATAATTGTAGGTGCTATAACTCCACAGCTTATCCCCACTCAATCGTTCCGCCAAGCGCTGTCCATAACTATCATCAATATTCACCACCGCACGACCGGCCAAATATTCCGCACTGAACAGCTTGGCTTTGGCCTCGAAGTAATCCTCCATCGTTTCATGGAAATCGAGGTGGTCCTGGGTCAAATTGGTAAAAATCGCGACTTGAAACGGTAACCCCTGCACCCGTCCTTGGGCCAAAGAATGGGAACTGACTTCCATCACGCCAAATTCACATCCCGCCTGGACTGCATCACTTAACTGATGATTCAGGTCCACGGCAAACGGGGTGGTATGGGAGGCCACCTGCTCAAATCCCGGCCACCGGACATACAGGGTCCCTAGCAGGGCCGTGGGTTTTTGGACTTTCTGAAGAATAAACTCGACTAAATGGGTAGTGGTGGTTTTACCATTAGTCCCGGTTACCCCAATTAAGTTGAGGGTTTTCCCCGGTTCCCCATAAAACGCAGCGGCAACTTGGGCACAAACAGCAGTCATATCGGCTACGGGAATCACCACCGCATCGGACTGGGAAGGGTGTTTTTGCGCTGCTTGGGGACTGACTAAGGCAGCTACTGCACCGGCTGCGATCGCCGAGGGCCAAAAATCTCCCCCATCCACCCGAGTTCCCGGCATTCCGATAAAGAGATCCCCAGGTTGACACGCATGGGAATTGGTACTTAAACCCGTGACCTCGATTTCCAGCGCCTCCTTGTCAAGGGTCTCTAACAGAATGCTGGGTAATAACGCTTTGAGCTTCATCGTTTTAATTCCTCACACGCGATTGGGCGATCGTTCATCCAAGAGACAGGTTAACAGGGAGGACTCCCCCTGCTCTCTCGTCTTGCATTATTTTTCGCCTATTGTGAATCATTTTTCGGAAAGTATTGCTGTAACATTTGCTGCACTTGCTGTACCGAGGCCCGAGGTGAGGGCCTGGGCAAGGGTTCCTCTTTTGCCGGAGTTTCCGAGTTAGGGTCCGGGTCAATCACCCGATACAGGACGGGGATTTCATACTGATAGGCGGCGAACCAATCGGCTTGGGTGGTAATGTCGCGCACCTCTAGCTCAAAGCTTAAGTCCCGAATCTGTTCTAGTTTTTCCTGCAACCCCTCGCAGAGGTGGCAATCGGGCTTTCCGTACAAGATTAATCGCATGACCTATTTACTCCAGACCCCAACGGTGCTTATTTTAGGGGAAAGCCAGCCTGATACCAAATCAGGGTAGGAACAGTCGTTTTTATCTCTTAGCGGGTTATAGCTGGCTTTGCCTTTATAGTCCCTTGACGCTGGGGTTTTTATAGACTGGAGTTGATGCTGCGATCGCCACCCATCAGCCTATAATTTGGATTGGCACTTCCCACGATTTGTCTGAGTCTTCATACTCAGTTCCCTCACCGGCACTGCCCGGTCAGGAGTCACATTTGAGGACCTCCCCCCTATTCCTTTGGGCAACTTCATAAAACTTTACCAAGTAATGTAAGCCTTTCGGAATAGGGATTTCAAGCCCTTGGATAGAATCAAGTACACTGCTAAACTCCTCCCTTAGAAAGAAAATACTTATTCCCGACCAAGTTAGGGGAGTTTTAGGGTATGATTAATTTTGGAAACCCTTACATGACTGATTACAGTAAAGAAACGAGCATGGTCAACTCAGTACAGGCACCAACTAAATCCACCACCAGCCTCGACCTAGATGAACTCAACGAACGATTTGAGTCATCTCATCCCCAAGAGATTTTGGCCTGGTGCATCAACAATTTTCCCACAGGGCTTGTGCAAAGCACGGCATTTGGAGCCAGCGGCATGGTCGTTATGGACCTCCTGTATCGTGAACTGAAATCCAATCCCCCGGTGCCTGTGCTGTTTCTCGACACCCTGCACCACTTTGCCGAGACCTTGGAGTTGGTAGAACGCTCTAAGCAGCACTACAACTTAGATTTGCATATCTACAAAAACCCAGAAGCCAGCGATCGCCACGAGTTCGCCCAACGTTACGGCACCGCCTTGTGGCACAGCCACGTTGAACAATTCCACTATCTCACGAAAGTGGAACCCCTGAAGCGCGGTTTAGAAGAACTCAATGTCGTTGCCTGGATCACCGGACGTCGCCGGGATCAATCCAGTTCTCGCGCTCAAATGCCCATCTTTGAACGGGATAACGATGGACGCATTAAAGTCAATCCCTTAGCCAACTGGACCCGGAAAGAAACCTGGGCCTACATCATGAAGCATGGCGTCCCTTACAATACGCTGCACGATCAAGGCTATGGCAGCATTGGCGATGAACCTCTAACCACTCCCGTAGGTGCAGGCGAACATGAACGCGCTGGACGCTGGCGGGGTTCGGCTAAAACCGAATGCGGGATTCATATCTAAGGGGAAGTTATAGAGTCCTGAGTCTTTTGTCCTTGGGTTTGAAGCAAGGCGACTGCGCCAGTCTGTGCAACGTTCAAGAAACAACGCACAATAGACAAAGGACTTCGGACGCATAACTTCCCATGATTAAAATTCTGCATCTTTCAGATATCCATATCGGCAGTGGATTTTCCCACGGGCGAATCAATCCAGCCACGGGCTTGAATACGCGATTAGAAGATTTTGTCAGCACCTTGAGTCGCTGTATCGACTGCGCCATTACTGAACCCGTGGATTTAGTTCTGTTTGGCGGCGATGCCTTTCCCGATGCCACACCACCTCCCTTTGTTCAGGAAGCGTTTGCCTCTCAATTTCGCCGGTTAGTCGATGCCAATATCCCCACGGTTTTGCTTGTCGGCAACCATGATCAACATTCCCAAGGACAAGGGGGAGCCAGTTTATCCATTTATCGCACATTGGGAGTTCCGGGGTTTATTGTCGGCGATAGCGTCACAACTCATCGCATAGAAACCACCAACGGTCCGGTGCAAATTATTACGTTACCTTGGATTACGCGTTCGACGTTAATGACGCGATCACAAACGGAGGGAATTTCCCTCTCCGATGTGAATCAGCTTTTAATTGACCGTCTACGAGTCGTCCTAGAAGGGGAAGTCCGCAAACTAGACAAAACTGTACCCACGGTCCTGCTGGCGCATTTAATGGCCGATCGCGCTGAATTGGGTGCAGAACGATTTCTGGCAGTCGGTAAAGGGTTTACCATTCCGATTTCCCTGTTAATTCGCCCTGAGTTTGATTATGTTGCCTTGGGTCATGTTCACCGCCACCAGAACCTGAATCCCACAAATAATCCGCCCGTAATTTATCCCGGAAGTATCGAACGGGTAGATTTTAGTGAGCAGAAGGAAGATAAAGGGTATGTGATGGTGGAGTTAGAACGGGGACAAGCGAAGTGGGAATTTTGTCCCTTGGTTGTGCGCTCGTTCAAAACCATTAAAGTGGATGTATCAGAGGCGCAGAATCCCCAAGAGCAGATTTTAAAGGCAGTCGGTAAACAAGAGATACAGGATGCCGTAGTGAGGCTGATTTATCAATTGCGATCGCACCAAATTGACTTAATTGATAACACGACCATTCATGCAGCCTTAAGCGCCGCACATAACTACACCATTCAAGCCGAACTCGTCAGCCAACTCGCCAGACCCCGAGTTCCCGAACTCAATGCCGGGGCCGGAATTGACCCGTTAAGCGCCTTACAAACCTATTTAGACAATCGAGAAGGATTAGAGGATATTAAAACCGATTTGCTAGAAGCAGCAGAGGGTTTATTGGCCGGAGATGAACAGATGTGGCAGTTTTCCTCAACCGATGAAGACGGGGAACAGAGGGAGGAGATCGATAATCCCTCTGTGCAACTCAAATTGCTTTGAAATGACTTGACAAAATTGCCTAATCGTGATCATAATTATTCCCTGAGCTTGGGGAATAGTAGTTGCTGTAAAATAGAGGGCAGATCACAAGACAACCCTGGCTACACCCGAGGTCAAGATGAGAATCCATAAAATTTCGGTGACCAATCTTTTCTATAAAAACTTCGTTTTCTCTTCTAGCCCGCGCAGGCGGGCTTCGTCCGTATAGCCCCATCCTTGATGGTGCGGGTTTATTAATGTTTTGCCTGAATTTTAAGTCGTTTGAAAGATATTTTGCACCATTGTTTTATTGGAATTTGCCGCAACTTGATCCAGTTGCAGCACTTCCCCCGCATCCAAACTCCAACCCAGAGCACCGAGATTTTGCTGTGCCTGTTCCACACTTTTTGCACCAGGAATGGGAATCATACCTTTGCAGATGCACCAATTGATAGCAACCTGGGACATGGTTTGATTGCGGTCCGAGGCAATTGCTTTCAAACAGTCTAATAAAGGCTGAATTTTGGGTAAAATATTCCGAAACAGGAACCCACGAATCCCTGGAGGGAAGGGACCGTTTTCTGAGTATTTTCCCGTTAATAATCCCAAGGCGAGGGGACTGTAGGCAATCAGTTGAATTCCCAGGCGATCGCAGACTTCTTTGAGTCCCAAGGTAGTCACGGGATAGGTAGACAACAGAGAGTATTGAACTTGCAGGGTAGCAATGGGAACTCCGCGATCGCTAAACTTTTGATAAATGCGTTCGAGACGTTTGGGACCGTAATTGGATAAACCGACTCCCTTCACCAACCCGCGATCGTATAAATCCGCCAATCCATCCAACAACGACCATTCCTGCCAAGGCGCATAATTCGCCGTAGACCAATGCATCTGCACCAAATCCAGCCGTCCCAACCGCTCCGCCGACGCTTCCCCAGCAGATACCATCGATCGCCGCGTCAACCGCCAAGGATAAGGCGCTAACTTGGTCGCTATACAAATGTTATCCGCATTCGGACCCTGATACTCCTGAGCAAACCGCCCCAACAGCGTCTCACTCCGTCCATTCAGCTTGCCAGTCCCATAGGAATCCCCCGTATCGAATAACGTCACGCCATTCTCGACACAAAGATTAAACACCGCTTGTAATTCCGCATCCATACTGGGTGCATATCCCCATAAGAGCCGGTTACCCCAAGCCCAAGTACCGCAGCCCATAAGTGGAAGAGACAGATTCGTTGGCATAGTCACAGGTGGTCAATGAGTGGAATCGGCTCTATCTTACAATAGGGCGCGCCCCGACAATCAGAGGAACCGAAAAAAACCACCGTTTCATCATCGCAGAGGCTAAATTTGAATGCTCACGGAACTGATGCCAGGATTAGAAGAAAGCGATCCGCCCTATAATCCAACTTACTTACTTCTTGATAATTATATGTTCCCGTAGCCATTGTGTCAGTTCGTCTCGTCCTAAATTACTGGACGCAACTTGTAAAATAATTTTTTATTGTTGCTCAAGGGAAGCGGAAATTTCAAACCCATTGAGGACTAGAAAAACTTCCATTGCCGCATGACCGATACGTTTGTTTCCATCTAAAAAAGCATGGTTTTTAATCAAAAAAAAGCATAACCCCGCTGCTTTTTCTACAATAGTGGGATAAAGTTCATTTCCGCCAAACATCATACGCGGTTGAGCTACGGCAGAGTCCAAAGCTCCCAGATTGGCAACTCCGGCGATTCCCCCCCGATTTTTCCATGAGATGCCCATGAATTTCTAGTACCTCATCAAGGGTTAGATAACGCATTATTGCAGCCGCTTATAAAGTTCTGTATTTTTGTTGAGAACGTATGCCATCGCGTTCGGAAACGAAACTTCCGGTTGATTCACCACGGCTTCTACTCCCATTAAGAGCAATTCTTCTACAGATACTCCCATATTAGTGGCAGTGGTTTCTAGTTTTAAGAGCCGCTCATCCGTAATTTTGAGGGTAATCGTTTTCATGGTTTCCACTTTGACTCCTGGTTTACCAATACCCATCATGGTAACATATCAACTGCGGCTATATTTTCTCTGAAGAAGTGGGTTGCAGATTGGTCATTTAAGTGGGGTCTGTAGGGGCGATCGCTCTGAGGTTGGGAACGGGCGATCGCCAGCTTCCTGAACTGCCCTCAAGACCTCACTGATTCATACATCAATGACGAGCTTCCTTCTGTAGGATTTAGAGTAAATGAGATAAAAAAGTGGGTAATGCTTAACACTCCCACTTGGAACCCCTATTTTATCTGGAACCTACTCTCTAAGGTATTCAGTCGTTCTACCTGATTCCTATTGGGAATCTGTTAACTGATTTCCTCATTATCTACCCATTCATCGTATGAGGAATCATAATCAACATAATGCACAAAACATTTCTTGCGTTTAACTTCCTGGATTATGGCGCTGTACCATTCCTCCTCTTCATCATCCCAAACTTTCACCTTTTGACCGATCGCATAGTCATAGTCATCGGATGGCGAATAATTGCGATCGCGCAGATCTTCTTCCTCTATCCAATCATCATCAGAGGAACCATATCCGACGTAATGGACAAAATATTCATCCTCTTTAATTTTAAGGATAGTTGCCTCATACCAATCCTCGTCCTCTGCGTCCCAAACTTCTACCGTTTGACCCACTGCATACCCCGAAGAAATTGTCCCGGCGGCAGGGAGTTCCCCTAAGTTGGTAGAACTCTTAGCATCTAAAATCAATTTTCGGACTACCGTTTGAATCCCGGTATGTTCGTAGTAATTAGTGGTTTGGTCTAAAAATACGGCTACAAAGTCTAAGTTGTCGTCGGCAATTTGGATGAAATTCCCTAGACTTTGTACAATCGATTGAGGCGTCACCCCGGTTTTGGCGACGAGATTATTCATCCAACCTTCTACCGCAGCAAACCCTTGATTAATAAATCCTACTTTATCTGAAGGACTGTTTCCAGGAATAAAATTATTCAGGGCTACAAATACCGGATTTCCAGTAATAGCATTCCCCTCTGTCCCGGTCATCACCTCGTGAATTTTTCCTAGAAAATTAGGACCAAGCGGCAATACTCCATCAATGCAGACTAAAGCCATCATCCGCATCAAAGCGGCATCTTGATAGTTGTTCGCCAAGGCAGCGGCAAATTGTTGAGGATTAGGATTGGGTAATCCATTCAGTTTGCAGTAGGCAATCAGTTCTACGACAACTTTCAGCAATAAATCAATGGTTTGTGTCGTATCTGCTTTGGGCGTCATTGTATTTAAAAATGACAGAAAGCTGATTTTTTCTCCCACCTTGTTTGCTAAGGCTGCGGTTGCCAAGGCTGCATCAGCGCGATCGATGGTCTGATAGAGTTTGATGGCAGTTTGATACCCTTGTTTCGGGTCTTGATACAAAGCAACAGCCCGATCGCGAATCTTTTGTATAACTTGGGGGTCACTTTCTCCGGTAATGGCTCGGATACTATTGTCAAAACCAACTAAATTATCCCACTGACCGGGCATCAAATAATCCAATGCCTTTAACGCTTTTACCGTAATGTTATCAGTGGGTAGCTCGTCAACTAACTGAATAATGGACTTATCCACAATTCGGAATCCTCACCATAAAAAAGGTTGTCTGCAATCATAGCTTTTCCCTTATAAAATGTCCCATTTCTTTAGGGAAACTTAATCTTGCAACCTAGAGAATATTTTGATCGTTCACATCCGAGCTTTTTTCCTCCATGTCCCAGTTGGACTCCACTACTCCTAAACAGACTGCCCTCAATCTCTGTTTTACACCTTAGCAATTTTACTCAGAGAGTCGGTAGGGTTACGCCCGTAGCGTACAATAAAAGATTATCCCGTTTTTACCAACCCCCTGACCCCATGTATTGCGATTACCTGGTCCAAATCTTGACCGCCCGTGTCTACGATGTTGCCCAAGAAACGCCCTTAGAGTATGCCCCCAATCTCTCCGCCAGACTGGATAATCAACTCCTGCTCAAACGGGAAGATATGCAGTCAGTGTTCTCTTTTAAATTGCGAGGCGCATATAACAAAATGGCGCAACTGCCCCCGGACCTCCTGGCAAAAGGCGTGATAGCTGCTTCCGCAGGTAACCATGCTCAAGGGGTGGCCCTCGGAGCATCCCGTTTGGGAACCCAGGCGATTATCGTCATGCCAGTGACAACGCCTCAAGTCAAGGTGGATGCAGTCAAATCCCGGGGGGGAGTGGTAGTGTTGCATGGGGATACTTATGATGATGCTTATGCTTATGCCCGGGAATTAGAGGCAGAAAAAGGATTAACGTTTATTCATCCTTTCGATGACCCTCATGTGATTGCGGGACAGGGCACTATTGGGATGGAAATTTTACGGCAACATCAGAAACCGATCCATGCGATTTTTGTGGCGATCGGGGGGGGTGGTTTGATTGCGGGAATTGCTGCCTATGTTAAGCGCTTACGTCCAGAAATTAAAATTATCGGCGTTGAACCCGTAGATGCTGATGCCATGTCCCAATCCCTGCAAGCGGGACATCGAGTGCGCCTCTCTCAAGTGGGGTTATTTGCCGATGGCGTAGCCGTTCGAGAAGTTGGTGAAGAAACATTCCGCTTGTGTCAACAATACGTCGATGATATTATCCTTGTTGGCACTGATGATACTTGTGCGGCGATTAAAGATGTGTTTGAAGATACGCGCTCAATTGTCGAACCTGCTGGTGCTTTGGCGATCGCCGGTGCGAAAGCGTATGTTGAACGAGAAGGTATCACCGACCAAACTTTAATTGCCGTTGCCTGCGGTGCTAACATGAACTTCGATCGCCTTCGCTTTGTGGCAGAACGTGCCGAATTCGGCGAACGTCGAGAAGCAATCTTTGCCGTCACCATTCCCGAAGAACCGGGAAGTCTGCGCAAATTTGGAGAATGTATTGGGAGACGAAATCTCACAGAATTTAACTATCGCATTGCCGACCAAAAAGAAGCACATATCTTCGTCGGAATGCAAATTGCCAACCGCGCCGATGCTGCAAACATGGTAGAAACCTTTGAGGCCAATGGATTCAAAACCCTCGACCTCACCGATGATGAACTCACAAAGTTACATCTACGGCACATGGTCGGAGGACATTCCCCCCTTGCCCATAATGAATTACTCTACCGCTTTGAATTTCCTGAACGTCCTGGCGCTTTAATGAAATTCGTCGGTCACATGAGTCGTAACTGGAATATCAGTTTGTTCCACTATCGGAATAACGGATCTGATTACGGGCGCATTGTTGTGGGAATGCAAGTCCCGCCGGAAGAAATGCAGGAATGGCAAGCCTTTTTAGATAATGTCGGATATCGCTATTGGGATGAAAACACCAATCCCGCCTATACCCTCTTTTTAGGATAGAAAATTGAGGACTCTCGAAGGGAAGGTGCCGCCAAAAAATACCAATTTGGGGGTTGCATTTCTTGACATTGTTCGATACTATATTCATAATGGGATGGTGACGCAAATAATATTTTTTCAAAGCCTCCCATTATAAATAAAAATTTATCAGAGTCAATCCCCCCTGTCAAGCAAAATTCTCTCTTTTTTGAAGAAAATTTTGTAAAGTTTCGCAACAATCAGTAAAAATGAGTAACATCGGTGGTTAATCTCACCGACCCCTCACCCCACCCCGAGGAATAATCACATCAGTCGGGTCAAAAGTCGGCCCAATCCCCCGAGTTTCAGGAGAAATCGGCATAAGTCCGCCATCACTTTCTACCGCACCCCCAATCGTTCCGCCCCCGATCGGGTCACTATTCCCATTCAGCGCATCCCGTAAAAAATTATCAAATCCACGCTGTTGAAATCCGCGTCTTTCTTCTTCCGAAAAAGTCGGTTGAATTCGGTCACGGAGTCCGGGAGGACAAGCGGGAACAGGACTAGTTCCGGGTCTCGCTTCGACTAAACAGGGTGGGGTTTCTTGGGCCCTGACCATTGAGGATGACAGGATGCCCAACAGGACGGGGAATACAGTGAAAAAAAGGATGAAATTTGAAAGGGATTTAAACATAGCAGAAGTCTCCTAAAAGCGGAAGGTAGTGCGAATAGTGCCGATCAAAATATCTTCATTATTAGCATTATGTTCGGGATTGGTGATGAACATGATGCCCGGGGTAATAGAAATGCGATCGCTGACGCGCCAGCGATAAAAGGTTTCAAAATGCAAGGAAGTATCCGGGTCTTCCCCTAAAAATAAATCGGTGCTATCCACTAATTTCGGGGGTTGCCCGACGAGCAAGGCGAGCAAATCTCCGGGTCTGCCGAAGGGGTCGGAATATCCCAGGGAAAACAGGTAAGTGGTGGTCGTGGCAGAGGCATCGGAAACGGTGGAGTTGCTGAACATCCAGGCTCCCCAGGTACCAAAAGTGAGATTGGGATGAAAGCGCCATTGCAGGGAACCCCCGATCGCATTAATCTGGGCTGGTTCATCCATAACCCCGCCTGTATCTGCGAGAAAGCTGCCGGTGAAAGTATCTAGTCGGCCATCTTTGGCGTAAGCATTCACGTAGGTTAAACCGGTGATCACCGTATTGGTCGGTTTGAGGAGCAATTGTATCCCTGCCGCACTATGATCCGCGCCGACGAACCCACCGCCTTCGGTGAGACCGCTACTATTGCGCGTGCCATAAGCGGCCTGTAATCGCACGCGATCGCTGAGTAACCAGTCTATCCCAGCACCGGCATCAAGGCTACCAATTTTAAAAATTGGACTGGCTTCGGCAAACCGGGAAAGGGCACCTCGACCGGCATCAAAATAGCCGGAGTTAGCGGTGAGAACACTACTTAAACTAAAGCCAACAGGTCGTAAAGTAACAACCGCGCGATCGCTCAAGGCAAAGCGATATTCTAACTTATCCAAAACCAGGCGATCGCTAAAACCACCTTGATAAGACAGCAAGGCCATATCCGTATTAAAAGACTCCGGACTAGCAAAACCGCGATCGCCAAAATTTCCCGAAGATAACTCTAGTCGGAGTCTATCTCTCCCCGTAAAAGAAGCCACTACCCCGACACGAGCAAGATAAGAAAACACCAGATTATTCTCTCCCTCTCCGGGCGGTTCTCCCCCAGTCCCTCCAGTCAACGCAAAAATTGCTTCTCCCCCCAACACTGCCGTAGGGGAAAATTGCTGCGACTCTAATTCAGCAGTTCGCACCTCTAAATTGTCCACCCGACCTTGTAACGTCGCCAGTTCCGCAGCAAATTCCCGTTGCAATTGTTCCAACACCGTTAAATCATCCCGGGAAATGACTTCCCCGGCACTAGCGATCCGTTCATTCATTCGTTCCAGGCAGGCATTGAACCCGGCAGCAAACTCATAACGAGTCACCGCCCTATTTCCCCGAAACGTCCCATCGGGATAGCCTTGAATACAACGGTAGCGCTCAATCAGGGATTGGAGGGCTTGAAATGCCCAGTCCGTGGGTTGGACATCGGAGAGTTGAGAGGCTGAGGTCGTTTGAGCCATTGGGTCCTCATCCTGAAGTCCCTGGGATAGGGGGAAAAGCCGCAACGAATCGTCTACAGTGCCATTGACAGGAGATGACGACTCGGGTAGGCGACGATTTGCGGAGTCTTGAGACAAGAGAATCGGGCTATGATTCCTCGGGGAGTCAAAAACCTTCTCCGAAGTGGAAATCTTGAAATCCCTGGAGAGGGGGAGTTGTCCTTCGATCCAGTCATCAAAGACTTGTTTTCTCAATAAGTCTGCGTAGGCAGGCTTGGTCTGTATCGCTCCACCCTTGAGGGTGCGGGTATTTGCTGGGGCGTTGGGACTTTCTGTGAGGGGTTGAAGCAGTTGCCGGTCCTCTGCCTGGAAGGGTTCTCCCTGAAGCATCAAGGCAGGAGAAGCAGTTGCCCTAATGGAGGGCAACATGACGAGAAAGACGACAACACCAGCAATCGCGGTTTTCATGCGAGTCAGATAAAACAAGCTGTGGATAAGGTCTCTGGGATAAAATGCCACACAAAGGGGGGAAATGGGGTAGGGTGTTTCCCATCTCATTCTCCAAGAATCGGTCCCAAAATGGGGAAATTAAGGGCGGCTTAGTTGCAGGGGTCTCCGAGTAAGAGACTGGAGCAACCTCCCGAAGGGCCATCCCGCAGGAGCGATCGCAAGAACGTAAAATCTTTATAAATATCTTCGATGGTGTCCGCCTGTTCCATCGTAGTCATCCCGTGGGTGATTATTTCTGGATCCACCGGAGGCTCTGCAAACGAGAGGGCCAGTTGCTCCCGTTGGACGCGATCAATAAAATGCAGGGTTTGGATCCCACAACTATTGTTTTGGCTTAACTCCGGATCGACACAATAACGGTCTTCCTGAGCGCGTCCGCGTCCATGAATGCCGACTAATTCACCCTCTTGATTAAACACGGGTCCCCCGCTCATCCCCCGCTTAGTCTCGTTGGTATAGAGCAAGCTGTATCCGCCATCATCCGAGGGCGGATTAGCAATATCCGTAAGATTTCCTTCTCGGAACTCGCGGACTCGTCGGGCGCTTTCGTCTTCAGGATTGGGCCAACCAGAGATATAGACAGGTGCACCGCGATCAATGTGGGGGGAGTCTCCCATAACGGCAATAGGATAGTCTTGATTGCTCGTAAAGGTCACGATCGCCAGATCGAGTCCCTCAATCGTCTCGCCCAACTCCCCGAGTTCTTCCCCCAGGGGAATAATATTACTTTGGGTCTCCACATCATCAACTTGATGCACTTTGCCATCACTGGTCCTGACCCCATACACGACTTCTCGGGTTCTGACGACATGGAGTGCGGTTAAGACCGAGTAAGTATTGCCATCGCGAGCGACAATTACCCCAGATCCGGGATTCCATTCTTGGCGGGCTTCGATGTCTCCTTCTTGTAATCCTTGGGCAATAATCACCGTCGTTTGGGAGGCGATCGCATTCACCTGTTCCGGGGCTAAGGAGCGACTCGCCACCAGGGGGAGGGCCAGGGTGATCCGCACCGCTAAGGCGATCGCCACTGCTCCAGTTGTCGCAAACAAATAAGTCGGAAAACGACCAAATAATAACATAAAAATGAGTAATATAGAGTTTTGAATCGCGCGGGTTGAGGGGATAATTTTTAACCCTTCAAGCCCGTATTTTGTTAATAGGCTAGATCCCGGCCCCTGAATTCTAATCGGAGTTGACTCTGAACGATGATCAAGCGTTTATAACGGGAGTTGCCGAGAGCCTGGATAGCTCGGGTAACCTTTGATTTTTTCTCTCTATTTTTCTGAATAAAAAACCTAGAGAAAGTTTCGCCTCTCTCTAGGTTATTTACGAATAGACACTCTCCCGGAGTGGGCAACCGGCGCGATCGTGTGGTGTAAAGCTTCGCGATCGCCCCGCGTTCCGCACCAATCGCAGGCTATCTTGATAAAGCTCATACGCTTTCCTCACTTCTTTTCTCCTTGGGGTTCAAACAGAATCTCTACTACCCGGTCAAAATTAGCGTAGGCAGGGGGGAAAAATCCTGCAATAAATTCCCCACTACGACTAGGTTAATTAAGCTATCAGTCCCAAGCAATCCCTCCAGCAATCTATCAGGTTCAGCACGGTTATTGCCATTGAAGGCAAACAAAACATTCTGTCGATTGCAACCGACATCAGTCCGATTGACCGCACAAACCACCATCTCTCCATTGACTCGCCCAACCGTGAGATATAAGCCAGTGAGGCTATTCCCATTGTTCTGCAACACTGCATTCAGTTGGTTTGACACCTTCTGACAGGATGCCAAAGAATCATTGGAACTCTGATAGTCTTGATTTCTCCAAGAAATCATCGACTCTGATACCGATCCATCGGTTCGGATGGCTCGAATAGTATAAACGTTATCCGAGGACTGGCATTCAAAAGACACCACTGACGTGGGGGATGACGCCATACTGCTGGGAGATAGGAGTAAACTACCTGGAGTTGCCAGTAAAAGGGCTGCAACCCATCGGCCCATTGTTTTCAGACTCATAATTCGATTCTCTATTCCTGACTGGACCAATCGGCTGAAATCTTGCTATTCCAGCTCGCCAAGCCTTCGCGATTTCCAGCAAAATGCTTTGTACAAGTTCCAAGGATAGGAGGATTAAAAGAGTTGATTGACGAGGATTTCTAAATCCACGTAGGGTTGCCCTCCGGACTCTTGAATCGCGCTTCCGCTACCGACCACCCCTGCACTGGCAAGATTCCTTAACATTTGGCTCGGGTTGCGACGATTGGCATGGTTGAGGGTAAATAGCACATTTCTGGTGTTGCAACCGGATCGGGTGCTGCTAACGGCACAGAGGACCGCTTCACCATTCACTAATCCAGCCGTCATGTACAGTCCTTGTAAACTCTGGTTATTTTCCTGTAACAAGGTATTGAGACGGTTGGTAACTTCTGTACAGCGGCGTTCCGGGGTATATCCTGCTCCGCTAAACTCTTCAGTTTTCCAAACAATCATGGGGTCTGACACCTGTCCATTTTGGCGAACTGCTAGGGTGACAAAGAGTTGATCGGGAGAAATCTGACACTGAAACGAACTGAGGGGTGTTGTAGACTGGGCGACAGATTTTGGGGCGCTCATCAGGGGAATAGCAGTTGCTACAACCCCTGCGATCGCGACTTGTAATAGCTGTTTAAGATTCATGGGTTCCTCTCCGGTATAGACTAAATAGAATGACGTTTAAATGTTTCAAAATTATCCTGAATTTCACCCCTTAATTTCTCCCGTCTCCCTCAAGCCGAGGTTAACTTTTATGAAGCCCCTTCAAAAAATTTGTCCCCGAGGGAATAATCGCGATCGCCCGAGTGATTGCTCTATCGGCGAGTAAGGGCTTCTAAACTACTGGATGTAATCCGGTAACTCTGACTTAGGCGGGTTAGGCTTCGATGACTCTATGACTCTCCAGCCCTCCACAACTGGAATTTCTGGAAATCCACTCACCCCGAAACTTCCCCCTACCTGCTCGAAGACGGAAAACCTGTGTCAGGGTTTCACTTTCTTCAAGTATGGGATTCAAGCTCCGCTCTCGTCATCCCCTATAGAGCATCTACAATCGGTACAGTTCCCATTGAGAGCGTATCTCTAAAGGAGGATGCTATAAAGTCATTGATATGATATCAATCCTATTGTTCCCTACATAACAGGAAAATGTGTGTAAATCTTTAGTAAAGTTATGGCTCTATTGATTCCCTCTAAAAAATTAGATAACCTGACCTGGGCATACCGAATGAGGCAAAAATCAGGACGGATAAAAACTCGGTAAAGTTTTATCTCCAGAGAGTAAAGCTATCAAGGAATGTTCCCTGGGTCGAAATTTTATTACATCAGATTAGTTAGTTTAGACGTCAGGTTCAGTTAGGTTTAGAGTTACCGTAAAATTACGGAGAACACCCGCTTCATCACTCATTCGCACCGAATTAAAACCCCTGTTTTTAACCTTGGAACTGCTCCTGTAAGGGATTAATTCGGGGTTTTGCAATTCAGAAAACAAGAAACCGGCTTTCTGGTCCTATGGTGTGACGAATGTGTAAAGATTGGGTAAAGAAACGGGGTTTTTAACCTTTACTGTCCTGACTCCCTTGCTCATTCGTACCCTAAAAATTCGGAGGAATCAGCAAGCCGGTTTTTGACCCCACTTGTGGGCTTTCCTCTATCCATTTTATTCTCAAACTAAGTTCCGAGATTCTACGGATAGCCTAAATAAATCGTGCGGGTTTCCGTATCCAATTCGCGTCTACCCCTAGGAAACACTCTTCAGGTTTAACGGGGCTACAAAAACATTCAGCCTCTTAGACTGGGGGAGAAACCGCACTGCTCCCAAATCTGGTGATGAACAGTGGTTTTTACAGACTAGCTCGCCTGCGCGGGTTTAAGAGTAAAGTAAGTCTTTCCCAACCGGATTTGAGAGGGGAGGTTCTATAGAGGTTTGCAAGCAAAAACCCATAGCTTTAGCCCTATTTCCATCCTTTGCAGAAGGTAGCAGCTCTAGCTATGGGCGATCGCCAATGGGAACACCCGTTTGATTTGTTCTTTTCGCCCAATCTCTGGTATTTTTGTAGGAATTTTACCCCGTTCACATCAACTCAATCCCATCCCAGGAATCATCCAGTTTGCCGTTAACCCGGTGAGTCCTAATTCGGATTGAGTTTATCCCATCATTCCACAAACAAAGCGCGGGATTCAATGGGTTTGGGTTCTGTCGCTTCCGGAGCTTCCGGAATTTCCACAACTGAACCATTTAAGGCAATCATCAAGCGTTCGGAAGGGGTTGGAGTTTCTGCTGGGACTGTTGGGACCGTAGCCATTTGAGGGCTGTAGGTCCGATCGCGGAAGATGAGGCTCGATAACCCGGCTAACACCAAAGCAGCAATCGCGACGCCACCCCATAAAACCCGCCGCTGACGCTGGCGATCGAGGCGTCGGAACAAGTTCTGGACTGTTTCTTGCACAGGTTGCACCGGCGCAGGAACTGGCAAAACTTGCACACTTTCGCGCAGTTTAATCAAGTTCAAATACAAACGTTTCACTTCGGGCTCGCGATCGAGCCATTCTTGAACCTGACGACGTTCGCTCTGAGTTGCCTCACCATCGATATAAGCACTCACCAATTCAAATCGTCCCGCAGCAATGGCGGCATTTTCCCCATCACAAACCACCGGGATTTTAGCTTCCAATTGCTCCAGTTGGTCAATCCGACTAAAGACCCCACTGAGCAAGGCATCGACAGGTTGTGCCTCTGGTGGTGTCGGGAGGGAAACCAATTCCTGACGGAGGTTTAAAAGTCTTGAATGGACCTGTCTGAATGTGGCATCACTGGAGAGCCAGGTTTCCACCTGTTCTGATTCGGCATGAGTTGCCTCACCATCGAGGTAGGCACTGAGCAACTCAAATTGCTCCGCAGGAATTGCGGCAACGACGCGATCGCCAACAAGAGGCGTGACGGCTTCTTGTTGTTCGATCTCGTCAATCCGACTAAAGACTGCACTGAGCAAGGCATCGACAGGTTGTGCTTCTGATGGTGCCGGAAGGGAAACCCATTCCTGACGGAGGGTTAAAAGTCTTGAATGGAGGTCTCGGAATGTGGCATCACTGGAGAGCCAGCTTTCCACTTGCTGACGTTCAGCATCCGTTACTTCATCGTCGAGGTAGGCACTGAGCAACTCAAATTGCTCCGCAGGAATTGCGGCAACGACGC
>CBFGOM010000045.1:0-33696 GCA_965650385.1 uncultured Oscillatoriaceae bacterium
GGATTACCCGGGATCAAGGGTTGGGGGTGGATGAGGTGAATCAGGAGAGGGAGATGGTGTGGATAACGCCTAAATTTCTAAATTTCTACCAATTTTTGCCGGGATTAAGGAATTTTAGCGTCATCAAAAATCTGGGCCGGAGTGAATTCTAATCCGGGGAATAATTCATCGGTAATGACTTCATCTCCCTGTTTGGTTTGGGGGGGAGAATCGGGATAGAAAATTGTCAGGGTTTTGACTTGAGCATCGACAACCCAGACGCGAGAAACCCCGGCATTTAAGTAATCGATCGCCTTGCCACTGATTTCGCCAAAACTTTGGTCTGGGGAAATAATCTCAATGGCTAATTCCGGAGGAACGGGACAGGGTTCATCCAGAATGCGATCGCGAGACAGGCGAGTATCTGAGATATACAGCAAATCCGGGATGGGGGCCCAGTCTTGACCCTTCCGTTTGAGTCTAATGGCCCACTCAACCCCCACCTCACCCCGGTCCTGATTCCATTGCGTCAGCAGAAAACACAGGGTAATGGTTAATCTGGAATGAAATCGTTTCGGTGACATTTTGGGTTTAGCTTCTCCATCAACCAGTTCGTAAGTAATATCCCCTTCCGGTAAAGCAAAAAATTCTTCTATGGTTAGCTTTGCTTTGACTTCCACGTTCCCTCCTGTGATGTTAATCTCTGTTCATTTTAACATTTTTAGTTGGGCTAACCCTGCACCTTTCAGGATACAGGTTTTTATAAATCTATAGCGGTTCTCATGGGCGTGAGTACAGAATATTAAATTGTAGGGGCGCAAGCATTGCGCCCCTACGCATCCAACAGAGAACCGCTATATCAGAACCGGATTTGGCTCATTTTCTCAAAATTACTCAAAAAAAATTAGGGGTAGGCAATTGGCCCACCCCATCCCACAACTTCTGTGGTTTACTAACCCATTTGGATTAGTTTTATTGGCGATTAACTACTCATTACATCACGCCGATCGCACTGATTAAAACCTGGACATTCTGACCGATCGCCGCTGTTACCTGATGAGTCACGGGCAAACTATCCACCACCATTCCGGCAGATAATAACATCAGATATAAAATCGAGTATTTAAACAGCGATCGCGCTTTGTCTCGGTCTGTGGGGGCTTGCAACAATTCCCAGGCTTTCTTGGCAAAAATCGCCCCTAAAAACACCGCCAATGCTGCATAAACAATTCCACTGGTATGCAAGGGATAAGTCAGCCCTAGGGTTAATGGCAAAAGCAATAAAGTATAATACCAGATTTGACGGGCGGTTTCTTCATCTCCCTTAATCACCGGCAACATAGGAACATTGACGGCGGCATAGTCATCGCGAATCATCATCGCTAATGCCCAGAAGTGAGGCGGTGTCCAGAGAAAAATGATAGCGAACATCACCCAAGGTGCCCAACCCAGATCTCCGGTAACAGCGGCCCAACCGACCAAGGGGGGAATTGCCCCGGCAGCGCCTCCAATGACGATATTTTGGGTACTGTGACGCTTGAGAAGATGGGTATAGATGGCGACGTAGAAGACGATTCCCGACATGGCGAGAAGTGCGGCGAGTAAGTTCGCAAACACTGTTAGCAGGGTAAACGAAGTGACTGCTAGGGCGATCGCAAAGATCAGCGCATCCCGAGGCTGCACTCGACCCGAGGGTAAGGGGCGATGACGAGTGCGTTCCATGATGTAATCGATATCGCGATCGTACAAACAGTTAATCGTATTTGCTGAGGCGGCGGCTAAAGCACCACCGGCCATTGTTACTAACACTAACAGGGGATCGACTTCGCCGTGCGCTGCGACCCAGAGTCCAGATGCGGTGGTAATCAGCAGCAGCAGAATAATTCGAGGTTTGGTTAACTGGTAGTAACTTTTTAGCACTTGCAACAGAGTTTCATGATGCCGTTGTGTACCAGTTGCGATGATTTCTTGCATGATAAATATTGTGTTTCCTTTCAGCAGTCAAGAGGCTGGGCCATTGCATCGAAATACAGTTGACAATGAAAAATTTTTCAAACCCGAACGCTTCCGGCGCGATCGCGCAGTGCTAATACGGTAAACGCTACCAGGGTTCCGAGTAAGGCTGCACCCGTCGCTTGGTGAGACACTGTGAGCAGTTCCACTTGCAGATGTTCGTAAAAGGTCGCAATCCCTAAGCCAATTTGCAACAGTAACAACAGACCGGCCCACTTGGCGAGTTGTCGTAATTTAGGATGCAAGGCCGGAGTTCGGAATGCCAAAACCACTAGGGTGAGAATCGTCACTGTCGGGGGAACAACCCCTAGAATGTGACTGTTCATCACGGTACATAGCTGATTGTAGCCGAAACATTGGTGAAGCGCCCATTGGGAACCGACTAATCCCCCGAGTAAACTTTGGACATATACGAAAATTGCTCCGAACAGGCCAATCCAGGGGAGTTTACCCACACTGCCCGTGCCTTGATAGGGTAACAGTGCCATGCCGATGATTAACAGGGTGGTAAAAAATAATAAGGCAGTTCCCAGGTGAGCGGTTACAATGTCAAATCGCAGTAGTTCGGTGACGGTGAGTCCGCCTAAGACGGCTTGAAAGACGATTAAACCCAATGCGCCGGTGGAGGCAAAGGGTAGCCAACCGGGGAGTTCCCGACGATCCCACCAGGATAATCCAGCTAAGGCGATCGCACTGAGGCCGATTAATCCCGCATCTAAGCGGTGAAACCATTCCAAGAACACCTGGAGATTCATTTGTTGGGTGGGGACTAACTTCCCATAACATAACGGCCAGTCCGGACAAGCCAGACCCGCATTCATCACCCGTGTTGCACTGCCAACTGCCATTAATAGCAGGGTCGCGATCGCGATTTTCCAGACCAAGCGACGAATCCGATCCCGAGGGGGGGAGTCCGTGGGTGCGATCGCCGGATGCCGATCAACGACTGAGTTCGCCATCATTGCTACTCCTTCGCGTCATTTTCGTTCCTTATGTTAAATTAACACTGAGTAATTACTCTTAGGTAGTTTATCCTTTCCCCCAAATCCAACAATCCCAGTCTTTTTCTACAGTAGCGAGTCAGAAGCCAGAGCGACAAGCCTTTTCCCTGATTTTCCCTACCGGAAAAATTGCCCGGATTTCCTGACAATCTCTCCTGGAAAGTTAACCTTTCTTCACAAATGTCAGTTCGTAGTGACGGGTTCAATCCTGATCCTTCCCGGTTCGTAGTGACGGGTTCAAATGTCATCCCTATTCACGACCGAAACCATCGACCGATCGCAACAGTGCAATCTTCTGGCGATCGCCGAACCCTTCCCACAACTCCCCCTATTTATCTCCTATCTGTGACAAATTGAGGGACGGAATATACCCACACCCGATACAGCGGACCCGAAAAATTGCTAACTTAGCTATTGGAGTCATAAAATCCTGTTGCAAGACAGCACTCGGAGTCGCCGACTGCGGCAAAATTTCTCATCAAGGAGGTTGAAGTGAAAGTACCCAGTGCTATTTGGACGATGATCGCAGGCATCACCATCACCCTGGTGAGCTTGTGGGTCGGCCAGAATCATAGTCTCATGCCCGTTGCCGCCTCAGAAGAAGCGCCCCGGATTGATGCACTATTTAACACGATGATCACCATTTCCACGGGTCTATTCCTGATTGTGCAAGGGATTATCGTGATTTCCATTTTCAAATTTAGAAAACGGGCCGATGATAATACCGATGGGCCACCCATTCACGGCAACGTTCCCCTAGAAATTCTCTGGACTGCGATCCCGGCCATCATCATCATGGGGATCGGGGTCTATAGTTTTGAAATTTACAACTCAATGGGGGGTTTAGATCCAATGGCCTCCCATGAGTCTCATGTTGCCCATAAACACCAGGCTGGGGCTGCGATCGCCGCATCCTTACCCTCGGAAGAACCGGGCATGGCCCCCAGTAAAGCAGCGGGTAAACAGATTGCCCTAGGGGTGGGTGCTTCACCGCGCACCCAAGGACAAGATCCCTATGTCAGCGTTAACGTTCTCGGACTTCAGTTTGCCTGGATTTTCACCTATCCCAACAGTGGCGTAACCTCTGGGGAACTGCATCTACCCGCAGGAAAAGAGGTAGAACTCAATATTAGCGCCAGTGATGTGATCCATTCCCTGTGGATTCCGGAATTTCGCCTGAAACAAGATGCCATCCCCGGACGAGAAAGCGAGTTGCGCTTCGTTCCTCAGAAAGTCGGGGAATACTCCGTGGTTTGTGCTGAACTCTGTGGGTCCTATCATGGCGGGATGAAAACCCGGGTGATTGTGCAGACGGAAGAAGATTTTCAAGCTTGGTTACAGAGTCAGATTGTGGCCCAATCTGAAGGACTGGAAACTGTGGCCCTGAATCCGGCAGACTTATCGGAAACCGAGTATTTGCAACCGATGGCGGACCAGATGGGGATTGATGGAGAAATGCTCCACCAACTCCATGCGGAACACAATAGGGGCGATCGCTCGATTTAAGGGAATTCCCAAACATAAAATCCCCAAACCGTTCGGAGTGACTCATGAACGGAGTCATCTTCAAGAAACCCTTAAAGGGGTTACTACAAACCGTTCGTAGTGACTCCTTTGGGAGTCATCTTCAAGCAACCCCTGAAGCAGTGAAGACAGACGCAGCAGTAATAACAATTGATTTATGGCACAAGTAACCCAACCCGAAACCGATAACCTCGGGGAAACCCTGGCTGCTGAAGCTGGTGGACATACCCCTTGGCGAGAATACTTTAGCTTCAGTACGGACCATAAGGTGATCGGGATTCAATACCTGGTCTGCACGTTCATTTTCTACCTGATTGGTGGTGCCTTAGCCACTGCTGTTCGCACGGAATTGGCAACTCCTGACTCTGATTTTGTCAGCCGCGAACTCTATAACGGTCTGTTTACCATTCATGCCACCGTCATGATTTTTCTGTGGATCGTGCCTGCCGGGACCGGGGCTTTTGGTAACTACCTGATTCCCCTGATGATTGGGGCGCGGGATATGGCGTTTCCCCGGTTGAATGCGATCGCCTTTTGGCTGATCCCCCCCGGCGGAATCCTGCTATTATCTAGCTTCTTCGTCGGTGCCGCTGGTGCCGGTTGGACTTCCTATCCCCCGTTAAGTACCACGGGGGAAAAAGCGGGCGAATTTATCTGGATTTTGAGCGTTCTGATTCTAGGAACCTCCTCCATTTTGGGCGGGATCAACTTTTTGACCACCATCCTGAAAATGCGGATGCCCGGAATGGGATTAAATGATATGCCCTTGTTCTGCTGGGCAATGCTGGCAGCTTCGGCCTTGATTTTAATCTCGACGCCGGTGTTAGCGGGGGCGTTAATTCTGTTAGCGTTTGACTTGATTGCGGGAACCGCCTTTTTCAACCCAACGGGAGGTGGGGATCCGGTAGTTTACCAGCATATGTTCTGGTTTTATTCTCACCCGGCAGTTTATATCATGATTCTGCCGATTTTTGGGATGATTTCTGATATTCTGCCGGTGCACGCCCGTAAGCCGATTTTTGGCTATCAGGCGATCGCCTATTCCAGTATGGCAATTAGCTTTCTAGGCTTAATTGTCTGGGCGCACCATATGTTCACCAGTGGCACTCCCGGTTGGTTACGGATGTTCTTCATGGTGGCAACCATGATTATCGCCGTTCCCACAGGGATTAAAGTGTTTAGCTGGTTAGCCACCGTTTGGGGAGGCAAAATTCGCCTCAACAGCGCCATGCTGTTTGGGTTGGGGTTCGTCTCCATGTTCGTGATCGGCGGCTTGAGTGGGATTATGATTGCCTCGGTCCCCTTTGATATTCACGTTCACGATACCTATTTCATCGTCGCCCACTTGCATTATGTGCTGTTTGGCGGCAGCGTCTTCGGTCTGTATGCAGGGATTTATCACTGGTTCCCGAAAATGACCGGGCGGATGATGAACGAATTTCTGGGCAAATTACATTTTGTCTTAACCTTCGTCGGCTTTAACCTCTGCTTCCTGCCGATGCATTATCTCGGACTGCAAGGGATGCCGCGTCGGGTGGCGGAATATGACCCCAAATTTGCCACGGTCAATTTAATTTGTACCGTGGGGTCTTATATCCTGGCGGTTTCTACCTTCCCCTTGATTATCAATGCGGTGTGGAGTTGGATCAAGGGTGCGAAAGCATCGGGCAATCCCTGGGATGCGTTAACGATGGAATGGCAAACCGCTTCCCCTCCGCCGGTGGAGAATTTTATTGGGGAACCTGTGCGCTTGACGGGGCCTTATGATTACGGCATGGGCGATCGCAACCCGAACGTAAAAATGCCAGAGTCTCAAGCGAATACTCCCCTGTTATCTGGGGGACCGACGGTTTCCTAACCCGTGCAACGACATTTTTTGGGGTCGCGGTTGACCCGACCCCAAAACATCCCAGACTCAACCTGTAAACTCTACAACAGACGATGGCTTATGCAAGGGACAATTGATAGCAGCAACGCGGCTATACAAGCCGAACATAGTGCGGGCATCCACGGGGGTCATCATGGTGACCATCCGGATCATCGAATTTTTGGAATCATCATGTTTCTGGTGGCAGAGTCGATGATTTTCTTAGGACTATTCGCCGCTTATCTCACTTTTCGCTCGGTGACCCCAGATTGGCCCCCGGAAGGTACACCGGAAATGGAACTGTTGCTGCCCGGAGTCAATACGATTATCCTGATTTCCAGCAGTTTTGTGATGAATCGTGGCAATGCAGCGATTAAGAAGAATGATGTCAAGGGACTAAGATTTTGGTTTGGTCTCACGGCAGTCATGGGCGCGGTGTTCCTCGTGGGTCAGTTGTATGAATATTTTCATACGGGCTTTGGTCTGGCGGATAATATCTTTACCAGCACGTTTTATGTGCTAACGGGCTTTCACGGATTGCACGTCACCTTTGGATTGCTGTTGATTTTGGCAGTCTTATGGCAATCTCTGAAGGCGGGTCATTATTCTAGCGCTAGTCACTTTGGACCAGAAGCAGCAGAACTCTACTGGCACTTTGTTGATGTGGTCTGGATTGTGTTGTTTACGATTCTGTATTTGTTCTAACTTGGGGAGGTGACTTCCCTCTTGGATCAGAGTTGCCCCCATTTGGGGGTTTTTTTGTGCGATCGCCGCTTCACCGTGGAGAGCGCCCTAATCATGCGGGTCGCCAGGAGTCGAGTCCGGGGCGTGACAGGCATCATCGGGGCGATCGCTTCGGGTTCTCCCCAGTTGGTGGGGATTTTAGAGCAGCGGTTTTCAACTCATCGGCTCAACTTCCCTATAACAAAAAGGGAGAGAAGAGGTGTAAAATATATTAAAACCCTTAGTGAATTTCACTGGCTACTTTTTGGAGCGTTTCTGTAAAGTGTTCGCTCTCAATCAGCTTGGTAATTTCCAGCGCAGCGGTTTGGATTTGTTGAACGTGCTTTAGTTTTTTCTCATCAGACCAACTATTACTATAACATTCGAGTAAATCGGCTGATAATAAAATCGTCGTTAAGGGAGTTCTCAGTTCGTGGGAAATCAGGGTCATAAAGTATGATTTGAGTGCAACTAGCTTTTCTTGATGCTCCACGTGAGTAGTCCCAGATTGAATAGTATGCATGGCAATTTATTGAGTTGGATTGTTAAGGGAGTTTCCTGTTTAACATGACTCAGAGATGAACCGGCATTAATGAGGTCCGAGGGGTGGCTGGCGATCGCCTAAGTCCTTAATTGCTTAGACTGACTTCGATCTCGATGGGACAATTCCCTCCGGTTCCAATGTAACCCGGGTTACATTGAGGGTTCCGCATCTCCTGATCTGTACCCCTTAGATACCCAAACCACCCGGAATTCATAAACCTGAACCCCGGGTGTTTCTCTAAGTTAACCCATATATTAAGCGATCTGCCTCAGTAGAGCTAGAAGTAATTCCGTCTATCTATTTTTCCATACTGGCAGCCTCTGACTGCTGATCCCAGCATTCCCGAGAAAACCAGCACAAATCTGGGTTTAGTCCCCTGCTTGTACCCGTTCCATCCGGTTGGGGTCAGTACCACCGTTCGAGAATCCAGATGCTGTCACCGGAAATGGGGTATTCTCCTAGGCGACGAAAACCGGAACATCAGGAGTCCCTGACCCGAAATTGAGGACAGCCCTAAATTTTAGGTCTTTACACAGGCTTATAAACTGAAAAAATAGGGGGATTTTCACAGCAGGCGATCGCCTTAAAAACAGCCGCTTGCGAAAATGTCCACTGCCTTAACTCAATACCCATTTATGCTCTTATCTTAGAATTCCAGGCCTAGTGAGGGGTTACTCATGAATCGACCGACTTCTGGAATTCAAATGTATTTACAACGAGTAGAAGGGTTGAAAGTTGGTAGGACTTATACCCTTTTGCCACCGGATAGCTTTAAATCAGTATGGGAACAAGCGATCGGTCAACCCACCTATCAGGATTGGACCAATCTTTTAGCTTCAGAAGCTTACGCCATTACCAAGGGACAGGGTTCTAATCAGTTGTCGATTTTATTAGGGGATTCGATTTCCATGTGGTTTCCCCCGGAACTCATGCCACCGGGAAGACTGTGGCTGAATCAAGGAATTTCCGGGGATAATACCAGCGGAATTTTAAAGCGATTGTGGACATTTTCCGAGACCAAACCTCATACCATTTATATCCTAGCAGGCATTAACGATTTGCGTCAGGGTAGACCGGATGCGAGTATTGCAGATAATATTTATTATACAGTCCGGGAACTGCAACTAATTCACCCCCCAGCTAAAGTAGTGGTGCAATCGATTTTACCCACCCGACTGGCTGCACTTCCGAATACCAGAATTCGCAAAATCAATCTCGAACTCGCGGCGATCGCCAAATCTGAAGGCGCAATCTATTTTGACCTCAATTCCAGCTTTACCAACGACGAAGATAGATTACGGCGCGAGTTAACTACGGACGGAATCCATTTGAGCCAAGCGGGATACCAACTCTGGCAAAAAGCCCTGCATCAGATGACATCTCGCTTAGACCTCAATCGGGATAACCGATATCAGCAATGGTTGCAAAGATCTCCCAGTTTTACCCTAGATGGCAAAATTTATACTTGGGTTTCTTATCAACCTGAATTGGGAGATAGTTTACCGCAATTATCCCAGAAAGCCTTTGGATTTGATAGCTTTGAATACTGGGATTTAATTGCGTTGAAAAACAATCTAGGGTTTGAGGAAAAGTTGGGCAACAGAACGATTTTGATTCCTCAAACTGGGGGGAAATAATACTCTTGTGCAGCAAAAACTTTAGGCGAAGGGCAAAACTCAACACCAGCGGGGGTTCAAACCCTAGTTCTGTCAAGTATTGATTTGTAGGGGCGCAATGCTTTCTTCTGGGGCGTATGCAATACGCCCCTACAAAAAACAATAGCTCAAGGAGTTATTTTCATGACCAAAGACAGCGATTTTGTGGATTTGGTCCAGCGCTTGGGTGCACCCCCGCAAATTATTTGGTTGACTTGCGGAAACACTTCAAATGTTCGCTTGCAAGAGATTTTGAGTTTGGTTTTGCCAGAAGCACTAGAGCTACTATGTTCAGGTGAAAAGTTAGTGGAGATTAGTGGAGATTAACACGGTGGCATAACAAGTCATTGGAGCCGATCGCCGAGAGGCTATTTGTAGGAGTTCTAGGTTATCTGGGGCGGCTCAAATATTTGTGATTCCTCAAACTGTGGGGAAATAGTACGAGAGTGGTTCCCAAATTTATGAGGTAAAGATGCCAGAAAGAGTGGGAGCATCTTGCTCTCTATTGTCTTAATCGAGCAAAATACTCCCACTCCTTCAGTTATTTTTTCCTTTTAAAACATATCTGCCATCCAAGGATGCGGTCCTGAAAAGAGTTGATTGGCTACAAATAATGCATTAGAATTCCCTTGAAGATGACCGCTTAAATGGAGTTGATGGGGGGTGAAAAAGCCGGTATAAAGAGGCGCTAATCCTCGGATATCTAGGCTTAAGTCTCCCCGTCCTCCGCGAGTTACTTCGCCTCTGCCATTGCATACGGTGAGGATGAATTTTCCATTATTTTCAGGTAAGATATTATCCTGTACTTCTAAATGCAATTCTGCCTCGATCCCGATGGGATAACCCCGTTGTTGCAGGGATAAAGGGACATCGACGATGCGTAACATCCAGTGAGAGAATTCTGTAATTTTTCCGGTTTGTTCCGGGAGACATAACAAAAATGGGTCAAGGGGAGAACTCCGCCAAATGACGTTGGTAAATTGTGAGCGAAAATCGGCGATAAAGGTCCAAAGGCGACGGATGGCAGCAGGGGTTAAGGCAACCCAATCGGCGATCGCAAGGGTTTGGGAGTTCCCTTCTCGGCGTTGACTATAGATAATATAGCCTTGCCAGTCATCGGGTTTACCGATTAAGTCGGCATAGAGGGTTTCTTCCGGGATGGGTTTAAAGATGTTTTCCCAGATTCCGGGGTGGCGATCAAGATTGCCGTTACAGGTGAGAGCCTGTTGGTGATAAAGTGAGGCGATCGCCTCGGATAATATGGGTTCGATGGGGTGCATTGTCAGGGTGCGATTGCCCATCCGTATGCTGTTGATAGGGAGTTGCCACTTACACAGACTTCCCGCCTGTTCATATCCTACTTTTCGATAAAGAACCTGCGTCGCTGGATAGAGAACGGACAACGCAATCTGATTATTATAAATCTCTTGGAGGGTATGTCTAAGCAGTTCCTCTGCTACCCCAGTCCCGCGATGTTCGGGAGAGACTCCCACTGCCGCAATTCCGGCCATTGTAACAGGATTTCCACCCCACCATTGTGCCATTGGATACAGTCCTAATCCGCCAATGATTTGGTTGTCTTGCCAAATTGCTCGGTAGTTTTTGATACCAATGCGATCGCGAAACAGTTCCCACCCCGTAAAATTAAAGCTATGGCAAAGCATTAATCCGAGGTTTTCTGCCTCTTTTCCATTGGAAACGGGTCCAAATCTACGCTGCTGTTGCATTATAAGTCTCGATTATAGATCAGTTCAAATCAGTCATTCAATTATTCCCAGGGTTCCAGCTAAAACTTCAAATCTGAATAAATCAAGAGGGGATTAAGTGGGGTTTACCGAACCAACCCCTGGGTTTAATTTTTCTTTGCAATCAATAATATTAATAAAACCTAAATAAAATCAAGATAGTCAATTGCAGGAATAGCGTAAACCACCGATTAGGTTCCAGTAGGGACTCCTCCAACTCCTCCACTGGAAATTTCCGCAGATCTCTTACCGCTCAAAGCATTGAAATCTTAAGGGAATTTGGAAAACTCCGGGCTTAAAATTTTAACGGTTCCCTGGACTGCTATGCAAGGATTGGTACGGTTAATACTACTACCCATCCCATGAAGAGTCACGTTAAGTTTTGAGCGTAGGCAATCAACGAGGTAAAAATGCTTGCTATGCGTAGTTTCTATGAAATAGCAATTGTTTCAACCGGAATAGCGCTTAAACCTCGCACAAGTATTCTGGTTTAAACCTCTAAAGTCTATCTAAAGATAGATGCGTTAATTGCTATTTTCTGGTTCATTAATTAATCAATTGAACTGCATTTACCACCGAGGAGAGAAATATGCGAATTGCTCAAGTTTCACCTTTAGCAGAACGAGTTCCCCCCCCAGGTTATGGGGGTATCGAATTAGTTGTTAGCCATATCACCGATGAATTAGTCCGTCGGGGTCATGATGTCACCTTATTTGCCTCGGGAGATTCCCATACTTTAGCTAACTTGGAATCCGTGGTTCCCCGCGCTTTACGTCTGGACCCCACGGTGAAAGAGCCTGCGGTATATGATATGTTGCAACTCAACCGCATTTATGAAATGGCTTCCCAGTTTGATATTATCCACTTTCACAATGGATACTCGGCATTGCCTTTGGCGGAACTGATGAAAACCTCTGTGGTACATACCCTGCATGGGAACTTTAGTCCTGACAGCCGCAAATTGTATCAAAAGTATGGCAATCAGGGTTATATTAGCATCACCAATGCTCAACGCGAAGGGGGACCCGAACTGAATTATTTGGGTACAGTTTATAATGGGATTGATATCGAAGCCTATCCGTTCTTTCCTAAGCCTCAGGACCCGCCTTATTTGGCCTTTTTAGGCAGAATTTCCCCGGAAAAAGGGATTCATCATGCGATCGCGATCGCTAAAGCAACTGGCTGGCATTTGAAAATTGCCGGTAAAGTTGACGCTGTAGACAAAAAATTCTACGAAAATGAAATTAAGCCCCAAATTGATGGCACTCAAATTGAATATTTAGGGGAAACCAACCATCAACAAAAGGTAGATCTAATTGGCAATGCCGTTGCCACTCTATTCCCGATTACCTGGAGAGAACCCTTTGGTTTGGTGATGATTGAATCGATGTGTACAGGAACCCCACTGATTGCCATGAATCTGGGTTCCGTTCCTGAAGTGATTGCTCATGGTAAAACCGGCATCGTTTGCAACAGCATCGAAGAAATGATTGCTGCGATTCCTGCCGTCATGAAGCTCGATCGTCAAGCTTGTCGCGATCGCGTCGTGAGCCAGTTTAGCATTGCTACAATGGTTGATGGATACGAAGCGGCTTACCGTCTTGCACTCTCGAAAACCATTCACCAAAATGGTCATCTCAAGGATAAATTAACCGTCATTGCCTAAAATTTTTCAAACAAAATAGGAGGTGTATTTAGATGAAAGTCAGCAATCAATGTCCTTGTTGTAATGGCTCGTTATTACACCATATTCGCCCAGGTGGTTCTTACTGGTTTTGTTCAACCTGTAGACAAGAGATGCCGAACAATTCTTTGCCGGAGAAGCTTATAACCTCAACCGTTAAAAACAACGTGAATTAACTTCTAACCCCATTCCCCATTTAATTTCAATTTTGTTTTTCTAAACCCTAGCCGAGAATGAAGCTTTTCTAAGCATCATCCTCGGCTTTTAAACGATTTGAACCCTGAAAAAACGTTCGTAGTGACCCCTTTAAGGGTCTTCTTTTCTGACTCGAAATCCTTGGCGAATGGGTCGATTATCCGGGGGTTGCACTTGAAAGGTTACCCGATCGCTCAAGTTTCCGCTTTTAACTTCTAACGTCCATTCTCCCACCTCCATCGGCCAAAATAAAGCATGATTCGCCTCATTGCTCAGTTGTTGTTTCCCCGATGGACCCATTAACCACCATTCTATCGGTGTCTCTGGTGCAACGGCTAATTTAAATTGAATGCGGGGTGCCGACTCTCTCGCATCTAAGATAAAATAATCATCGTTTTCAGGAAAGGCAATTTTCAGCTGATCGCCCGACACTTGGGGTTGAGTTTGCCTTGCCAACCAGCTATTATACTCCGCAGATAACTCAAACTCCTCTGCCCGATTATACGCACTTAAATGTTCCGGGGCCAAATATTCCAGAACCACCGCTGGACAATCGGGCTGGGGTTTTAATCCCGTTACTGCACAAATGGGATACTGCACTAGATGTTCTGGAGTCGGCAAGGCGGCAGGTTCCCGGGTTTCATGAAGATGTAACATAATCCGATTCCACAAAGGCGCAGCACCCGTGACGCCTGATACTTTTCTCATGCGATCGCCACTAAAATTGCCCACCCAAGTTGCTACAGTATAATCTACTGTATATCCCACCGTCCAAGTATCTCGATAATCGGAAGAAGTTCCCGTTTTCACTGCGGCGGGAAAGGGTAAACTGAGGACCGAATCGACCCCAAACGCGTGAGAACGTGCATAGCGATCGCTCAACATATCCCCAATCAGCGCCCAGTAGGAGGACTCAGGAAGAGGAGGTGCGGAAGCAGTGGGTAGACGACTGTCAGGAATCACCGACAAGGGAATCAAATTCCCATTGCGGGCGATCGCCACATAAGCCCGCGCCAACTCCCACAAACTCACTTCCCCACTCCCCAAAGCTAACCCTAACCCATAATATTCAGGAGACTTCGTGAGATGTTCAAACCCCAATTGATGCAGTCGCCCCAAAAAGCGCTCTACCCCCACTTGTTCCAACACCCGCACCGTGGGTACATTCAGGGAATTCGCCAACGCCGCCCGCACCCGCACGGGCCCTAAAAATCGTTCACTATAATCCACTGGACTATACAACTGCGCCCCGAGTATGGCATAATGGGTGGGAACATCCGCTAAAATCTGATTCGGGGCGATCGCGCCAATTTCTAAGGCAAACTGATACAAAAACGGTTTAAGCGCCGAACCCGGTTGGCGTAACGCCTGTACCCCATCATTCCGCCCCTGTTGTGCGTCGGCAAAGTAATTGGGAGATCCAACATAAGCCAACACTTCCCCGGTATGATTATCAATCACTAACGCTGCTGCATGATTCACCTGATGTGCTGCGAGGGACCGGACCACCTCCTGCACCTGGGTTTGGACAAACTGCTGCAACGGGCGATCGAGGGTTGTTTGGACCGTAGAAACACCGTCCGGTAAGCGATTCGCCAGCCAAAATAGAAAGTGAGGGGCGGCGATAATGCTGCGATCGGGTAACAACACTTGGATTTCTTCTTGTTCTGCCCGAGTCGCTTCCTCTGGAGTAATATAACCATCGGCAATCATGCGATCTAGCACATAGCGCTGCCGCTTTTTGAGCGATCGCCAATTAGAATAGGGATTATAATAATTCGGTGCATTGGGAATTGCCGCGAGAATGCTGGCATGAGCGAGATTCAGTTCCGAAGCCGGGAGTCCGAAATAAGTCCGCGCTGCCGCTTCTACCCCATATATATTTCCTCCCATCGGCAGACGGTTAATATAAGCCTGGAGAATTTCATCCCGATTCATCCCAGCAAACAATCGCCAAGATAGCCACACTTCCCCCAGTTTATGGGACAATGTGCGAGGGGCGGGTTCTAGCATCCGCGCCAATTGCATTGTAATTGTGGATGCACCGGAAACCAGCGATCGCGCTTGAATCGCTTCCAAAACTGCCCGGGCGACAGCCTGTAAATCCACCGCACCATGTTGATAATACCGCTTATCCTCTGCTGCGATAATTGCCTGGAGAAACGGTTTAGAAACCTGATCCAGTGCGACTACAGCGGTATGATCTTGGTCCCGAGTCAGCAGAGTACCCAGGGGAAGTCCATTGCGATCGCTAAAGGAAACCGCTTGTTCACTTTGGGCAATATCTTCCGCGCGGATCGGCGCTAAATAGGGCAACATCCGCACCGTTACTCCCAGCAACGCGATCGCCAGTAAAATTTTCAGAGAACCCCGCAATTTGGGATATTCTCTCAATCCCAATTGCTGAAGGAATAAGCCGAGTTCGGAAATTTTGCTCATGGTTTAATATTCGGCTACGGCAACATAAAACATTATCCCGCCACTCAGGAAATGTGCAACCCGCTTGGGCTGTTTTTCCGGGTCAGGAAGAGTCTGTATTTATTTTAGAACCCTCTTACAAGGATTGGTTAGAAACTGGGTTTCTTGAGCCAATTTTTCGCCATCCGCAACCCATGTTGTAGGAGAGAAACCGGGTTTCTTGTCCTAGGCGAATCTGGGTTTGAGATTTGGGTCCAATTCTATCCCGAGGGGATTTTCCGAGGTAGATGGGCCACTCATGGCTATTGTCAAGGGTTTGAGCGGATAAAATGGGCCTCAATGTAGACCTCAAAACCATAAAAGTTCCAGCGCGACTGCCACCGGATTGAAATTTATTGACTCTTGAAGTGATTCGGTAGGCGATAATAAAGAAAAATTCATCCGCATCCGCAATATGACCGATCCCATCGGAGATATTTTATTAGTAGACGATCGCCCGGATAACCTACGCTTGCTTTTAAATATTCTGAAAGACAAGGGTTATAAAGTCCGGTGCGTGACCAATGGTGCAATGGCACTGCGAGTCTGTCTCAGACATCCTCCTGACCTGATCTTTCTCGATATCCAAATGCCCGAAATGAACGGTTATGAAGTTTGTGAACAACTCAAAGCCAATCCAGAAACTGCCGAAATTCCCGTTATTTTTTTAAGTGTGATTGAAGAAACCCTTGAGAAAGTCCATGCCTTTAACGTCGGGGGCGTGGACTATATCACCAAACCATTTCAAGTCAAAGAAGTAGTGGCGCGGGTGGAAACCCAACTGCAAATTCTGCGACTGCAAAACAAGCTGAAAGAGCAAAATATTCGACTTGAACAGGAAATTCGTGAGCGCAAAGCCATCGAACAACAGTTACTGGAATTAAACCAGGAAATGAAACGGTCTAATCAGGAACTTGAACAATTTGCTTATGTGGTTTCCCATGACTTACAAGCGCCTTTAGGAACCATTGCCAGCTTTGCCCAATTGTTACAAAACCGTTACCCCGATCAACTTGATAGCAAAGCCCTTCAGTTTATCGATCGCATCATCGCCGGCAGTCTGAGAATGCAACAGTTAATTGATGACTTACTGCAATATTCCCGAGTCGGGAGAATGGCACGAGTCTTTGAAACTGTCAACTGCGATCGCATATTATCCCAAGCCCTAGCGAATCTTGAAACCAAAATCAACGAAACTCAAGCCCTGATTACCTCTGATTCATTACCGGCGATCGCTGGCAACAGCATGGGCTTATTGCAAGTGTTTCAAAATTTAATTAGTAACGCTCTAAAATACCATCACCCCAATATTTCCCCCGAGATCTATATTAGGGTCTCTCTACAGGAGGATATGTGGATCTTTTCGATTCAGGATAATGGAATTGGCATAGAAACCAAGCACCTAGAACGCATCTTTCAAATTTTTCAGCGCCTCCATTCCGATAAAGAGTACCCCGGAACAGGCATCGGACTTGCTATTTGTAAAAAAATTGTCGAACTGCATGGGGGGAAAATTTGGGTTGAATCTTGTCCCTTAAAAGGTTCAACATTTTACTTTACCATACCCATTCAAAAACCCCAGAACATCCCTTAATGGAAGACCCTAAATTATAACTGTCCCTAAATTTTATGTCCAACCCGTCACGCCCAAATATTATCGGTTCCAAACTTATGAATTCAGCCCTCACCCCCCACACTATTTTAATCGCAAATGACGATTCCTCGTTCTGCCTGTTAATTCAAGAAGCTTTTTACGAAATTCACGCCAACCTCACCCTATTTTTTGTAGAAGATGGAGAACAACTCCTTGACTATCTCTATCGGCGCGGTGCTTATCAAGACCCCCTGAATTCCCCTTTTCCGGATCTTCTTTTGTTGGATCTCAATATGCCCAGACTCGACGGACGAGAGGCATTAGTCCAAATTAAATCCGACCCCAAACTGAAGACAATCCCGATTGTTATCCTCAGTAGTTCCTATCATGAAGAAGATATTTCAAAATGCTACAATGCCGGTGCTAACTCCTTTATCGTCAACCCCTTAACCTTTGACCAATTGGCAGTAGCAATGCAAAGCTTATGTAACTATTGGTTATCCATCGTCTCCCTTCCCCCCAAAAAACTCTAAGCTAGAATCCCTCCCAATCCATATCCCCCATCCATAGACTTCCCTGAATGTTTCTAAACTGATGAAAAAGCCCCTCTATAAAAAATTAATACCGATGGCGGGTCAAAAAACGTGAAGTTTTACCTGACGCGACATCGGTATAGGCAGTTTGTTATCCCTGGGTTCTTTACCCCTGATTTCCCCTAACTATTTATGCCGGATGGATTCGTAAATCTCTACATAGTTTTTCCCGGGATAATTCCAAGAGTAGTCATATTCCATACCCTGAATTGCTAATTGTTGAAACTCTTGCGGTGACTCATACCATAAATCGATCGCCCGCCCCAGGGCCGACTCCACCGCAGCGTGATCCGTTTCATAAAACACATAACCATTGCGTTTTTCTGGGGGCTTATTCTGGTCATAATCGCGGTCAAAGACCGTATTAACTAAGCCTCCAACTCCACGCACAATAGGCACTGTACCATACTTCAAGCCAATCATCTGGGTTAACCCACAGGGTTCATAATTACTCGGAACCAGAATCATATCTGACCCGGCATAAATTAAGTGGGATAACTCTTCATTAAAGCCCAACTCTAAATGACAGTCGGGATTATCATTTAAAACCTGTTTTTCATGCCAAAAATGGTCATTAATCGCCGGTTCTGTCGCTGAACCCAGGAGGACAAACTGCGCCCCTTTACTTAAGGCATAGTACATAGCATGGTGAACTAAATGCACACCTTTTTGTTGATCCAGCCGTCCAATATAGGCAATAATGGGTTTATCTTCATCTCGCAACAATAAGTGCGATCGCAGGGCTTTTTTTGCCTTTTGTTTTTCCTCAAAATTATCAAGAGTGTAATGATAAGGAATGTAGCGGTCTATTTCCGGATTCCAGAAATCATAATCAATGCCATTGAGCACTCCCGTAAACTTATGCTGATGCAAATGTAAGGTATGACCCAATCCAGAACCCACCTCCGTGTAATGCGCTTCCCAAGCATGGTGAGGGGAAACCGTCGTCACGGCATTAGAATAAACAATGCCGCCTTTCATGAGATTTAAAGCAAAGGGATTGAAATTATCCCGGAGGCGATCGTATTGGAAATAATAAGCATCTTGATTCAGACCCGTTCCTCGCAGCACCTCCGAACCCGCTAACCCTTGATGTTTAAAGTTGTGAATGGTGTAACAAACCCGCTGATTCCACATCCCATTATACTTGTAGATTTCGTACAACAAGACCGGAACTAAACCCGTTTGCCAGTCATGACAATGAATGACATCCGGTCGCTTATTACTTCTGAGGAGAAATTCTAAAGCTGCCTTGCTAAAAAACGCAAAGCGCATATTATCATCGCTGCACCCGTAGTAACAACCCCGGTTAAAGAAATTATCCTCGCAGTGGGGTTCAATAAAGAAGCAAACGCGCCCGTGGACCCATCCACAATAGACCGAACAGTGAACAGCCCCCCCATACCAAGGCACGAACAAATCCCGATAAGCATCATGAAGGCCCCAAATATGGTCATAGCGCATACAATCATATTTGGGCAGAATCAGTTCCACCGTATGACCCCGATTCTCTAACTCTCGGCTTAATCCATAAACCACATCCCCCAATCCGCCCGCTTTAATCACCGGGGCGCATTCCGAGGCAATCTGGACGATGTACATTTTTACTCCTCACGTTACAAAACTTAATTTTATCTCTGCTTTCATTGATTAGCAGCAAGGAGTCAATTTTGGCAAGTGCCGGTTTCACGAAATCAACACAAGCACCACCGAGGCGATCGCCTCCCGATTAAACGTATCAAACCTCGGTCCCATCAGGGTTAGAAACCGGATTTATGGAAAAATTTTGGGCCTATCTTGCACTAATTTAAGCCAAAAACCCAGTTTCAGGTCCCCGTAAGCTCATCGGATATTCAGGTGAAGGGGTCTCTTTTAGGATGAGGGCAATGGCTAGGAATTTTCATAGTGTTGGCAGAGTGCCAGTAATTTTTCCCGGAGGCGATCGCGCACAGACTGGGGGGCCACGACCATCATATCTGGTGCTTCTCGCTTAACTTCCCGGATAAACCAGTAGGTACTGGAGATACGACGCACTACCTGCTTAACCTGATTGTCTAACCAGTCGGCGGAGATATCCCCAAGTTTGGGTTTATAGGCAAAAGCTAATCGATTGCACAAGTGGATTTCCACCGCTATCTGATCTAGCTGGGGACGCCACGGGCCCTCAATAGGGAAAATGGCGGCGTCAGGAATGCGGTCTAAACGCAAACACCAGTTATGGATAAGTTCAGGGATGTCCACATTGTGTTCGGTTTCCTCGCACCAACAATCGAGATATTGCCGTTCTTCATGCCGGTTAATTTGGGCGTGACGAACGGTGAAGGTCCACAGGCGTCCCGTGGCATCTTGATAGGAGAGTTGAAAGGGCTGCTGGCGGAGGATATAGCGATCAAGTTCGATGCGCCACGGATGAGGGGGAGTCTCCAGAAAGCGCTCGATTTTGTGGCGCAGAGGAATAGAGAGCTCGTTTCGTTCTTGCAACAGTTGGGCGATCGCCTGCGCTTCCAGAATCCTCCCGGCATCGGTGAGGGCATCCAAGGCGCAGTTAAGAGCTTCTATCCGGGTATTTGACCAGTCATTGTTCGGGGCAATTTGAAGTTCCCGACGGGCGATCGCCTCTATCAATCGGGAAATATTCGGGCGATCGCCCCACGTCTTCCCCAGTTCTATGGCGAGTTCTTGCAATTGGACTTTATCTCGTTCTGAGATCGACAGCGTGATAGATTGACCTTTGCGACTCATAAAATTTATACGGACACTTTGTCCGCATTTAGCCTTGTCAATCTCTATTTTCCATGCCAGGATATGAACTATCAACAAGGCACGGACACAAAACCCTTATGTCCAATTATGACATTTTTCTAAAACCGATTTACTCTTCCCTTGCCTCGGAAGTGCCGAAAAGCCTGGAAATGCCTGATGGTTGGAAGCTTTCCTGGCATCAACTTGAGACAGTTAAGGCAATTCAAGACCCCAATATTGATGTCATCTTCAATACTGCAATGACGGGGGACGGCAAAACTTTAGCCGCATTTCTGTGTATTTTGTATGGAGATATGACAGCAGTTGCCCTCTACCCCACCAACGAACTCGCCCGAGATCAGGAGGGACAAATCGGCAGATATACTGAGCAATTGCAGCTTTCCAATCCACCGCGTCTATCTCGTTTGAGTGGGGAATTGTTAGAAATTTATGCAGAAACTGAGGGATTGCGAAAAAGTGCGGCGATTCAAACTCGCGCCAGTCAATCAGAGATTGTACTAACGAATCCAGATTTATTTCACTATCTCCATCGTGGCGCATATCTCTCCAAGAATTCCAATCCTGAGAGTTTGTGGAATACCATCGATAAAGACTTCGATTTGTTTATTTTTGATGAGTTCCATGTGTTTAGTGCACCACAAATTGCCAGCGTGATTAACACCCTACTATTGATTCGCTGCACCAACCGTCGGAAAAAATTTCTGTTTCTGTCTGCAACTCCCAATGAAGCGTTACTCAAGCGATTAGAATTGGCCGGATTTCGCTGTAGAGAAATTAACCCAGTCGCCGAGCAAAAATATCGCTTTCCTGATAGCGACGAGGAACGCTGCCAGTTGGAAGAGGTAGGATGGAGGCAAGTCTCTCAGCCAATTCAGTTAGAGTTTATTTCCCTAGAACCGACTATCAAAGCCTCAGAAACCTGGTTGCGTGAGAACTGCCAGTTAATTTTATCCCAGTTTCAGGAATATCCTGGAAGTAAAGGTGCGATCGTTCTCAATTCCATTGCTGCAGTCAAACGCCTGACGCCATTTTTCCGCGAATTGCTGATACCCTACGGGTTAGTGGTGGAGGAAAATACGGGGTTAACGGGGAAAGAACAGAAAGAGCGATCGCTATTAGCAGATTTAGTTTTAGGAACCAGTACGATTGATGTTGGCGTTGACTTTAAAATTAATTTCCTAATATTTGAATCTGCGGACGCTGGAAGTTTTATCCAACGGTTAGGCCGATTGGGAAGACATGATGGCTATAAAAAAGATGGCATAGCGGTTAACTTTAAGAATTTTACAGCATACGCCTTATCGCCTAACTATTTAGTAGAACGGTTGTTTCAGGGAGATTCGCCGCCATTGACATCGGGGAAAAGCTGCGATCGCGTCTGGTTTCAGGAGATGATTCGCAAAAATTACCGTCAAATTAACGACTTTCAAGGATATTACAAACGCTGGGGAATCGTGCAATCCCTGCAACTCTGGCAAAAACTGCATCATCGCACCATTAAGCAACAATATGCCGAGTCGGCAAAGGCATTTGAAAAAGCCTGCAACGAAGTGTTTGAGACCAGTTTAAGGAAAAAGTATGGATATGTGAAAGGATGGCAACAGGAATGGCAGCAATTAGCACCAAACGATAAGGGAAATCCCATTGCAGAGGATGCGGGGAGTTTCCGAGGATCGAGTCCTCTCCAATGCGGGTTATACGATTTAACGGAATCCAACGAGAGCGATCGCTTCAAAACTTATGATTTACCGGGAGTATTAAGCCATTTAGACATAGAACCAGTCGCAGAGGCGGCGTTTATACGATTGCTAGAACAAACCGCACAACGCACCACTCAACCGATTGCCAAAGGACGATTTAAACATTGTTTAGGGTTTATGAAATTACATGGGTATCGTGAGGAAAAACTGAATTGGACTTTTACTTATCCGGGGGATTTGCAGGCGATCGCCAATGCTTGCAAAGTGCAGGTTCTTGTAGGGTTACAAGTTTGGCAACCGGGGAATACCTGGATTCGAGAGATTAACCAGCGACTGAAGAAACAGGCACTCGTCTGTTATGTGATTCCGCGTCCCGTTGCCGAGGTGCGATCGCGCCTACACCTACCCATGCACTTTCAGATCTATCCGACTAAGGATCAGTACAGTTTGCACGATGCAACCGCACCCTATGCGATCGGTTTCAGTCAATCAGCTCTATTACTAGATACCCTCGCCTACTGGTTTAAAAGCAAGGGGGGTGAGGTATGGATTTGCTAGAAGGTGGTTATCCCTGAAAGGGATTAAAAGAAAGAAGCTTACGCCAATAAGCTTAGAACTATTCGTTTCAATCCCTGAAAGGGATTAAGGAGTATTGAAACTTGGCGCTTAAGTTATGCTTCTCTGGTCAGCTTCGCCATTGTACCAAACTTAGGGAGCGTTGAATAGTTCAAAGCTAGTTACTAGGTGTTGAATAATTCTAAAGCTTAATGGGTTGACAGTCACTATCGTTTGAGCTAGGGTTGGACTAACCAAGCTGAAACTGGCTCCTGAAGCGGACGGTAGCCTGACAGACGCTTATGGAAAACCTTCGTACAGGAAATCGAAATGAGCAAATTTCCGAAAAAGACTAAGCTGGATAAATTAATCGAGGTCTTGCGGGATGGTCGTTGGCATTCGGCTGACGAACTCGCTGCCAAAGTGACTTTCCGATTTAGTGACACCATTTTCAAGGGTCGCCAGAAAGGGTACTGCATTGAGAAGCGGCAAGTTGGTCGCAGTCAATTTGAGTATCGATTGGTGACCTCGTAACCGTCTGCTCGATTCGGTAGGAACTTCGCTGGCTAATCCAGAGAGTTCCATATCGAGGAGGGAAGACGATCAGAGTAGCTTACGGCAATAAGTTTAGAAGTAGGTCGCCTTAACCCCCTGTCTCTACAAAGTCAACCTTTATAGGAGAAGGCTGGTTAAGTCCCCATAACTCAAACGCACGTTGGAAGCAGTCAATCTTAGAGAGGTTACCCTCCTCGGCAATTGTAACTTGGGACTGTTCGCTCATTTCAAGGCAGTCCCTTTTCTCCCCACTTCTTTCATACAAAGGTAAACAACTATGAATGCACCATCACTGGCAGAATTCCATGCGATTGCACCACAACTGCCAGCCAAGATTTCTTAAAAATGCGGAATATTTTAGCGCACCAGTATGAAGATATTGATCCAGAAGTGGTTTATGCCAGCAATTCTCATTTTGACCCGTATCCTGTCCAAGATGCCAAATCTTGAACGAAGGAATGGGGCTTTCAAGAAGCACTCTTGAGACTGTTCTCAATAAGCTTCAGCAAAATTTCCATAATGAGAATTGCTGGGTTTATGCAGCTATTCCGAAGGCATTGCAGCAATATCCCCTTTACATTTGACAGTTTACGGAGTATTTCGATTCATTAGAGGATGAAAATGGCTAGAAAAGGTAAAGAATCTGATGACAAACAGGTGAGGCAATTATCCCTGTTCAATGATGTAGAATCCAGTTCGGATGAGGAATTAGAAGAGGAAGAATTAGCAGAGGATTGGGAACCGGATCCGGATGATGAAAGTGGATGGGAAACGAGCAATCGCACGATTGAACCCCAGCAGCGTGAGTTACTGACTCTTAAGTTATTACGGGAGGCAATAGAGGCACAAAATCCTGATGATCCAGTGATGCGCGATTTTGCCGAATTTGTTTTGCCGAATTTGTTGCGGGTGGCGATCGCTGTTACGGCGAAAGGTGGCAAGTTTTTTGATCGCCTCGATGCGGAACGGGGTAAAGAAAATGTCAGGCGCGATAATGCGGCGGATCAGTCCTTGAATACTCATTTACTCAATGGATTGTTTCCTGCCAATTTAATTGAACAGCGCTTGGAAAAGCTGGATACCACCGTGAAACGGGTGGTGAAAGAGCAAGAACGCCGGTTGCTGATTGCGGGGTTTATTCTCCATGACTTTGAAAAGTTTAATTATGGTTCGTTTCCGAATATGCCGCAAAAGTATCGGGATATTCAGAAAAATCGCGAGAAAAAAATCCGCAATTTATCCGTAGAAGAACATCGAGAAATTGTGGAGGCGATCGCTCGTGAATTAAGTCTTGATCGCTTCATCAATCCCGAACAACCGGAAGCGTATCGAGACTATCTCGATGATTTGCTTTGTGTGGCTTATAATGCGCAACGCAGAGAAGATACAAATTGGAATTTTTCCGTTCATGGCGGGTTAGATCCGCTATTACGCGATCGCCTGTTGAAGTGTCTTGCTGACTTGACTTGTCTTGCCGATCGCCTCGCTTCCATTATCAAACATCCTGATGATGCGGAAAACACCAGTTTAAACAACCTCATCCACAGTCTTAGCAATGAAACCCTCAAGTTTACCTATCACAGTTTGGCCGAAAATCGCGGCGTGTTAACTAATGTGGTTAATAACGCTTTGATGGATGCTCACACGGCGCTGAATACTGCCGATTGCACCTATTATGAACCTTTACTCTATCTACCAACGGGAGTGATTTATTTAGCGCGACGAGATGCGCCACCCGTACCCGTAGCGGATATCCCAGAAAGAGTCATTACGAAAATTAAGCAATCGTGCGCCAATCAACTCAAACGCCGACAAACTGGATTTGGTCGAGATGGCAAAGGCATGAAATATGCGGACTATTACAGCTTATTTTTTGAAGACTTTGGGTTAATGGAGGTTGCACTCAGCGCCACCTTAAAGATTCTGAATCCGACTAAAAGTTCTGTTGCTAAAAGTCGCAGCGAGAATTTGATAAAATTTCAGAAAAAAGGGGTTTTATCCGAAAACTATGACTTTAAGTTTGAGGATGATATCCGCATCGACCAACTGGCGGAATTTGGGGATGTAGTAACGCGGAAAATTTGGGGCGATCGCCTCAGTCGGATTGAAACTACACGCAAGCAAAACAAGAAATTGCCGCAACTACCGGACTTGGATTTAGTGCAGGAAATGGCAACCTTTTGGAACCTGTCCCAATATTGGCCACAGATTCGTGAAATTCAGCGAATTAACGAAAGTCTCAAAGCAAATAAACTCACTGGCAATACCGGCGGTGTACCCTATGAATGGTATTATTTAGCAGCGAAATATCTCGAACATCATCCCGGTGTTGAAGACATTAGACCCATTTGTGAAGCGGCGATCGCGCATATTTCCGAACTAACTGCGGCAATTGTTTCTCAATATCAACTCCCCGACGGATGGGATGATTTGCGTCAGTGGGTGCAGCAGGTGGTGATGTTACCGGGAATGACAAACGGACACATATCTGGCAATACTTTCCTCGATGAACTCAACCGCTACACCACTGCCAAGAAATCCGGACGAGGACGGCAAATGATTTGTTCAATTTCTCATTCTGCTTATACTGTCACCGAACAAATGGAATCAGCAGTATTATTCACCCCGCAAGTTTACACCAATAAACAAATGCTGGGGGGTTCTAATGCCAAACGCAATATCTCCAGTATTGCCGGTTTAGAAATGATGCTGCGGCAAATTTTGATGAACCAAACCCAAGCAACGGGGAAACGGTTTGAAGACGGCAAATATCGCTATCTCTATTTCTATCCCACCTATTACTTTACCCCAGAAACCAATAAGTTTCTGCATCGGGCCTATACGGATATTGCTCAAACTCGCTTTAATGCACCACTTCGTAATCACTTTATCGGTGATGAATTTAAAGCGAATTTCGAGCGTTCTCAATATCAAAGCGTCGATGCCTTTCTCTTGGATGAAGAATTGCAGTATAAGAAAGAGTTGCCAGAAACCGATAAAGAGCATAAAAAAGACCGCACGTTTAAGTTAGCTTACCTCGAAGACCAACCCATGACCTTTTATTTCATGGCACTCCCACCAGGACGGGACCCAACGGATACAGAATCCTGGGTTATGCCTGCTTGGTTGGGGTTTGTGTTTCCGATGATTCTCGATGTTAAAACTGTGGTTTCTGAATCACCTATTCCACCGTTTAATGATGGTGCAGAATTTGAGGAGACGGTATTTTTAGATAGCGCACCCGTTGCTTTTCGCTTACTCACCAAACGCGATCGCTTCCGTCTGGACTACATCTTAGAAGGATGGGAGGAAAACGGTGCATCCTATCCCGCACCCTTGAATGCGTTAACTGCTGCCTATGCCATACATTTGGATGTGAATGCCAAACAAAGCAAGGGTAAATATGATGCAAATTGGGGAAAATTAACCGAATTAGCGACGGATTTTGAAACCAGTCCTTTGTTTATTTTTGCTTATCTCAATCGCTGGGTGCGTCGTCAAGGGGTAGATACCGCACGGATTGAGAAAATCAAACTTTACGCTTATCACTTTTACCCTTGCTTTGACCCCTATTGTACCTATAATTCTGAACAGGAGAAACTAGAAGTGGGAGAAAAATCGAGTCTGAACCATCCCAAACAACTGACCGAATTGTATCGCAAATTTTACCGTGCCAATAAGCGATACAATCCCAAAAGCAATGCTGTCCTCAAACCAATTGATATTGCAGCAGATACTATCCTCAAAGCTGACCCTAGCTTTGCCGGAGAGGCATTAGTTATGGTCGTGGCAGCAGAAGTATTCAAACTCATGGATCGGGTGCATTCTTCCACAGCAGAAGGACGCTGGATTTTCAAAAACAGGGAAGAAGAACGGCAGGCAATTTTAGAGTTTGCTAAGTATTTTGTAGTCGAGGTTTTTGAGAAATCCTTCGCAGGCGATCGCGCTCGTTTGGCCGGACGACAACTCAACCTAATTCGTGATACCTGCGAGTTTCTTTATCGTCTGGAAAATGACAAAGAAAATAAATCTTCTCCCTCTCCATCTGAAGAAAATTCCAGTGAAAATTCCCCAGAATAATTTGAAAAATCTAGCATTACTCTGTCCTATCCTGCCAACCTGTTAAAAGTTATCATTCCTGGAGACTAACGTCATGACTTTTTTAAAAACCGTCGATGCCAAATTTTTCCACAGTGAAATTCCCTACAAACCAATGGGAAAATATGTCCATTTTCTCACCCTGCGTGTCACGGAATCCTATCCCCTCTTTCAAACCGATGGAGAACTGAACAAAGCGCGAGTCAGTGCAGGAATTCAGAGCAAAGAAGCAATCAGCCGTCTGACTATGTTTAAGCGCAAGCAATCCACTCCTGAACGTTTGGTGGGTCGAGAATTGCTGCGAAACTATGGATTAATGACAGCGGAAGAGTGCGAATATAATGTTAGCTTTGCTATGAATAATCCAGATTGCATCATCTATGGGTTTGCGATCGGTGATTCGGGTTCCGAAAAATCAAAAGTAGTCGTAGATACGGCTTTTTCGATTACTCCCTTTGATAACGCGCATGAAACTTTCACCTTAAATGCGCCTTATGAAAATGGCACAATGGCATCTAAAGGGGAAGGCAGTTCTAAACCCGGGGAAATTACCAGTCGAATCAATCAGCAGGATCATATCAAACCCCAAGTGTTTTTCCCTAGCATTGTCACCCTGAAAGACCCGACAGAGGCAGGGTTTCTCTATGTGTTTAATAATATCCTGCGGACCCGTCACTATGGCGCGCAAACCACCCGGACGGGTCGCTTGCGGAATGAGTTAATTGGGGTGGTTTTTGCCGATGGAGAAATTACGAGCAATCTGCGATGGACTCAGGCCATTTATGATGAAATGAAGTTAGGAGAAACGGCGCGATCGCTTGACCCCTTAAACGAAGATGAGGCCCTAGCTGCCGCAACAAAAACCATTCAAGAATTAATGGCAGAAGAATTTATTGTGCATACAGATTTTATTGGCAATCGTTTCATGCCATTACTTACGGAAGTCAAAACCCTAATCGGTAGCGAAGACGGAATAAAATCTATTTTGCAACAAGCGGATGCAGAAGCAAAAACGTATGCTGAAACTCACATTAAAAAGAAAACCTCTGATCCTGACAAGAACAAGGAGAAAAAAGCCACTCCAAAATCGAAATAACTCACCTAAAATGTAGGGGATTGAACTGGACTCGATAAGGACACGGCGGTGCCGTGTCCCTACGGGTTAACTTAGATTGATGAGAAGCTGCTAATTATTTGAGGAATTTTTCATGGCTATTATCTCTCGATATCATCTCCAACTTCACGATAGTCTTTATTACGCCACTCGCGAAATTGGAAGACTCTATGAAACCGAACCTGTGCTGCACAATTACGCACTGTGTTATGCACTGGGATTAGTGGATAGCGATCGCTACTCTACCCAGGTAGATGAAGCGCACTCTTATCGCTACTTTTGTCCAGACCAAATCCCGAAATATCAGGAACATTTGACAGCACTGAATCGTGTGGAAATATACGTGACTCCCGCGCGATCGCTTTACCATGCCACTCAACTCAATACTTGGAAATATGCCGATAATCGCTATCATGTAGAAATGCAAAAAACCCAGAAAAATATCCCCAGTTTTGGGCGCAATAAAGAGGTTGCACCCGAAAGTATTTTTGAGTTTTTTGTGATTTCTGCTCAACCGATCCAGCTACCCCGCTGGATTCGTCTAGGAAAATGGATGAGCAAAGCAGAAGTTAAACCCGTTCCAATTACCGATACAATCAAGCACCTTTCTTCAAAAGATCCATTTGTTTGTACTCACCCGCTCAATCCCCTCGACGTCATATCTACCCATCAAGTTATTAGCTATGATACCATTAATATGCCTCCAGTTAGTCTAATTCAAAATGTCAGGCTTCAAGGAGAATACTATGTAGTTAATCACTTAAAAATTCCCGCCAGCATGGCCTATAAATTTAATTGTTAAATTACTCCCTTAAGAGGTGAATTAATTACCCCTAATGACAACTGCACCAGTTTTTAATCCTCCCGGGTTTTCTTGAGCATAAAATTTCCCTTGTCCACTCCCATTTCAATGAAAAATGCCCCATAGTCTTATCATCAACCTAGTTCCTACCTCCCCAATTTACCCAGAATTTCTTAGTGGGAGACATCTCCATGCGCTGTTTCTCACTCTCATTAATTCTGTTAACCCAGAATTGGCGAGCTTTTTACATGAACAAAAGAGCGAAAAAGCCTTTACCCTCAGTCCCCTGCAAGTGAGTCATTCTTCTCAAAAATCTGCACACTTGTTGCAATGGCAGCACAATAAACCCATTCCCAAGGGGATGAGTTGCTGGTGGCGCGTTTCCCTGTTAGATGATGGCTTATTTAACAACTTAATGCAGCTTTGGTTAAAGCTAAATCCTGAACAACCTTGGCATTTAGGGTCGGCAAATTTGCAGATTACTCGGATTTTGGGGACACCACAGGTAACACAACCTTGGGCGAATTTTTGCAGTTACGAAGAGTTATATGAAAAGGCATCGGATAGTCATCGAAAAATTGAAATGGTTTTCTGTACACCGACGGCTTTTCGGCAGGGTCAATATGATTCCTGTTTGCCAACCCGAGAATCTTTGTTTAATAGTTTACTGCACCGTTGGAATAAATATAGTCAGATTCCCTTGGCTGAGTCTTTGACGGAGTACATTTTTCCGACTTATGTGAATATTCACTCCGAGATTATTAGTGATAAACGCAGTAAATTTATTGGCTGTGTCGGAGAAATGGGATATTCCATTTTAGGGGATGCTGCGCCGGAAATTATCAAGCATATTAATGTCTTAGCTGATTTTGCTCTTTACAGTGGCGCAGGACGGAAAACGCCGATGGGGATGGGTATGATTCGGCGATTGAATGGGTTTTGATGGGAGGCGATCGCAAGCAAGTTAGTTTTATAATTTAAACTCATGAACAATTCGGATTACATTACCATTGCTGCACTCAATCAATACTCTTATTGTCCCCATCGCTGTTGGCGGATGTTTTGTGCGGGGGAATTTCGGGACAATCACTACACTTTGGAAGGAACCGATTTACATGAACGGGTGCATACCCTGGGAGAGGGAAATCGGGAGGAAGTGTGGCAAATTCGGGCGATTTGGTTGAAGTCGGAACGGTATCAACTGATTGGCAAAGCGGATTTAATTGAATCCGTGGAGGGGGAAGTTTATCCGATTGAATATAAGCGGGGTAAGAAGGGAGAATGGGATAATGATGAGTTACAAGTTTACGCTCAAGCATTATGTTTAGAGGAAATGATGGGGAAAACCATTGAGCGTGGGTATGTGTATTATGCCCAAACTCGGCGACGGCAAGCGGTGGAGATTACGCAGGAGTTGCGACAAGAGGCGATCGCCTCGTTAGAAGCCATTTCTACCCTCCTCCAAACCGGAACTATGCCACCCCCCATCTACACTAAACGATGTCGCGGTTGTAGCCTCTTTCAGCAATGTTTGCCCCAAGCGGCAGACAAACTGAAACGCTATCAAGAGGCGAGTTAATTGCCGAATCTTGAAAACTTTTTCTACTTCTTTGTGCCGCAGAATTACACCCTAATTCTCCTCTTAGCCAGGGAGAAAACCAGTGGTTAATTCTATGAAAATTAAGTTACTTTAGATTACAAGCAGGAGAAAATTGTGGGAACTGTTTATGTTACTCAAGATGATTGCTTTATTGGCAAAACCGATGAACGATTAAATATTCACACCAATAAGCAAAAATTGCTAGATGTACCCTTAATTAATATCGAAGGGGTCGTGATTATGGGACGGGCTACTGTTTCCCCCGCAGCAGTAACAGAACTGCTCAATCGCCATATTCCTTTGAGCTTTTTAACCCCCACAGGACGATATTTAGGACGATTAGAACCTGAACTAACTAAGAATATTTTTGTCCGTAAAGCTCAATGGCAAGCAGCAGGAGAAACCGAGAAATACCTGCATTTAGCACGGGGGTTTATTCGAGGAAAACTCAAGAACTATCGCAATGCGTTGTTACGCAAACAGCGAGAACGAACCGATGTCAATTTTCAAACAGCAACAGATCGCCTGAAACAAATCCTTTCCTCCCTACCATCAACTGCCACGATCGATTCCTTGCGAGGATTAGAAGGCGCAGGCAGTGCCGCCTATTTCCAATGTTTTGATGCCTTAATTCGTAGCGAAGGGTTCAGCTTTGAAGCGCGTCGCCGTCGTCCTCCGACTGATCCAGTAAATGCCCTACTGAGTTTAGGCTATTCTTTACTCAGCCATGATATTCAGAGTGCCGTGAATATTGTAGGATTTGACCCCTATCTCGGATATTTGCACGTGGAACGATATGGACGCCCTTCCTTAGCCCTGGATTTGATGGAAGAATTTCGCCCAATTGTCGTAGATGCGATGGTGTTAAATGCTATCAATAATCGCATTATTACCCCCGCCGAGTTCACCACCGAACCGATTAGCAATGCAATCTCATTGACTCCGGAAGCCTTGCGAACCTTCCTGCGACTCTATGAACAGAAAAAACAGTCCAATTTCACCCATCCAGTGATGGAAAAAAAATGTACTTATCAGGAATCTTTTGAAATTCAAGGACGACTGATGGCGAAGTATTTGATGGAAGAAATCGACCAATATCCACCCTTAGTGTTGAAATAGCCGTCTCCTCAGCCAGAATTCGTAAAATTGCCGGTTACTGAGACGAGGTTGGGGTGAATTTGTAGAACACTCGGTAGATGGGTTATGTATGTTGTAATTGCTTACGATATTTCCGAAGACAAACGACGCACGAAAATTCACAATATTCTCAAGTCTTATGGACAGTGGGTGCAATTTTCGATGTTTGAATGTGATTTGAACCAAACTCAGTACCAGAAACTGCGGATGCGCCTGAGTAAACAGATCAAACCCGATGAAGATAATATTCGATTTTTCTTCCTCTGTGCCTGCTGCCAAGGTAAAATAGAACGCATCGGGGGACTAGAACCGAGGGACTCGACCGTCTTTTTCGTATAAATTCAGCGCGCACCCCAAGCTGTAGAAAAGAGGGGGGCAAAATTTGACCCTGAAATCCCGATGGGATAAAGCGTTGAGTGCTTTCCCCCCTTCCCCTCGGTTCGCGCAAATGCTCAAAGCTATACGGAGCAATGATTTCAAAGGAAAATGAATTTTACCTATTTACAAGTTAGGGGCTGTAATGGTAGTTTAAATTCAGGTTCGCGCAAATGTACCTTGAAAACTCCATATATCAACGCTTTTAACTACCGACGTCTCAACGACCCCTAATCCCTTTCAGGGATTGAAACGGCCATCTGGTAGCCGTTGCGGGTGGGGAAGTAATAGTCTCAACGACCCCTAATCCCTTTCAGGGATTGAAACGATAGGAGAATTTTCTCATGGGCTTAACCTCGCTTTGTCTCAACGAACCCTAATCCCTTTCAGGGATTGAAACCCCGCGCTTACAGGGAATGTCTGCGATCAACTCAAGTCTCAACGACCCCTAATCCCTTTCAGGGATTGAAACTTTTCATTTATGAGAATATTAATGATCGCCTCATCGTCTCAACGACCCCTAATCCCTTTCAGGGATTGAAACCACCATTAAGCGGTTGCCATTTGTAATCCTCATACGTCTCAACGACCCCTAATCCCTTTCAGGGATTGAAACTGGATCCTTTAAATATTCCGCAGTTAGCCGATTCCGTCTCAACGACCCCTAATCCCTTTCAGGGATTGAAACTAATCGGTTGCACGTCTGACTGCCATTTATCAGGGTCTCAACGACCCCTAATCCCTTTCAGGGATTGAAACAGGGATGCTGATTCCGTGTTGGTTGATGATTGTCTGTCTCAACGACCCCTAATCCCTTTCAGGGATTGAAACAAATAATCAAACTACTACATTTTTTTGAAAACTGCGTCTCAACGACCCCTAATCCCTTTCAGGGATTGAAACTGAATACTGGGATAAAAGCCCTCGTCAAAAATTTTGTCTCAACGACCCCTAATCCCTTTCAGGGATTGAAACCCGGAAATCAATGATGCCACTGGACGGGATGTTCGGTCTCAACGACCCCTAATCCCTTTCAGGGATTGAAACGGAGGCAACATTTTCTACTTGTTCAAGGCCGTCCACGTCTCAACGACCCCTAATCCCTTTCAGGGATTGAAACCCGCCGCCGCCTGCAAAATCAGACATAGATTCTCGTCTCAACGACCCCTAATCCCTTTCAGGGATTGAAACATTCTAGGGAGGTGGAGAAGGCGAACGGAAAGGAGTCTCAACGACCCCTAATCCCTTTCAGGGATTGAAACACTTCAAAACCTACGACGTTCCCACCAGAAACTCAGTCTCAACGACCCCTAATCCCTTTCAGGGATTGAAACAAAGGATCGATCGCATCCCATGCCGGGGGATTTTGTCTCAACGACCCCTAATCCCTTTCAGGGATTGAAACAAAGGATCGATCGCATCC
>CBFGOM010000046.1:0-33619 GCA_965650385.1 uncultured Oscillatoriaceae bacterium
CATCGAACTCCTGCGAATGTTGCGCGAGCAACACCGCAATCCTAACGTTCTCAACAGCGTCCTCCAAATCCTTGTCCTCAGCGACGTTGACCCCATTCCTTCTCTCATGGAATGCCTCAAAGATGAGGACCCCGACCTGCGCATCTATACCGCCCTCGCCCTGGGAGAACGTCACGATGAACGCGCTATCCCGGCCCTGATCGAAGTCCTCAACGACCCCGATACTAACGTCATCTATCACGCCATCGAAGCCCTCGGGCGCCTCCGCGCCGTGGATGCTGTGGAACCCCTGCTGGCCCTGGCCGAATCCGGCGACTTCTTCCTCGCCTTTCCTGCCATAGATGCCCTGACTCGGATTGGCGATCGCACCATTGCCCCCCGCCTCGCCCTCCTCCTGGAAACCAACGAACTCCTAGGCCCCCAAGTCGCCGATGCCCTAGGCCAACTCGGTGATGCGGACGTGATTAAGCCCCTCGCCACCTTATTAAACCAGACGCAACAGCCCATCAAAGAAATAGCCGTTGCCATCGCTGCCATTTATCACCGCTATGAAACCCTCTTTGGCGAAGGCATTCACATCGCCGACCTCACCCGCGCCCACATCCTACCCCCAGGACAAGAAAACCTCATCCTCGCCACCACCCTCAACCCCAACGCCCAAGAACTACCCGCCCTCGCTCTCATCCTCGGCTGGTTAGATGGGCCCGCCGTTGCCGAAACCCTAGGACAATTGCTGGGCAAACCGCAAGTCCGGGAAATTGCCCTAGAAGCCCTCGTGCGCTCCCGCGCCCCGGTTACCGACCTGTTAATTGCCCAACTCGATGCCGAAGACCTGGAGACCCGAAAAGCCGCCATCATTGCCCTGGGCCGAATTGGCAGCAGTCAGTCCGTCCCGGCCTTAATGGAACAGTTGCTCAATCAGACCTCGGAATTGGTCATGGTCACCACCACGTCCCTGGCCCAAATTGGCGATCGCTCCTCCTACGAAGCCCTGATTGCCTTATTGGGTCATCCCGATGTCTCCGTCCGCCTTGGGGCGATCGCGGCCCTCAACTCCCTGGGCCATCCCGCCATGCCCGAACGGGTCCTCACCCTCCTCCTGGATGCAAACCCCCATGTGCGCGAATCTGCTATTAAAATCGCTGGATATTTTGCCTATTCCAACTGCATTGACCCCTTATTTAACCTCTGTCAAGACCCCGACGAACGGGTACGCCGTGCGGCGATCGAGCATCTTCCTTACCTGGAACAAGAAGATCGCGCCCTGAGCGTTCTTAAAAAAGCCCTCCAAAACGATACCCCCCTCGTCCGCGCTGCCGCCGCTCGTGCCTGCGGAGAAATTGAACATCCCTTATCCTATGAGTATCTGCTCCAAGCCTTACAGGATGAGGACTCTTGGGTGCGGTACTATGCCGTCGGGGCCACGGCCAAGCTCACTCACAGCCGCCGCCGCGAAAATGTCCTAGAGCCATCGGAACCCTTAGAAGAACTCAGCCCTATCTCCAACTTCTTTGCCCTCCTGCAAAACCTCGCCCTGCGTGATCCCGCTAACCCCGTGCGCGCCTCCGCTACCGAAGCCTTGGGCTACTTCGGCCAAGAACAAGCGGTTCCCATCCTAGCTGCCATCGCCGAAGACCCCAGTCAAGACGAAGATTTGGTCCGGGCCGCCCTGCGCGCCTTGGGGCGAATTCAACATCCAATGGCCCTCGCCCCCTTATTAACCGCCTTAAACTCACCCCAAGCCGAACGGCGCATGGATGCCTTGCAAGCGTTCAAAGAACGGGGCGGCACCGAAGCCGGAGTGGCCCTGCAATGGTTGGGGGCTGCCGACCCCGAAACCCGCGTCGTTCAGGCCGCCATCGACTCTCTGGCGCGCATGGGCACTCCCGAGGCGATCGCCTCCCTCCTAGATTTAACCGTAGACCCCACCTGCCGTGATACCTGCATCCAAACCCTAGCCACTCGCGGTGGAGTGCATGACAACAAAAACTTCAACCCCACCAACCCCTACCCCACGATCGTCTCCATCGAAGCCTATATCGAGGCGATCGGGCGGGGTTTACGCCATGTCCATCCGGCAGTGCGCACCGCAGTGGTGGAAATTCTCACCCGCTTAAAACATCCAGAAGCCTCCGAACTGTTAATTTTGGCCCTGGATGATAGCGAGCCTCAAGTCCGCCTCGCTGCGGTAACTGCCCTGGGTCATCTGGGTAACCATGCCTGTGAGGATAAGTTAGTCATTTTGGCGCGGACTGATTCGGATACTAGGGTTCGTCGGGCTGCCCGTAAGGTTCTGCAAAGCTAATTTGCGACCACGCGGGGCCAGATGGGGGAATGGGGAGGGATTCGTAGCGGTTAAGGGCTTTGACAGTTACCTCGGTTAATTTCTGTTGAATCTCACGCTCATTTTCTGCTTTGCCGGGGCTAGGTTCTTGGGGGGACGAAAATCGGGTGTCTTGAGAACCCATCTACTCCGAACGTCGGAAGTGTTTGGACCTATTCCGGGTTTCTGCTCCCCTTGATCTAATCCTGACCCGAAAGCGATCGCTCATCTTGGACATCTAGCTATTAAATGACTGTCCGGGATGTTGTGTCTCATGAAAGATTTCTATATTCTTCTATTCTAGCCATGAGATTTTTTCCAGAGCCTTTACAGTTGACGGATAGTGTTTTTATTATTCTGCGCGATTTGATTCATGAACGGGCGGGCTTATACTATGACACTGACAAGCGGGAAATGTTAGCAGATAAACTGACTCCTCGCGTCATTGATCGCGGGTTGAATTCATTTTTAGATTATTACTATCTGCTTAAATATGATGCGATCGCTACCGATGAATGGAAGTCAGTCCTTGATGTTCTTTCCGTACAGGAGACCTTCTTTTGGAGAGAAAACGATGCTTTAACCGCTCTGGTTGAGGTGTTGTTACCTCAGTATTGGGCGGAGCGTCGCGAGGCTATAGCCCGGGGGAGTTCTTACTTGCTTTCGTCCAAACCCCTGCGGATTTGGAGTGCTGCCTGTGCGACGGGAGAAGAACCCCTCTCCATTGTGATGGCATTAGAGGAAGGGGGATGGTTTGAACGCTTACCGATTGAATTATATGCTTCTGATGCGGCAAGCGCGGCGATCGCCAAAGCTCAAACGGGAGTTTATCGAGAGCGGTCTTTTCGCAATTTTTCACCGTCTCTTCAAGAGAAATATTTTACCAAATCAGAATTTGGCTGGCAAGTTTGCTCTTCCCTCCATAAGCGCATTCAATGGACTATTGCTAATTTAATGAATGAGTCAGAAATTGAACGGCTCAGTCAAGCAGATATCATTTTTTGCCGCAATGTATTTATTTATTTTTCTCCCGATTCGATTCGGAAAACGGTTGATTATTTTTATCGGAAGATGCCCAGCCCTGCTTATTTATTTTTAGGGTCTTCTGAATCTCTACTCAAACTCAATAGCGATTTCGATTTACGAGAAATAGGCGGTGCTTTTGTATATGTAAAGGAGAAAAAACATTAAAATTTAAGTAGGGTAAAATCAAGAGGGGTAATGACTCATTCTTGACTTGAAGAAGAAGGAAATTGAATAATTTCTGTTTTTAAGCTAAAAAGGATTAAGCTGTTCCCCATCGAAAGTGAGGGTTTGTAGCAAGTAAAATATCAAGCTTGCGGCCTACCTAACGGCATCAGGTCCAGACCGTTATAAGCGCGAATGGACTCCCAAGGCTTCCTAATTTTCTACTCTCCAATTTAGAGAAGCCACAGCTTAAATTAAGTCCAATCAATTAACATCAAGGGTTAACTCAATGGAAAGTTATATGAAGAAAGTTGTACGAGTTTTAGTAGTAGATGATTCAGCGTATGTCCGCAAAGTGGTCAAACAAATGCTATCCCGTTCTCCATTTATTGAAGTGGTAGGAACATCCCGTGACGGCGCGGAAGCATTGGAGGCGATCGAACACCTCAACCCCGATGTGGTGACTTTAGACTTGATTATGCCCGAAATGGACGGGGTGGAATTCTTACATAAACAAATGGCTCGTCGTCCCATTCCAGTGGTGATTATTAGTATCGCGAGCGAAGGGGGTGAACAGGTACTTGCTGCCCTAGATGCGGGGGCGGTTGACTTCTTACAAAAGCCGACGGCGTTGGCAAATGAAAAGATTTTTGAGATTAGCAATGAGTTGATTGAAAAGGTGAAAGCGGCTGCTAATGTTCCTCTAAATCGCCTACCGGTGATGTCGGACCGACCAATTCAATTGAGCAAGGCGACGTCGTCCTCTCCTGCATCTGGGGGTGTAGACCTCGTGGCGATCGGGATTTCTACCGGGGGCCCCCAGGCCCTAGCTTTTTTAATCGGTCAGTTGCCAGCGGATTTACCTGTCCCGGTGGCGATCGTGTTACATATGCCAGTCGGTTATACCGCGATGTATGCAAAACGGCTCAATGAGATGTCGTTGATCAAGGTGGTAGAAGCTTCGGAAGGGGAAGTGGTGGAACCGGGGGTTGTGTTTATTGCGGCGGCGGGAAGGCATTTGACGTTTGTTCGCCACGGTGATGGCATAGTGAGGACTCATTTGGATGCTCGTCCGTTCGATACGCTTCATCGTCCCTCGGTGGATGTCATGTTTCAATCCGCAGCGGAGGTGTATGGCGATCGCGTTTTGGGGGTGGTGATGACCGGGATGGGTTCCGATGGTACTCAAGGTGCGGCTTGGATTAAATCTCGGGGCGGATCCATTTTTACCGAAGCGGAGGAAAGTTGTATCGTCTATGGAATGCCGCGATCGGTCGTCGAAGCGGGCTTAAGTGACCGTACTCTCCTCTTAAATGATATGGCACAAGCGATTCTTGACCGACTGTAATGGGCCACCGGGGTTGTTTCTTGTGAGGGCAAGGAAACGCCCCTGATGGGTTCGCCAGTTGGGTGAGTTTCGGGTTCATCAGAACCCCTGTTGAGTCAGGTTTATCGGAAATTTCTTTTGTTGGCGATCAATGACCAGGATGTTTCAATTGCTCCGTTTAGGGTCTCTCATTTCAGGGTTGAGAATTTTGGGTTTAGGGCAGTCATACTCCAGTGGTTTTCTCGGGAACATTCCCCTGAACCCTTGTGGATACTGGCCTTAGCCATTTAATTAGCAACATAGAGGTGAACAATGCTACTGACTGAAACACAAAAAAATGGATTAACTGAATTTACCAAAATGGCTTTAGCCCGACGCACTGCTGCCTCTCTGTCGGAACTGATTGGTTTCCCTGTCGTGGTCCAGGTCTCTAATGTTTCCCTTCACCCGCTCAGTGGATTGGTTCCTGAATTCTCCGAACTTTTACCAAACCAAGTGGCGACCATTCATCAATTGTTTACGGGTTCTATCACTGGGGATGCTCTGTTGTTAGTGGACTATTACTATGCTTTGATGTTGTCTAATGTATTCAGGCAAGATTCGGATATCCTCCCTCATCGCCTTGATGCCTCAGCTTGTGAGATTTTAACCGAAGTCGGAAATATTGTTTTAAATGCCTATTTAGGGATGTTAAGCAAAATGCTTCAGCGACAACTTTCGTTTTCTATTCCCTGCTTTGATATTGATCACCTCATTTCCCTGACTGACTCTCTCACCATTGGCAAGAACGAATTTCGTTACGCTCTGGTGGTTGAAACTTTGTTACAATTTCATGATAAATCTGTCCCCACTCATCTCGTTTTTGTATCGGGTGTGGTCTCTATTTCTTGTTTAATTAAAGCAATTGAAACTTGGGCCTCTATTGCTGTTCCTTGTTCCTAGGGTGGGAGGAAAACTTGCTTTATTTGCAATTTGCTCTAGCACCACAACTAGGCAAAGATATGAGGTCTAGCCTCACGAGCAATTTGGGCTTTTATCCGGTCTATTGTTTTAAAACCCTGTTCCCGAATAACTAAAAGCGTTTGGGTGAGAAAAGCGAGCATTTTCGATATTTTTAATCTAAAAATAAATGAAATAGCTCGCTTATTTATATCTAATAAAAATGGCCCGGTTTAAAAGTTTTGGCTTGATGTTCACAAACCCGCTTTTCAACACTAATGGGCTAGAGAGGATTCTGCACAAACTTTAGTCGATTGATCGGCTAAGTTTTATTCAATTAAATGAACTCAGTTGCAACGGAGAAAATCGGCTAAGTTTTATTCAATTAAATGAACTCAGTTGCAACGGAGAAATCGGAGAACTTCTTCTGGGCCTTGAGCGCCTGCTAGACTTGAATTTTCCTTTAAATTTATAGCGAACAGCTCGATAAACTACATGATAATCTACATCAACTCCGCAGGCTTCTTTCAACCACGATTGAATTTCTCCATAGCTATTGAACCCTTCATCGCTTTGAATTCTTAATTTCAGTTTTTCTAGGGCCTCAGCGGGAATGGTAATGGGTCTCCCAGCGGGTTTATAAACTTTGAGTAATCCGTCTAATCCTTCGGTTTTGTATTTCTGAAACCAGCGATAGAGAGTTGAGGTATCTCGCGATAGCAGTCTTGAAAGGGATTCTAAGGTGGTGACTTTACCGGATTTTAGCAAGTACAATGCGTGTAGTCTTTCTTTTTTTTGAGCGTTCGTCTCTTTTTTGAAACGAGTTTTGAGTTCATCGGCTGGTTCTTTGATATCTAACTTGAGGGTGTTCGCCATTTTACAATCGCTCTAATTAAAATAACTCCAGCTTAATTTTGGCGAGATTAACACAAACCAGGAACTCGCCCTCGCTGCTATAAAAACAGTCGTAGGCATCCTCGCGGTTGCGATCGCCTTGAATAGTTCATGACGGTTCGTGATCGGGTTAAGTCCGCATCCGGTTGACCTAGGGTACTCTCTACTCAATGGGTCAGCAGGGGGTCACTCCGGAAGGGGTAGGGACGTAGGCATCTTTTCCTTATCCCATTTTTGGATTAAAATCAAATGCTACCCATATCTTATTCTCGACAGCCCGATGAGTCAATGGCAATTTGTCGCTACAATCACCTTATCCTAGACTAGCGGTTTAGCTTTTGCTCATCACAACTTCACCCCACTGGATGTCACTCCGGTGGGGTGCTGCGGGTTAAATTAGGGTTGATCCGGCGAGTCTTCTGCGTGCGGTGCGATCGCTAGATCCTGCCACCAGATTAACCTCATCCTGGATTTGATCTATTAAAAAATGATTAAATTTAGGGCAATACCGCATCCTCTGGGGAAGAGAGGACCCAGTAGAGGCAATCCCTCCGGAATTACCTCTACAAACTTTCTCTTCATGTCTAAAGCTGCTTTGTCTATGCCGCCACCAATTCTTTACCTTGCTCGGTGGTTGCCCAAGTTTTGTAATCTAATAATAACTGCTGCATCAATCCTTGTTTCATTTTCAGGAGGACATTTCCGAGTAAATTATTCCCCGTACTTTGAATCATGGATTTCGGCATCATTGAAAACGGTGGGGGGAGGTAAATGGTTAATCCTAACTCGGCATCCCCTCCTAAATAAGTCTTCCCTTGATTGCGATAGGCTTCCATTGTCCCACTGAGTTCTAACTGAAAGTGTTCGTTAATGGTTTCAATCCCACGCAAATTACAGCCTATGGATTCTAAACAAATTGTACCCTCCCCATCCGCCCAAACTTTCAGGTCTACGGTTGGCTCGATTTTTAAACTCAAGAAGTTTAAGGGGCGCATTCTGAGACGGTAGCAATTGTTACTTAACGGTTGGATGCAGCTTGGATCTGCGATCGCCCTAACAATCCGTTCAGGGGACTGCAAATACCTCTCAATCTCTACAGGTTGCTGTGGAACAGCCAGATCAACCGATTGGGTGGCAACAAACTGATAGTACATGGGAGGAGACTCTATGAATATTTGTTAAGCGGGTTTCATAAACCTTACAGTAGTTTACACGTATTGGCAATCTTTTCTATGTACCCCAGGGCTGAACTGGCGATCGCCCCCTAACCCTTATGCTGAAGGTGTATTCGGCGACAGCAATTGACCCCCCACCGCCAACTCGGACTCGGTAGCATCCGATGCCCAATGACGATAATCGAGCAATAACTGGTGCATCAACCGTTGCTTAATCGTCAATAACACACTCTTGAGCAATCCATTCCCCGTGGTTTCTAATAAAGATTTGGGGGCCATCCACAAGGGTGGGGGCAAATCTACTTCTACGACTAAATCCGCTTTTCCCTTCAAATAAGTCACCCCGCCTTCTTCCACCGGGGAAAGTTTTCCCAGCAGATCCAGGCAAAAGCGGCGATCGATATACTCAATCCCTCGGATTTCACTCCCCACAGAAACCAACTGCACAGTTCCATCCGGTTTTGCCCAAACTCGGAGATCCACCGTCGGTTGAATCCGCAGCATCATAAATTCTAAGGGACGCATTTTTAATCTAAAGCGCTCTTTCCCTAATTGTTCAGTGCGTGTCGGATCCACCAGCGCCCTAATCAACCGTTGCGGTTGCCGTAGATAATGTTGAATTGGAACAGGTTGGACGGGAACAGGAATGGACACAGACTGAGAAGCAACAAACCGAATAGTATGCATGGGGGTTAAGCTCACTTGTGGTTTCCTTAATCACTACCCTATCAAAATTTACATTTTTTAACAAAGTGTAAACTTTCGCAGTTCAAGCTTTATTCTGGGCCATTTGGTGATTAAATACGGGAAATGACCTAGGCGATAGTAGAATAACCGCTTTAACTTGCCGTTAATCTTACGCTATTTCTGAGAAACACCCTAAAAAACTTAACGGATTGGGACAATCTCACCGAGGAAAGTTTGACTGGCTCACCCAGATAAGTCGATCCAACTTTTTGGAGTTTTCTGGTGTTTACCCTTTTGCGATTTTTCAACAAGAACTGAGTTAACTGAGGAAATCTGCGATGACTGTATCCATTGCCTATTTAGGGCCTCCGGGCACCTATTCCGAAGCGGCAGCGATCGCTTATGTGGACCAGTTGCAGCAAGATACAGGGGAGGAATGTCTGTTGTGTCCCTATCCCAGTATCTCCCAAACGTTACGCGCTGTTGCCCGATCGCAGGCTCAACGGGCAGTAGTACCCGTGGAAAATTCCCTAGAAGGGAGTGTACCGATGACGTTGGATGCCCTCTGGCAGTTAGATAGTCTGCAAATTCAACGGGCGCTGGTGTTGCCGATTTCCCATGCGCTGATTTCACCTGTCACCGAGTTGTCAGCGATCAAAACGGTGTATTCTCATCCCCAAGCGTTAGCGCAATGTCAGGGATGGTTGGAACAGTTTCTCCCCACAGTACAGCTCATTCCGACGAATTCTACGACGGAGGCGGTGCAGCAGCTAGAAGGCGATCGCTTCGCTGCGGCGATTTCTTCTCAACGCGCAGCGGAACTTTACGATCTCCCCATCATCGCGTTTCCGATTAACGATCGCCCGGATAACTGCACTCGCTTTTGGGTGGTGAGTTTACAACCCTCTCCCGGGGGGGCTTATACCTCGTTGGGGTTTAGTGTCCCTGCCAATCTTCCCGGCGCGCTGTCTCAACCCCTCCAAGTCTTTGCCAGTCGGGGGATTAATTTAAGTCGGATTGAATCTCGTCCCACAAAGCGATCGCTCGGGGAATATTTGTTTTTTCTGGATTTAGAATGCGATTCTCGAAAATCCTCGATGGCATCAGCGTTTGAGGAATTACGCTCCCATACGGAGACACTGAAAATTTTTGGCAGTTACGATTTTGTCGCGATTAAGTCGGATTAGGGGATGTCTGTTGCGGGTTGGTCAGGTTAGGATAGGCAGCATCTATCTCCAATCCTGACCCAAAGGGGTTCCACTGAATTAGAACTCTAGGATTTCCTCAAAAAAAAGACCCCGCTCGGAGCTGTTGAGCGAGGTTCTGATGTGGTGTGAGAAGTGAACGTCATTGTTCTCTATAAAAAGAGTAGTCAGCAGATGTGGCAGTGTTATGGCGATCGCATGACTAAAGGATGTCATTTGATTCAGGGGCGATCGCCCTCTGGGATGTCATCATTCTGCCCTAGTCTTATGGATGCAACAAATCCCGTTCAGGGTCTGACCCCCAGGTGTTGATGATGGGGATAGATCAATGAACCTATTGTACCTTCCTTTACCCCTTTGAGAAGCTGGGGGATTTCAGCTTTACCCTAATTATGTATTCAACGGTTCAAGGCATTCCGGCATTACCCGATCTGACTCATCCTGATGAATTGATGCAGTTTGGCGATCGCATTCTGAGTCTATCCATAGGCTTAGGAATTTTTTTAGTGGTTTTCGGATTGGCGATCGCTGCTATCAAATGGACTTACCGACAACCGGAACCCCCCTTTCCCCTCCTCGAAGATTGGGTAGGCGGTTATTTGGTTTTACTGCAAAAGTTACCCCATTTTATTTTAATCCTGGCCTTTTTAATCGGCGGATTCTTTTTATCCTCAACGTTAGCCAATCGCTATCATCACTGGGAACAATCCCGAATTCAAGAGATTGCTGCGAGTGTTTCCGGGGAAAAACTAGAACAGCCTTCCCCTCGGATTCGCTATGTGATCGAAGAACCTTATAAATACAGCAACTGGATTAATGGGCAGTTAGTTGAAATTGAGGATACCCAAGAAGTAAACCGTTTCCTTGCCCTCTCGGGTTCAGAAATTTCCGTCACCCTTAACCAATCAACCGATGTTAGCAATAACAACGCCATTTATCTGGCTGAGTTTGAAGCAGAATACCAAGTGATTAACTCCCTCAGAGAACCTCGAAATTTTTTCTTTGAAATTCCTCCCCCTTATGGTTATTCCCTGCTGCAAAACTTTAAAGTAGAGCGGGATGGAGAGCGAATGCTCCAAATTAATCCAGGAGATTATGGGTTTCCCTTCTCCTTACAACCTGGGGAAGAAACCCGCTTTCGGGTGTCTTACAAGGCGCAAGGAGGGCCTCGATGGGTTTACAATTCCCAAGGTGAATCTCTATCTAATTTTCGCCTCACTGCATTGGCAAATTTTCCCAAGGCTGATTTTGCCAGTGGGATTATCCCAACCGCAACGAGCCAGGAACGTTCCGGGACCCGCTTTACTTGGGTATTTGAAGATAATGTTTCGGTTCGCAATCCCTTTGGGGTTTTTACGGCAACAGAAACCGTTCGGAAGACGGGGGTGCTGCCGAGGCTGCTATTGTTAGCACCTGGAGTATTTTTGTGGTGGATTGTCTTGCTTTATCTCTCAGTTCCGATGCGTCTGGTGGATATCTCTCTTGCGGGGGGTTTATTTTTTGCGGGACTGTTGAGTTTGACTTATTTTAGTCGGGTGATGGATGTTACCCTGGCTTGGCTGTGGCTTTCCCCCATCCTGTTGGTGTTGGTGTGGGGTTTGGGAAATCAAAAGCGGATTTCGTTAGCGGCACTAATTTGTACGATCGCCGGTGCGGTTCTGCCCATCTGGGGATTAATTGGCAGCTATACAGGTTTAACCTTGAGTGTTGCTGGATTGCTGTCGGTAGTGTGGCTGGCCCTTCGCCATTGGTATGGAGGAGTCGGACGGTTCAGATTTTAGGAACTTAGAAATTAGGGAGATGTTGGATTTTAGAGGCGATCGCCGATCTAAAATCCAATATCCAAAAGCTCTGCTCACTCATTCAGGGTGTCTTTGAGGACGGTGCGTGCGGCCAAATGAGAGCGGGTGGAAGTGAGAATTTCTGATTCGCGTTCCAGTCGGGCTCCGGTATCTAACATTTCAAGAAGGGATTGCTGTTCGGCAGCAACGCCATAAAGGTTACTGGCAACCCAATAAGACAGTTCCACCGGGAGATCCGGGATGTCGTCAGGAAGTTCGATGGTTTGATCCATGAGTTTGCCAGAAAGACGGACGACATCTCTTAAGAGCCGATCAACTTCACTGGCGAGGGGTCGGAGGTCTTCCTCGGGGGGTTTATCTTCGAGCCATTCAACTAACCCGACAAGATAGGGTTTTTCTCGGACATATTCGAGGACTCGAAATCTCTGCTGACCGAGGGTGAGCATTTTCATGCGGTCATCGGGGAGTCGGACATATTGTAGAATTTCGGCACAGCACCCAATGGAGGTGGGTTGCCCTTTGACAGGATCCCACATGAGGACGCCAAATCTGCGATCGCTCTCCAGAATGGTGTTCATCATAATTCGGTAGCGAAACTCAAAAATATGCAGGGGTAAGGGGCGGCCTGGAAAGAGTACGACTTCGGGCAAGGGAAATAGGGGCAGTTCTCGAACGGCGATCGAGGAGGATTGCATGATGCCTCAGTCCAAAAAGTAACTTCGCTTTTATCTTAACTGATAGGTTTGAACTGAAGATTCCTACACCCGGCGCTCACCGGTCTTGCCTCACCCATGAGTGAGGATTTTTTGATAATTTATTGATTTTAAAGCTTGACTTTTTTGAAAACTTATGTTAATAAAAACGAAATTTTAAGGGAAATTTTTTAAGGATCATGAGAAGTTTTAATCCATTAAAAGCCGATCGCCTTGAGGTTTAGTCTCGGGTTGAATGGTTAAAAAAGGAGAATTCTGAGTTCTCCTTTTTTAAAAAATAGATAAAACAATCTCTTGCATGACCAGAAGCGAGGCGCTGGATCGATGCAGACTCTGCGATCGGCTAAGGAAGAGCTTTAGAGTTTGACTTCAATATCCACACCCGCAGGCAAATCGAGTTTCATCAGCGCATCAATCGTCTTAGAAGACGGTTGATAGATATCGATAATGCGGCGGTGAGTACGAGTTTCAAAATGCTCCCGGGAATCTTTATCCACGTGGGGAGAACGGAGTAAACAGTAAATCCGTCGGTTCGTCGGTAAAGGAATAGGTCCGACGGCGGTAGCGTTGGTCCGATTCGCGGTATCTACGATTTTTTCGCAGGATGTATCGAGCAATCTGCGATCGAAGGCTTTTAGACGAATCCGAATTTTTTGCTGTTGTAAGGTAGCCATTGATTTTTAGTTGTCTAGGTTCGGTTAATAAATGGATCATTTGTCATTTGTCATTTGACTCATGACTAATGACAGACACAAGCAGAGCAGAAAAGCCCCTCAAGTGGGAATAGCTTTTCTGCTCTACCGTCAATCAGCACGCTTCTGCCTTAAAAGGTCGGAGCGTCCTCAGCCGGTTTACTTCTTGGCTGCTGCTGGTTGGTCGAGGATTTTAGAGACCACACCCGCGCCTACGGTCCGTCCACCTTCACGGATGGCGAAGCGCATTCCTTGTTCAATGGCGATCGGGTTGATCAGTTCAACCGTCATCTTGATCCGGTCTCCAGGCATAACCATTTCCACTTCGTCTCCTTCGTCGGAGGTGAAGGCTTTAATGGTTCCGGTAACGTCGGTCGTCCGAACATAGAACTGAGGACGATAGCCAGAAAAGAACGGTGTATGACGGCCCCCTTCTTCCTTCTTGAGAATATACACTTCAGATTCAAACTGAGTGTGAGGCGTAATCGAACCGGGTTTAGCAATCACCATCCCACGCTCGATATCAGCCTTTTGGATACCCCGGAGCAGAACCCCGACGTTATCTCCAGCCAGACCTTCTTCCAGGATTTTTTGGAACATTTCCACCCCAGTCACCGTGGTGCTGCGAGTGTTTTTGATTCCAACCAATTCCACGGTTTCGCCGACTTTGACTTTACCGCGTTCGATCCGACCCGTGGCAACAGTTCCCCGACCCGTGATGGAGAAGACGTCTTCTACCGCCATCAAGAAGGGCTTATCGATCGCCCGTTCCGGAGTCGGAATGTACGCATCCACTTCATCCATCAAGGCGTAGATTTTATCAACCCACTCATTGTCACCCTTCTTGATACCCGGGGTTTTGGTCAAGGCTTCCAGAGCCAACAGACCGGAACCCGAAACAATCGGGATATCATCACCGGGGAAGTCATAAGAGCTCAGGAGTTCGCGAACTTCCAGTTCCACGAGTTCCAGGAGTTCTTCGTCATCCACTTGGTCTTGTTTGTTCAAGAACACGACGATATTCGGAACCCCGACCTGTTTTGCCAACAGAATGTGCTCCCGGGTCTGAGGCATAGGGCCATCAGCTGCGGATACCACCAGGATAGCTCCATCCATTTGGGCAGCTCCGGTGATCATGTTTTTCACATAGTCAGCGTGACCCGGGCAGTCAACGTGGGCATAGTGACGATCAGTGGTTTCGTATTCCACGTGAGCGGTGTTAATCGTGATACCCCGTTGTTTTTCTTCAGGAGCAGCATCGATTTCATCGTACTTTCTGGCTTTGGCTTGACCCAGAGCAGCAAGGGTCAAGGTGATTGCTGCGGTCAGGGTCGTTTTACCGTGGTCAACGTGACCGATCGTACCGATGTTAACGTGGGGTTTCGTCCGTTCAAACTTTGCGCGTGCCATGTATTCTCTAGTTCCTTTCTCAATCGTTCATTGTTCATTGTTCATTGTTCATTGTTCATTGGGAAAAAGCAATGAACAATGAACAATGCACAAATGAACTACTATTATGCGTTCCCTTTACTCTTGGCGATGATGGGTTCAGCCACGTTGCGAGGCACCTCTTCATAGTGGCTAAACTCCATCGTAAAGATACCTCGGCCTTGGGTTTTAGACCGGATATCCGTGGCATAGCCAAACATTTCTGCTAATGGAACTTTAGCAGTCACCTTGGCAAGTCCCTGCTCAGAGCCCATTCCTTCGATTTGGCCCCGACGGGAATTGAGGTCGCCCATGACGTCCCCGAGGAAGTTCTCGGGAACTTCTACCTCAACCTTCATCATAGGCTCTAACAGAACGGGTGAAGCTTTCATCACCCCTTCTTTAATTGCCATAGAGCCAGCAATTTTAAAGGCCATTTCCGAGGAGTCAACATCGTGGTAGGAACCATCTACCAACGTGGCCTTGATGTCAATCATGGGGTAGCCTGCTAAAATCCCAGATTCGCAGGCTTCTTTCATCCCTTGTTCTGCGGGGGAAATGTACTCTTTCGGTACCGTTCCACCCACAATTTTCGAGACAAACTCAAATCCCGTACCTGGATCACCCGGTTCGATTTGGATGACCACGTGACCGTACTGACCTTTACCACCGCTTTGGCGAATAAATTTGCCTTCAGCTTTGACGGCTTTACGAATCGTTTCTCGGTAGGCAACTTGGGGTGCGCCCACGTTCGCTTCTACCTTAAATTCCCGTAGCATCCGATCAACCAGAATTTCCAAATGAAGTTCACCCATCCCGGCAATCACGGTTTGATTGGTTTCAGCATCGATGCTCACCCGGAATGTGGGGTCTTCTTGGGACAAGGATTGCAGTGCTTTCGACAGCTTCTCCATGTCTTGCTTGGTCTTGGGTTCAACCGCAACAGAGATCACGGGTTCAGGAATGTACAAGGATTCCAGAATGACCGGACTATCCGAGGAGCAGATGGTATCGCCGGTGAAGGTGTCTTTCAGACCGACCGCAGCACCGAGGTCCCCGGCTCGCAGTTCATCAACTTCAATCCGCTCGTCAGCTTTCAGAACAATCAAGCGGGAAATCCGTTCTTTTTTATCCTTAGTGGAGTTGAGAACGTAACTGCCTTTTTCCAGAACGCCAGAATAGACCCGAATAAAGGTCAGACGCCCATAGGGATCGGCCATGATTTTGAAGGCTAAGGCCGAGAGGGGAGCCTTATCATCGGCGCTGCGAGAGATTTCTTCCCCATTGGGCAAGGTTCCCTGAATTGGAGGCACGTCAATGGGAGCGGGTAGATAATCTACCACGGCATCCAATAATAGCTGTACCCCTTTGTTTTTAAAGGCCGAACCGCACATAGTGGGGACGATCTTACCGCTAATGGTTCCTTGGCGTAATGCTTTGACAATTTCTTCCTGGGTGAATTCTTCACCTTCGAGGTATTTTTCGGTCAAAACATCACTCATATCTGCCACGGCTTCAACGAGCTGAATGCGATATTTTTGAGCCAGTTCCATCATGTCATCGGGAATCTCGGTCTCTTGGATATCGGTACCCGTATCATTGGTGTAGATCCGAGCCTTCATCCCTACCAAGTCGATGATGCCAGAGAATTGGTCTTCGCTGCCGATCGGAAGTTGAATTGCTACGGCGTTAGTCCGCATCCGATCGCGAATCTGCTCATGAACTCTGTAAAAGTTCGCCCCAGTGCGGTCCATCTTGTTGATAAACGCGATGCGAGGCACTTTATAGCGATCGGCTTGACGCCACACGGTTTCGGATTGCGGTTGAACTCCACCCACGGAGCAGAAGACGGCAATCACGCCGTCGAGTACACGCATGGAGCGCTCCACTTCAATGGTGAAGTCTACGTGACCGGGGGTGTCAATAATGTTGATCTGGTTGTCTTTCCAACTGGTGGTGATGGCAGCAGCTGTGATGGTAATGCCCCGCTCTCGCTCTTGCTCCATCCAGTCTGTCACGGTGGTGCCATCATGCACCTCACCGATTTTGTGAACCACACCGGAATAAAATAGAATCCGCTCCGTCGTTGTGGTCTTGCCCGCATCGATGTGGGCGGCGATTCCTATGTTTCGCACTTTCTCAAGCGGGACAGTACGTGCCACAGCTACCTCCTTGTTTGTGTTGCCGCAATTATCTTTGAATGATGCGTTAAACGCACTTTGGTGTTCGTGCCTTTCCAAGCCTCCGGCACAATCCTCGATTCTACTTCACCAGATGCTTGGCGGTTTTACTGTTTAAACCCTAGGCGATGCTGTTTCCGAGACGCTTGACGATCGCTCTGGAAATGTCGCCCTCGAATTTCAGTAAGTCTAGGGTTGAATGGGGTTTTTTGACCCACCGTTTACTTAAACGGGTTCACGTCATTGTCACCGACTTACCTTCCCGAGAAGACAACACCTAAAACTCTTTTCGGGTTGCGAAGTCACTCGCTGTTATTTTTTTAGGAGTTTGACTTCTGCTTTGCCACTTCTCTAGGCTCCTAGAAAAAGGGTCAACTCGACATGACAGAAGGAATCCACCGTCTTTGAAGTTAACCCAAATGGGTCAGACTTCTGTGGATTTTCCCCGGTCCTGTTACATTTTAATATTTTTTGCAAAATTTGTTTACATAGAACACCTTTTTTTTCCGCAATGGGTTGGATTCCGATTTTAGTAACGATAGTGCGCGAATGCTTTGTTAGCTTCTGCCATCCGGTGGGTTTCTTCCCGTTTGCGGATTGCGTTGCCGGTTTCGTTGGCAGCATCCATTAATTCGTTTGCCAATTTCATTGCCATCGTGCGACCCGCACGGGTTCTGGAAAAGTGAATAATCCAGCGTAAGGCTAAGGCTGTACCGCGATCGGAGCGAACTTCCATCGGGACTTGATAGGTGGCTCCACCAACCCGACGGCCTTTGACTTCCACTAAGGGAGTGACATTTTTGACCGCCTTTTCAAAGACTTCCAGCGCATCGGCGCCGGTTCTTTCTTCGATGGTTTTCATGGCGTTGTAAACAATATTGAAGGCAACTGACTTTTTGCCACTCTTCATTACGCGCCGCACCATCATACCAACCAAGCGGCTGTTATAAACTGGATCGGGAGCAACAGAACGTTTTTGACTACCAGTGCGACGAGACATACTAACTTTTCACCCAAACTTAACGACTGTAACTAACGGTAACTAATGGGAACTAGCCGTGACTAGCTGCGATGGGTTGCTGAGGCGATTCAGCTTGAATCCTTCCGCTGTGATGGGAAGGAAGGCGGTTTTCTGGCGTTGGATTGTTCGGAGGTCTGCTTAATCCTGTGTGAAGTGACGGTTCGCGATGGGTTGGACTGGCTTGATGGTTGGGCCGATGCTTGCATGAGATCAGGCGATCGCATCTTTTAGATAGCCGTCCAAGGCGACTGTTCCCTCAAGTTTTCCTACCGAGTCCGTTGAGAACTGCCTGAATCTTTCTGGGGATCGCTCATCTTGACAGAATCGATGGAGTCGATGGGGTTTTCAGGCTATCGTTTGGCGAGATGAGCGCCATCGGATTGTACCTCTTTTTTGTCGATCAACTTAAGGGGAAACTTGTTAATCCTTGGGTTCAATACCTTGGATACCCCACATCAGCGATCGCCCTGCAACTTTTGAGCAAACTTTTGACTGTTCCGATTCAGACTTCGCGCCTCATTAAATCTCTATAAATTAGGTCTTAGGACGCTTGGCTCCATATTTAGAACGCCCTTGACGACGGTCTTTGACTCCAGCGGTGTCTAACGTCCCACGGATGATGTGGTAACGAACTCCAGGTAAATCCTTGACCCTGCCGCCTCGGATCATCACGACGGAGTGTTCTTGCAGGTTATGACCAATGCCTGGAATGTAGGCGGTGACTTCAAATCCAGAGGTCAGACGAACCCGTGCTACTTTTCTGAGGGCTGAGTTCGGTTTTTTCGGTGTGGTGGTATAAACTCTCGTACAAACGCCCCGACGCTGCGGACAACTCTTGAGTGCAGGCGACTTGGTTTTCTTTTCGATCTTCTGCCGTTCGGTACGAATAAGTTGTTGTATTGTGGGCATGAGTTATGGGGTATTCAGGTTTTCAAGGATCAAGTTGACAACAATCTACAATTATATCTTACCCTAGTATCCCGTGTCAATTTTTAGGGCAGAACAACAATCTTAAATGCCAGGGGATAAAAATCTCCCGGGGCCATATTAAAGATTGAAGGGCTGACCTAAGTGGGTCCCTAGGGGGTGGAGGACTCAACAATCGAGAAGGAGTTACCGCAACCACAAGTCTTTGCAGCCTTGGGGTTATGAAAGCGGAACCCCCCTCCCATCAAATCCTGCGAGTAATCTAAAGTTAGGCCGTTGAGATAGTCGAGGAGGCGGCTATCGACCGTCACTTGAACGCCATCGCACTCACAGATGAGATCATCGGGGTTGCACTGTTCGTCAAACGCCATCGTATAGTACCACCCAGCACAACCCCCCGTTTCAACCCCGAGACGAAACCAAACATTAGGGTTGGACTGTTTGGACTGGATGCGTTTAATTTCGGTGACGGCTGCTTTACTCAGCTGAATCATGAATGGTGGACATTGGCTGTCGTGATCGGCGATCGCCATTTTACCGCGATCGCGACTCAAATGCTACCGCGATCGCCGGAGAATTTCCTCGAAAAATCGCCCTTTGCTCGGATAAAAGGCGATCGCCTCTCATTTATAACCGATTCTAACCCCATTCCCCCCATCACAACCCGAAGTTTTTTCACCTTCCCCATTCACCGCCCTCCCCCCAAAACTCCAATGGCGGCCTACAATAGGCCGCCATTGAATCATCGTTGATAGGGATAAAAACCAGAAAATTACAAAAATTGGTGACCCTCCCAATGAGGATTATTTAGTCCGGGCGTAGTCATCTTGGAAGCGCACGATATCATCTTCACCCAAATATTCCCCATTTTGAACCTCAATCAAAACCAAAGGAATCACCCCGGGATTTTCGAGACGATGATTCGTGCATTGCGGCACATAAGTAGATTGGTTGCTGGTGAGCATCAGTTCTTGGTCTCCGCAAACCACCCGGGCTGTTCCGCAAACCACGATCCAATGTTCGCTGCGATGGTGGTGCATTTGCAAACTGAGACGGTGACCCGGTTTGACTTCAATTCGCTTGATTTTATATCCCTTCGCATCTTCTAAAACCGTAAACGAACCCCAAGGGCGGAGTTCCGTTGCTGCCACCATCGCAGAGGATGAAGAGGCAGCAGTTGCTACGGGATGAAGAATTTCTTGAGCGTTAGCCATTGTTCGAGTCTCCATAATCGTTGATTGAGAGTGGGGAAGCGGCATCCAGTCCATCTAGGCGATCGCCCGGAAGGTGAGTTGGGGGTGGATCTGCACGATGAAAAATTTTTTGACATGAGTTGAGCTAACGAGTAGCTCGGATCTGCTTCTTAAAGATATATTTCCCCGAAAGCGCCTAATTAAAATAAAGCATTGAATTTTGTTACAGAACCAAGGGCCTTCCCGAACCCTCTTTACCCCACCATAACAAGCCAAAAACGCCTTGTCAGTCGTCCTGGGGATAGATTGGGGCAATCTATATCAAATCTTTAATCTCTAACCCTAGGGACTTTATCCGGGCTTTAATTTTCACCTCAACACTCAACCCTTAATCCGTATGGGCGATCGCACCTGTCCAACCCTCCAGGGTGGGGTAACTCCGTGGGATGGCCCACCCTTTATAGATCTGATGTGTAAGTCCTGAGTATCTTCAGACCAGGGATTGTCAGATGAAAGTTATTTCTATATGATTTTTAATCCGGACCTATAACTGTGGCTTACCCCTAAGATTCAGGGGTTTAATCTGGACTCCTCTGGTCCATCCTGGTTCAACAGGGCCGCCCTCAGCATCTCAAGACCGCAGGGAAGGAGAGCTAAATCAGAGGGAACCGAGAAAGTCCCCGGGTTCAACACAAATTTAGGGCCATTCTCAAGAAAACCGCTCAAGTCAGACCGGAATTAACAATGGCCTGAAAACCTTCTAAAATTAATGAGAAAGAAGGTCAATTTACACAGATGCCCGATCGCCAGATTGGCTATTTCCGTTCGGGACTTGCATTCGGGTAAAAATGGATAGGCACCTCACCAGATCAAGCCAAACCCTTGAGGGTCAGAAGGGACAGCACCTAAACGCGATCGCGCCTACCCCAGACCGGCTCGTTTCCATCCCAAAATTGTTTACCCCTAATTTATAGAGAAATCGATGATTAAAAGCTGGCAGATTTAACCCGAAGAACATCTAAAACTAAACTCTAAACTCTACAATTCCCGATCCATCATCTACCCGAAAAGCAATGCCCAACCCAAATACTCAATCCAATTCCATCAATGAGTTCGGTTTTCTCGGTCAACCCTGGTTAGTGGAAGAACGAGACGCCTGTGGAGTCGGTTATATCGCCAATCCCCAAAACGTTCCCACTCGGGAAATTGTTGCAATGGCGCTCAATGCCTTAACCTGTCTTGAACATCGGGGCGGTTGTTCTGCCGACCGGGATTCGGGAGATGGGGCCGGAGTCATGACCGCTATTCCTTGGCAACTCTTCCAGCCTTGGTTACAAGAGCATAACCCGAATTCCTATCCCCTCGAATCGATTGGGGTCGGGATGGTGTTTTTCTCCCTGGACCCGGTGTTGCAACAGGCGGCGCGTCAAATGGTTGAGGACACGCTCAAAACATATAATTTGCAACTGTTGGGGTGGCGCAAAGTCCCTGTGCGTCCGGAAGTGTTGGGGGTGCAGGCGCGGGAAAATCAGCCTCATATTGAGCAAATGTTTGTCCATTCCCCCGATAAAACCGGGGATGAATTAGAACGCCATTTGTATCTGACCCGCCGTGCGATCGGTTCTGCCTTGAAAGTGAATGCAGGGGGTCCGAACCACCCAAATCCGATGATTTGGGGACAAGATTTCTATATTTGCTCCTTCTCTAACCGCACCATTGTCTATAAAGGCATGGTTCGTTCTGCGGTGCTCTGTGACTTTTACCTAGATCTGCTGGATGAGTCCTATACGAGTGCTTTCGCGGTTTATCATCGCCGGTTTAGCACCAATACCCTGCCCCGATGGCCGTTGGCTCAACCGATGCGGTTGTTAGGACACAATGGGGAAATTAATACCCTGTTGGGCAATATCAATTGGATGATGGCGCGGCAGGTGGATTTACAATCGCCGCTGTGGGGGGAAAAGATTGAACAACTCAAACCCCTGGTCAATCCCAACAATAGCGACTCCGCGAACCTAGATAATGTCATGGAATTGCTCGTGCGATCGGGGTCTCGCGCCAGCGAAGCTTTGATGATTATGGTGCCGGAAGCTTACAAAAATCAGCCTGCACTCAAGAATCGTCAGTCTATTGTCGATTTTTATGAATACTACAGCGGCATCCAAGAACCTTGGGATGGTCCGGCTTTGATTGCCTATAGTGATGGTCAACAGGTTGGGGCTACCCTCGATCGCAACGGATTACGCCCCGCCCGGTATGCGATCGCCCGCAATGGCTTAGTCATGGTCGCTTCCGAAGCCGGTGTCGTCAATATTCCCGAAGCCGACATCATCGAAAAAGGTCGCCTCGGTCCCGGTCAAACCCTCGTCGTAGACCTCACAACCCATGAAGTCCTCAAAAACTGGGAAGTTAAGGAACGGATTGCTCAAGCCCATCCCTATGGTGAATGGTTAGCGCAACATCGTCAACATCTCCAGCGCCAAACTCCCCTGACGGCTAATCAACTCACCCCCGAACAACTCCTATCCGCCCAAACTGCCTTCGGTTACACCAGCGAAGACGTGGAAATGATCGTTGAAGAAATGGCGGCAATGGGTAAAGAACCGACCTTCTGCATGGGCGATGATATCCCCTTGGCGGTTCTGTCTCAAAAACCCCGTCTGCTTTATGACTATTTCAAACAACGGTTTGCGCAAGTCACTAATCCCCCCATTGACCCCCTGCGGGAAAGTCTGGTGATGTCCCTCCGAATGCATTTGGGCGTTCGGGGAAATCTTCTGGAAGTCAAACCGGAGTTTGCGGGACAGCTAGAAATTGACTCCCCGGTGCTCAATGAAGCGGATTTACGCCAGATTGAATCGCGGTCCGATGCCGTGTCTCTGTCTACCCTATTTTCCTTGACAGATAGCCCCTCAGAATTGGCCGACTCGGTGCAAAACCTTTGCAATCAAGCTGAGTCAGCGGTGCGAAATGGCGCAACCCTAGTGATTCTGAGCGATGCACCAGGACCGAATGCTGAGACCACCTACATTCCTCCACTGGTGGCCGTTGGGGCGGTTCACCATGCCTTGATTCGGGCGGGATTGCGGTCTCATGCCTCCTTGATTGTCAATACGGCTCAATGCTGGAGCACCCATCATTTTGCCTGTCTGATTGGCTATGGCGCATCGGCAGTTTGTCCCTATTTGGCTTTAGAATCCGTCCGCCATTGGCATGAAGATGGCAAAACTCAGAAATTGATGGAACGGGGTAAACTACCGCAAGTTACCCTAGAGCAGTCCCAGGAAAATTATCGTCATGCGATCGAAGCGGGACTGTTGAAGATTCTCTCAAAGATGGGGATTTCCCTGCTGTCGAGTTATCACGGCGCTCAAATTTTTGAGGCAGTCGGGATTGGTCGGGAGTTGCTGGATTTGGCCTTTGTGGGGACGGCTTCTCAAATTGGCGGCTTGAGTGTGGCTGAATTAGCCTCAGAACTGCGGGCGTTCCATGAGAAGGCATTCCCCCAACCCGTAGGCAAGAAATTGCAGAATGAAGGGTTTGTCCAGTATCGCCCGGGTGGGGAATATCACATGAATTCCCCGGAAATGTCCAAGGCGCTGCATAAGGCGGTAGCGGATACCAAGGGTTCTGGAGAGGGGTACGAGCATTATCAACTCTATAAACAGTATTTAGCCGAACGTCCACCGACGGCGTTGCGGGATTTGTTGGATTTCAAGAGCGATCGCCCTTCGATTTCCATTGATGAAGTTGAACCCGTAGCTGAAATTCTCAAACGGTTCTGCACAGGTGGGATGTCCCTCGGGGCGCTGTCTCGGGAGGCCCATGAAGTATTAGCGATCGCCATGAACCGAATTGGCGGTAAATCCAACTCCGGGGAAGGCGGGGAAGACCCAGTACGGTTTGGTCGGTTGGATGATGTGGATGACCAAGGTAAGTCGCCTTCGTTGCCGCATCTGAACGGGTTACAAAATGGGGATACCGCTTCCTCTGCGATTAAACAGGTGGCCTCCGGTCGTTTTGGGGTGACTCCCGAGTACCTGATGAGTGCCCAGCAAATCGAAATTAAAATGGCACAAGGGGCTAAACCCGGTGAAGGGGGTCAACTCCCTGGGAAAAAAGTCAGTCCTTATATCGCCATGTTGCGGAAATCTAAGCCCGGAGTGCCATTGATTTCGCCGCCACCGCACCACGATATCTACAGTATTGAGGATTTGGCGCAGTTAATCTTTGACCTGCACCAAATTAATCCTAAAGCTGGGGTCTCCGTTAAGTTGGTCTCAGAAATTGGCATTGGCACGATCGCCGCTGGGGTTGCCAAGGCGAATGCGGATATTATCCAAATTTCCGGCCATGATGGCGGGACCGGCGCTTCTCCGTTGAGTTCGATTAAACACGCCGGGAGTCCCTGGGAATTGGGATTAGCCGAAGTGCAGCGGGTGTTGATGAGCAATGGACTGCGCGATCGCGTCGTCCTCCGCACCGATGGCGGCTTGAAAAGTGGCTGGGATGTCCTGATTGCTGCCTTGATGGGGGCGGAAGAGTTTGGCTTTGGTAGTATCGCCATGATTGCTGAAGGTTGCATCATGGCCCGGATTTGCCATACGAACAATTGTCCCGTGGGCGTCGCCACCCAGCAGGAGAAACTCCGGGCGCGGTTTACTGGGGTTCCCGAGCACGTCGTCAACTTCTTCTATTTCATTGGGGAAGAAGTTCGCCAGTTGTTGGCGATGTTGGGATATCGCTCTTTGCAAGAGGTGATTGGACGCGGAGACTTGCTGACTCTGCGGGAGTCGGTGCAGTTGACGAAGACTCAGGGACTGAGTTTGGATGTGATTACCAAGATGTTGCCGGATACCCGAGGCGATCGCAGTTGGTTAAATCATGGTCCGGTGCATAGTAATGGGCCGGTTTTGGATGATGAATTGTTGGCAGATGCAGAGATTACTCGGGCGATCGCCACTCAATCCCAAGTCTCCAAAACCCTGCCGATTGTCAATACAGACCGTTCCGTTGGGGCGCGTCTGGCGGGAGAAATTGCCTCTCGCTATGGCAACAATGGCTTTGGCGGTCAGATTAACCTTACCTTGACAGGAGCAGCGGGACAGAGTTTTGGGGCGTTTAATGTCTCCGGAGTCACCCTGCGCCTAGAAGGGGAAGCCAATGATTATGTTGGCAAAGGCATGACAGGCGGAACCTTGGTGGTGGTGCCACCAGCGGGAGCCACTTATAATCCGGCAGAGAATGCGATCGTGGGTAATACCTGCCTTTATGGGTCCACTGGCGGATATCTATTTGCCCGGGGTCAAGCCGGAGAACGGTTTGCGGTCCGCAATTCCCTCGGTAAGGCTGTTATTGAAGGGGCCGGAGACCATGCCTGCGAATATATGACCGGCGGCGTAATTGTGGTCCTGGGCAAAACGGGCCGGAACGTGGGGGCCGGGATGACCGGAGGATTGGCCTATTTCTTGGATGAAGAGGGCAGTTTTGAAGAGTTGGTCAATCATGAGATTGTCCAGGTTCAGCGAGTAACCACTCCTGCGGGAGAGGCGCAACTCAAGGAGATGATTCAGATGCACCAAGAACATACGGGTAGCGAGAAAGCATCTCAGATTCTGGAGAACTGGACGGAGTATTTACCGAAGTTCTGGCAAGTGGTCCCGCCTTCGGAAGCGGACAGTCCCGAGGCATCCGCTGAACCCACCGTTGAGAAGGTGGCGGTGAAGGCATAAGGGATATGGGGGGGATGGGGAGGAGAAACGACTGAAATCATGACTTTGAACATCTACCGTCTCTCCCCTATCTCCCCCACCTTCCCCAATCTCCCCAATCTCCCTCATCCCACTAACCAGTAAGTCATCATTTCTCCTCTTCCTTTGACCTCAACGAGTCCACGTTGCTCAAAGTGGAACTGATGTTTTAAGCGTTCGTAAACGGTTTCTGTGACTTGAATTTTGCCGGGGATGCCGGATGATTCCATGCGCGAGGCGACATTGACGGCATCTCCCCATAAGTCGTAACTGAACTTTTTGACGCCAATCACACCCGCGACAACGGGTCCGGTGTTGATGCCGACTCTAATTTGAAGCGTGGACCCATAGTGGGATTGAAATTGGGCGATGCTGGATTGCATTTCTAAGGCCATTTGAGCGATCGCCTCAGCAGAATTGGGGTGTTTAACCGGGAGTCCACCGACGACCATATAGGCATCACCTATGGTTTTAATTTTCTCTAACCCCAGTTTGTTACTGAGGGTATCAAAGGTTGAGAAAATTTCATTGAGTAGGTTGACTAATTCCGTGGGCTGCATTTGGGCAGAAAGCGGTGTGAATCCGACAATATCGGAAAATAAAATAGTGACGTCCTCAAATTGTTCAGCAATGGCGCTTGTGTCGGTTTTCAAGCGATCGGCAATGGCTTGAGGTAAGATATTTAATAATAATTTTTCAGTTTGTTCTTGACTTTGTTGCAAGGCAATATCAGTGATTTTTCGCTCTAATTCAGCCCCGGCCCTAGCGGCAAAAATTTTCAAGACTAGCTTGCGGGTTTCGTCATCGATCATCGGGTGAGTATCTAAAACGGCAATATGACCAATGACATCCCCCGAGGTGTTAATTAAGGGTATTCCAGCATAGCTTTGGGCCTTCAAATCAACTAAATCAGTATCATCAGGAAACCGCGCAATAATATTTTCTGGATAGCAATAATATTGTCCGTTATTAATAACTTCATCACAGGGTGTTCCGGCTAAATCATACTCTAAGTTTTCCTGAAAATTCTGGTCTTTCCAAAAGGATAACATCCTAACTCTGGTTTTTTGAGGGTTCGCACATTCGGTAATAAAGGCATAGCGAATTCCCAGAATTTCAGCCAAATATTGAACACAAGCCTGGAAAAAGTCTTGTCCCGTTTTTGAGGCGGTGCCTTCAACAATGAGTTTGAGGGCTTCTTCTCGCCGTTTGCGATCGCTGATATCTCGGACGACACAGAGAACAGAGTTTAAGGAAATGGGGGAAAGGCTGGCTAATGCCTCTATTTTAGTTTGGCCGAGGGTGAAACTATATTCGACTTCTCTCGTTTCTTGGCGCGCTAAAGCTTCTCGAACTTCAATTAAGAATAACTGCGCGGTTGCTTCGGGAAGTACATCATAGATTGTTTGACCTAAGATGTCTTCAACGGGTTTGGACAGCAGTTTAGTATTGGTATTGACAATTTTTAAATACCGACCCTGAGCATCTAAAACATAAATCAATTCATTCATGCTTTTAATGAGGGCCAGTAATTCGCTTTGAGAGGCTTCTAAATCGGCTTGGGCTTTTTCTAGGCCAATAATCGTTCCTTGCAATTGGTCATTTTTAAGCTTTAATTGGTGTTGCAGTGTTTTCAAATTGAGTTGAGTTTGAACTCGCGCTAATACTTCTTCTAGTTGAAAGGGTTTGGTAATATAATCTACTCCGCCAGCTTGAAAAGCTTTGAGTTTATCCTCTACTTCATTTCCGGCACTTAAAAAAATCACAGGAACATCGCGGGTTTGAGGGTCACTTTTTAAGTGTTCACAAACTTCATACCCTCCCATTTCTGGCATATTAATATCCAAGAGAATTAGGTCAGGAGGAAGCATTTTAGCCGCATTTAAGGCATATTTTCCATTAATTGCTTTACGAATTGAGTATCCTTGAATCGATAAAAAGTTTGCTAAAAACCGGATATTTTCTAGCTTGTCATCTACAATTAAAATACTTCCAAGCTCTGGAGTAGTTTGAAATTCGCTCATGACTTTACCTCGCAATAAATTTACGGTGACTTTTCGTTATTTGAATGGTACTCTTAAGTTAGACTAAACTTCCCTCTTGAGCAAGGAGATTTTTCATAAAGTCATTGAAATCTGCAAAGAATTTTAATGGGTTAATTTTATTTTTTTACTGTAAATTCCAATAAACATCTCAGGTTTTATCCAGTTAAAAAGTAGGGTATCTAACTAAGAGATTAGAAACGCCTCAAATCTTTGAATTGCCGTAAGCGATCGCTCTTGCTGCCCTGTATAATGTCTGCAAGCTATGTCCTATGCTTGGTATCACGCTTCACAGTAAAAATTAAAGTAAATGCTTAATCGCTTAACATCCTGAAAATTGCTCCCTTGGCACTAGAGTACCCTTTTCTTAGCATTGATAATTACAATAAAACATCGATAATTGCGATTATCAATTGTAATCTTGAACGCCATTTATGACGCTTACCAAAGAGCTTTTAATTCTAGGATTCAATCCTATCAATTTAATCAATGGAGGCGACTTTTATTTGTTTTTTAATAGCCTCTATAAGTTGTTCTATATTAAAAGGTTTAGCAATATAGTCTGCCCCTCCTAGGTGGATAGCTTTACGTTTTTCCGAAGGATCATCATTGGCACTCAAAAATATGATGGGAATATCATAGGTATTGGGGTCAGATTTGATGAGAGCGCAGAGTTCATAACCAGTCATGTCCGGCATTTGAATATCTAACAGAATTAAATCGGGTTTAGACGCTTCGATCGCCGTCAGTGCAATTCTCCCATTCAAAGCTTTTCGAGTTTGATATCCCCGTTTAACTAAAATTCGAGAGAGTAAGCGAATGTTATCGGCTACATCATCTACGATTAAAATATCCAGGGGATTGACTACAGTTGAGGTGCGGATTTGAGAGTGAGTAAGCATGGAATTTAAGCGGATAAAGTTGGGGAGGGAGGTTGTGCCAATTCCATCAGGCGATCGAATTGGTAGTTTTCTAAGAGATCCGTTAACGTTTGGATGAGCGCAGCGTGTTCCGATGGAATCATATTCACAAGTTCTAAAGCTAGAGTATCGCTGCCTTGGGCGACGGCATTGTAAAATTGGTTCACCCAATCGGCGGGCATAAATTGGAGGGCATCAGCCTCCAGTGAGCAATTCGCTTCTTTATCGGGGGAACTGGGACGAGTGGGGGTAGTTTTCGTCTCCTGGTAGGAGTATTTTGCCCCAAGATAGTGGGAGAGTGTCTCTAGGATTTCTTCGCGCCGGAAGGGTTTGCTAACAAAATTATCGCAGCCGACTTGTAAACACTCTTCTCGATTTTCTGAAAAGGCACTGGCAGTAATTGCGATAATTGGAGGAACAGGAGCTAAATCATGGGATGAGTGGGTGAGGGTTCCGACTTGTTTAATCTGTTGGGTTGCCTCATATCCATCCATTTTGGGCATATGCATATCCATGAAAATTAGTTGAGGATGCCATTGTTGCCAAATGGCGATCGCGACTTCCCCATTTTCTGCTTCTTGAACTTCCACGCCGATATCCTTTAACAAAGTTACTAACAACAATCGGTTAATCGGGTTATCTTCTACCACCAAAATTCGATAGTTCGGTTCTCCGGGTGCTAAACGAATAGCACCATTGAGATCGCAAGACTCTTCCATTCTGGACCCTTGAACCAAACCAACAGGAATTTGGAATTTAAAACTACTGCCTTCCCCTAGGGTACTGGTAACGGTAATCAGTCCTCCCATTAATTGCACAAATTTCTGAGAAATTCGCAGTCCTAAACCGGTTCCTTCTTGGGATTGCCGCCCCACCCGAGTTTGCTGAAATGCCTGAAACAAGTCCTTGATGTCTTCGCAACTCAGTCCAGGACCCGTATCTTCTACTTCAAATTCTAAGGTAGATTGATCAGGGTTTTCAATTTGATCTGGAAATTCCGGGCGAGATATCCGTAGGGTAACCCGCCCTGTGTTGGTAAATTTGATGGCATTTCCCAACAAATTAATCAGTACCTGGCGCAATTTATTTTCATCGGCGCGAATAAATTGCGGTAGGGTTGGTTGCAGCTCAAATTTCAGGTTCAATCCCTTAGACTTGGCTTTGAGTTGTAGCATGGATTCCAAGCTATACACCAGTTTGGGTAGGTCAAATTCAACCTCATTCAGGGTGACTCGCCCTGCCTCAATTTTGGACATTTCTAAGACGTCGTTAATCAGGGCGAGTAAATGAGAGCCACTTTTGTTAATAATGTCAATATATCCTTGATGGAGAGAGGCTAGAGAACTATCTCGTTGCATCAGTTGAGTAAAGCCTAAAATTGCGTTCAGCGGCGTTCGCAGTTCATGGCTCATGTTGGCTAAAAATTCGCTTTTAGCGCGGTTAGCGGCATTGGCAGCCTCAGCGGTGCGATGCAATTCTTCGGCTTGTTTTTGGGTTTGGGCAAACAATTCAGCTTGTTGAACTGCCACTCCGAGTTGATTGCTAATTTGGGTAACAATTTTGACTTCGGCTTCTTTCCACTCTCGGGGACCACTATTTTGATAAACTCCCACCAAGCCCCAGAGTGTATTGCCCGAAAAAATAGGGGCAATGACATAAGCCCGGGCGTTTAATTGCTCTAAAAAATTTAAATAGCAGGTACTAAACCCAGCTTTATAAATATCCGAAACTGAACAAAATGTCTGTTTTTGACGATAAATTCCGCCTTGCTGTTGTTGTAGATAGGTATCTTTAATCAAGAAATTGGAGGAATTCATTTGAGTCAGGACACAACCCGGTGCATCTGTGGTGACTTGAGTCAAGATAGGATTATCAACTTGCTCTGGCAATAATACATCCCAACCAGCAGTAACAGACTCAGAGACGAGGGCACCACTCCAATCGGGATTAAAGCGATAAATTACAACCCGATCGCAGTCAACGGCTTGCCGCAATTCGTTAGTGGTAGCATGAAAAATTGTCTCTAAATCCAAACTTTTGCGCATCCGTTGGATGATTAGGGAAATGGTTTTTTCCCGTTCTGCCATCACCCGAAGTTCTGCTTCGATATCAATCCGTTCTTGAATTTCTGTTTCTAAAGTCGAATTGACAGCGACCAATTCAGCAGTGCGTTTCTGTACCCGAAATTCTAACTCTTCATAAGCAAGGCGCTTCTCTTCTTCAGCCCATTTTCGTTGCAGTTCCGTGGCGGCTCTAGCGGCAAATACACTCATAATAGCTCGGGCTTGATCCTGCTCTTCTAAGGGCTTGATATCCAGGATGCACAGGTTCCCGATCGCCTGTTGATTACCATCTAATAAAGAAACGCCCAGATAGCTTTCGGCTCCAATTTCTTCCAGTAACGGATCATTCGGAAAATATTCCTGTAATTTCTCTGGATAGCAGGCAAACTGTTCATTATAAGTAATAAAGTCACAAGGTCTTCCGGTAAATTCATAATTAAAATTATTACCCAAATTATCCCCCGCCCAAAAGCCCAGACTTTCCAAGGTTTGGTCCTTAGTGTGACTTTTTTCAGAAACAATCACATACTTAACATTTAAAGCTTTGGCTAAGTTTTTAACCAGGGCAGGGAAAAAATCTTGTCCTGTAACTGAGGCAGTTCCAGACACCAGCGCTTGCAGAATTTCTTCGGTTCGTTGCCGTTGCAGGACTTCTTTCTGCAATTTCTGATTAACAGCTTCAAGCTGTTCTGGGGTTCGCAGCGCCAGAAATTGGGGCAGCAGTTCTACCAATCGCAAGGCAGTATAGCAAGAAACAAGGGCTGTGAGGGCTCGCTCAATTCCCGAAATCCAATAATCGGGATGCCACAAGGTCCAAATATCTAATAAATGACCCACGCCACAGAGAACAATAAAGGCTCCAAACATCGCAAAAATGTTAGAAAACGCAATGTCTCGGCGTTTGTAGATGAAGTAAATTAGCATAGTGGGAATGGAGAAGTAGGCGATCGCAATCAGCGCATCGCTAACCAGATGCAGGGCAACTAGGGGGGTTTGCCAAAGGTAACAATGGCCGTGTGGAATATAGGAACGTGGGGTGAAAAAATTGTTCAAGAATTCCAGCACTGTTCTCTTCTCCTTCCAAATTTTGTTTCAGCAATATCCAATCAACATTTATAAAAACCGCAATTCTACTCTCGGGGAAGAAATTTTCACTTAAAATTGAATCACAGCAGGTTCAATTTTTAGAGCTTTTTCCAGCGGGTTTAGACTCTATACTAGAAGGGAGCAGTCCAGTGGAACCTATCCCCCTGGCTAGTGCGTTCCCCCTCAGTCCTTGAACCTCTGTACGCTGAGAGCTTTTTCGACTCAGATCTCCACCCCTGACTCAATCCTGCCATCAGACAAGAGAGATAGCCATCCCTGATGGAACCTTAAGGGAGTAACTTAGGCATTTCACCGGGAATCTTAGTGGGAAGGGGTTGATTACCCCTGTAAAATGGGTAACTAATTCATTGGATTTAGATCAATAACTTTAGATTGGGTTCAAACGTATTAAGTGTGGTTTCTCCTGACAGCCCATTGGAACGAACAACAGGTCAAAAACGTAGAAGAGGGGTAATTCTTAGCTCTCAGGGTGTTCAACGCTTAGAAGCGGCAGAGCATTTAGCAGCCGCACGGGATAATGGTGGACGCCCCTACACCTTGGAAGAGTTAAGCGATCGCACCGGACTGAGTACCAAAACTTTAACAAAAGTCAGGCATCGGCAAAAACCCGTTGATTCTGTCACCTTAGCAGACTACTTTGCTGCATTTGGCCTTTCCCTCCAAAAAGAGGACTATATTAGTCAGGATCCAGACCCCGAGGCATCAATGGCAGCGTTAACCGGTTTACTCAGGACTCCCCTCAAGGGACAGTTAGCGATAGATTCCCCATTCTACATCTATCGATCCCCGGCGGAACAACTTCTCAAGGCGGAGAGTTTGCAACCGGGGGCTTTAATTCGGATTCGAGCACCTCGACAGTTTGGTAAAACTTCGTTGGTGGTGCGGGGATTCACGCCAGCAGAAGAAAACGGTTTTCGTATGGCGATCGTCAGTTTACAACTGGCCGATAGCGGTGTTTTTGAAAGTTTAACAGTTTTCTTGCAATGGTTGTGTGTGATGGTCACCCGAAGCCTGGGATTACCCAATCGCTTGGAGGAATTTTGGAATCCGATGTTTGGCAGTAGCTACAGTTGCAATGATTATTTTGAAAGCTATTTGCTGCCTGCCGCTGAAAGTCCGCTGTTGCTTATCTTGGATGAAGTCAATTTAGTGTTTAGCTATCCGAAGATTGCCACGGATTTTTTTGGAATGCTGCGCGCTTGGTATGAGCGATCGCGCCATAGTACCGACGGAAGTGAACTCTGGCAAAAACTCCGGTTAGTTATCATCTATTCCACTGATGTTTTTCTCCCGTTAACGGTACATCAATCGCCGTTTAATGTGGGATTATTAATTACTTTATCCCCCTTTACCCGAGAAGAGGTTGAGGAATTAGCGGTGCGTTATGGATTAACACCCCCGGAAAGCTATGCCGAGCGTGCGATCGCCCTTCTCGGCGGCCATCCCTACTTAACCCAATTAGCCTTTTTTCACTTCAACCAAAAAACCCTCACCCTCGAAAACTTGCTTGAAACTATCACCACTCCGAACAGCATTTTTGAAAGTCATTTACGACAACAACTGGCTTATTTAGAGCAGCATCCTGACTTAAAAGAAGCCTGGAAATGTGTGATTTCAAGTCAAACTGGTGTAGAATTGCACCCTACCCCAGCGTTTAAATTACAGGGTTTGGGATTAATTAAATTTGAAAATCACCTAGCCGTTCCGAGTTGTCTGCTTTATCAGACTTATTTTTCCCGTTTTTTGAACAGCTAGTCTCGGGAGGGAATAGAATCATAGACCTCTTGCCAAATTCTCTTAAGCCCCCAGGAACTAAATATTTATTCCTCTAGCTTCCCCCGATAAATAAACATTTATTCTTCGGGTTTCCCCCTTCTTAAGGGGGACAGGAGGGGGATCTATTCGTTATTTTGCAAGAGGTCTATTCTCCTATTTTTGTTCCTCTCCCCTAAACTTTAATTTCTAAACTGACCCCTAAGCTTCCTTTAATAGATGTGATTTTCAATCAAAGCGCCAATGCAAGTTACAAAACATTCTGATTTT
>CBFGOM010000047.1:0-33567 GCA_965650385.1 uncultured Oscillatoriaceae bacterium
AACCCATTAACCTAAACAACAATCAGGAGCGATTCATGGTTCAAACGGTCATTACTCCCTTCTCTCATAAAATAGGTTCCCCCTTAACAAAAAATGAAATCACAGTTTTACAAATTAATTTAGGAAAGCGCTGTAATCAAGCTTGCATTCACTGTCATGTAGAAGCTGGACCAAATCGCACCGAAGAAATGTCTTCAGCAGTCTGCGACCAACTGATTGAATTAATTCATCGCTTTGATTCGATTCAAACCGTAGACATCACTGGCGGCGCACCTGAAATGAACTATGGATTTAAACCCTTAGTCGAAGCATCCTGCGCTGCTGGTAAACAGGTAATTGTTCGTTCCAACTTAACAATCTTTTTTGAACCCGGTTTTGCAGAATTACCGGCCTATTTTGCTGAACATAAATTACAAGTCGTGGCCTCTCTCCCTTGTTATTTATCAAATAATGTTGACAAAATGCGCGGCAATGGTGTCTATGACCGCTCCATTCAGGGCATAAAGTTACTCAATGATTTAGGCTATGCTTCAGATCCGGAGTTAATTTTAAACTTAGTCTATAATCCATCTCTACCCACCTCTCGCAACCAATTTTATTTACCCCCACCCCAAGAAAAGTTAGAAGCCGATTATAAAATTTACTTGGATGAACATTCCGGCATTAAGTTTAACCAGTTGTTAACTCTAACCAATTTACCCATTGGTCGCACTAAATTATATCTTCAACGCCAACAACTCCATCAACCTTACTTACAGTTCTTAGAGGATAATTTCAATCCCGAAACGGTTCCCCATCTAATGTGTCGCAATGAACTCTCTATCGACTATTTAGGCAATATTTATGACTGCGATTTTAATCAAATGGAAGGCATCCCAGCAAAAACTGCGGACGGCGAAACGCTCACCGTAGCAAAACTATTATCCGCAGGCAGTTTAGATGTAATCACCGAGGTCCAAACCGCTGCCTTTTGCTACGGATGCACCGCTGGATCTGGATCAAGTTGTGGAGGCGCTTTGGTAGACTGACAAACCGAGTAGGTGTTAGAGGGGTGTCGTTTGAACGCCAAGGGAGGGGTGCAGTGGTGATGCTGTTGCCGGGAGGCGATCGCCGCTTCCGGCATTTAGAGTCCCTAGAGCCAGTCTTGTAGGAATGGTCCAATTCCTCATGCATCGAGTGGGAGCCTCTCGCTCCCTTGCTGCAATAGGGAGCAAGATGCTCCCACTCCTTCATTGGATGGTCAGAATCATTTAGATTTGCTATATATGAAGTGGATTTGGCTAACTAATGAGAGGAAAGCAGTTACCGGCTCCTCAAATACATCCTATTGTGATTTTTTCAAAAGAAAGCCTTGAACTCTGTTACCCGGATGATCTCAGAGGCAATTTCAAAAACTCGCTTGGAAATGAGTGAACCGCAAAAAGTCTGCTTTACCTTGCTCTCAATTCATCTAAACAGGGTGAGATTTTTATGAACAATCGATTGGTTTCGCCTTCAATGCAAGAATTAGATAATCTCTGAACTCCTCTAACGATAGGAGAAAGAAAGGTCTTTGACTTCTTCAATCAAAATCTTTCTCAAGATTGGGAGATTTATATTCAACCTCACCTGAATGGCTTACGTCCAGATTTCGTTCTCTTAAACCCGAAGGTTGGCATTGCTGTTTTTGAAGTGAAAGACTGGGATTTAACGGCAATGCCTTATTATGTAAGGTCCTCATCAACTAAACCTAATCTCCCAGAGCTATGGGCTAGATCGAGAGATGGAAAGGATTTTCGTATCAAAGACAATCCCGTTGACAAGGTTCTTCTTTATAAAAACAGTATTGCCAACTTATACTGTCCAAAAATTAATAATAATTGCATCGACCAATCGACTGGCTATCTTTCCTTAATCACCGCTGGAGTGATCGTGACTACCGCAGAGACTCAAACTCTAAGCGAGTTGTTTTACCCTTTCTACAAAGCACGGAACCTCCTTGGAAAAGCCAAAGATTACCATCCCATAGCCGGGTGTGATGCTCTCCTGTCAAATGACTTAGAAACTGTATTTCCTACTGCCCGATGGCGCTTTTCTAAATTAATGAAGCCTGAATTTGCTAACGCTTTGCGAGGTTGGTTAGTCGAGCCAGACTTTTCAGCTACTCAACGGCAACCTCTAGAGCTTAATCCTAAACAACGGCAACTGGCAACCAGTCGCACCCGAACTGGGTATCGCCGTATTTGGGGTGCTGCTGGCTCAGGTAAATCATTGGTATTGGCAGCAAGATCTGCTCAGTTATCAAGTGAACATAAAGAAACTTTGGTAGTTTCATTCAATATTACGTTATGGCATTACCTCCGAGATTTAGCAGTACGGTATGACTTGCCAAATAAAACGATTAATCGCTACATTACCTGGCTCCATTTTCATGAATGGTGTAAGCAAGTCATCTGTAATGAGGCCGGTCTAAATAATGAGTACAATGCACTTTGGCAAGGAAATTCAGATATTTCTGAAGTGCTAGAAACTCAGATTATTGAGTTAACTAATCAGGCAATTGACATTGCAGGAGCCCAAATTACCAAATATGATGCCATTCTGGTTGATGAAGGACAGGACTACAATCCTATCTGGTGGAACACCCTGCGACGAGTCCTGAAAGTGAGTGGTGAAATGGTACTCGTTGCTGATGAGACTCAAGATCTCTATGAACGAGCTCGGGTGTGGACGGAAGAGGCGATGAATGGTGCAGGATTTAGCGGTCCCTGGGTACAACTAGAGACCTGCTACCGAATGCCTCATTCGCTTATTAGTTACTTGAGAGACTTTGCAAAACGACACTTACCTGACTTAAAACTTAACTTGCCAACAGCACAAGCATCTGAATTAGATTTATATCCTACTCAGTTAAGTTGGCTGCAATTAGGCTCTTCTGGGTCAATAGCAAGAGAGTGCGTTAGTGCGGTCCTCCAAATGCCTGGTTTAGCTACCCAAAATAATGTTGTGGCCTACCCAGATATTGTTCTTCTGCTTCCAACTCATAAGTTGGGACTAACCTGTGTATCACTCCTTAATGAACACAAATTCAATGTCATTCATGTCTTTGATCCAGATCGACAGGAACAAAAGAGCCGGAAGATGGCATTTTTTATGGGTGATGCTCGCATCAAAGCTTGTACAATCCATAGTTTTAAGGGATGGGAAGCTCGCTATCTGGTCCTCGCTATTTCTGAAGATACAGAGATTGAGTCTGCTTATGTTGCCATGAGTCGGCTAAAGCGGCACACAGAAGGAAGCTATTTAACTGTTGTCTGTTCTAATTCAAGGCTCGAAGACTTTGGTAGAACCTGGCCAACGTTTAATAAGCTTTGACTCTTTTCGCTGGCTCAAGAAACTTCCCACCCTCAAAACAAACGCCCAAAAACTGGGTTTCTGACTTCAATCTGGGCTGATCACCGAGAGGAATGTTAAGAAATCTGGTTTTTGAGCCACCATTCCCCAGGGGCAAAAACTGAGTTTCGGTAACATCCATTACCCTATCAAGTTTTCCTAAAATTTCTGAGATTCATCAGCCTATCCCAATCAGGATAGACCTATTTTTTATAGATTTTGGTATCTATTTTTACCGTTAACCTTCAAAAATCTCTGAAAAGTTTTAAAAATAAATTAGATAAACCCAATAAAAGATTTTTGCTATTTTTTAGTAAAAAAATATACGGATATTGATGGAAATGTCGGCAAATGTAGTTAGGGAATTTAACAATTCTATCCAGCCAAAAGTGGAGGAAGTCTGCCATTTGGAGGATTTCATCCCGACTAAAAAAGATTAAGAATTGATAAAGGGACTGGCTACGATCGCCTTTAATCCCCACCGATCATTGTGATCCAAGCCATCCCCAGTTTACCCCGGTATCAATGAGCGAGATCGGCAGAAAATGACCTAAGAAATAAGCGGAGGAACCGAATCATGTATGAGCGAACCCTTGCCAGTAGAGGACGACAGACCGCTCAGAGCTTCAAAGCGGCCCTAGAGCGCCCCAATCCAGGATGGAACTCTAGGGAGAATGCTGAATCGACCGATCGCCAGCGTACACTCACAGAGGCGATCGCCCTGTATCACTCCAGCGATCGCCCAACCACTCGGTTTTTAGCCACCGTTTTACAGGAAATGGAGCAGGTCCAGGGCAACCCTACAGCCCTCTACCCCATCTTGGCAAGGCATGACGAACTCCTTACCGATCGCTTTGCTGAACGTCTCTCTTGCGTTGTCATTGGCATTTTACCGACCCTCAGCCCAAAACAAACCCTTGAGTTTGCCACAGTCTTGGTTAATCTAGGCGGCCAGATTTGGAACTATTCTGAAGGGAAAAAAGCCGACTTTATCGAAATTGCGATCGCCTGTGGTGAAACGGCCCTCCCTATGTTGCCTTGCAGTCGCCTCCAATCCCAACGGTGGGGAGCCACCCATGATAATCTCGCTTTGGCCTATAGTGAGCGATTACAAGGCGATCGCATTGATAATCTCGCCCGGTCCTTCTCTCATTATCAACAAGCTTCCCAAGTCTTTATCCGTCACCCCTTTCCGCAACAGTGGCGCTACCTGCTTTCCTGACTCTAACCACACCGCTGCGATCGCCCTATTCAGTGGGGAAGTCGTTTGATGCCATCACCCACAAAAAAAGCGAGAACTAGGTTCTCGCTTTTTGTTTCAGAGATAGCTGATGATGTGCCATCCCGCATATCCCAAAACGGTTAATTTGTCCACTACACTGGCATTGTTGTCGAAGCCGCCAGTTCTTCTAACCGTTCCTGCTGATCCTGACTGATGCAAGATTGAATCACTTCCTCGATGTCCCCTTCCAAGGTACTCATCAGGGTAAAATTCTGGCCCAGGCGATGATCCGTCACCCGGTTATCCTTGTAATTGTAGGTGCGAATCTTTTCCGATCGCGCACCCGTTCCTACCTGCGATCGGCGCATCGAAGTCACCGCTTCCTGTTGTTCCGCCAACTTCAAATCGTACAACTTCGCCCGCAAAATCTGCATCGCGCGTTCTCGGTTTTGAAGCTGCGATCGCTCCTCTGTACAGAAAATCCGGATCCCCGTCGGTTTGTGGAACAAATCCACCGCCGTCTCCACCTTGTTAACGTTTTGACCCCCAGCGCCGCCCGATCGCGCCGTCGTCAATTCAATATCCTTCGCGTCGATATGGATCTCCACATCATCCACCTCCGGCATCACTGCAACCGTTGCCGTAGAAGTATGAACTCGCCCCCCAGCTTCCGTCAGTGGGACCCGTTGCACCCGATGCACACCCGCTTCAAACTTGAGCTTGCTATAAACTTGCTCGCCCTGAATTTCTAGGATAGCCTCTTTAAACCCACCCATATCCGCCGTGGACTCGCTCAACATCTTCACGCGCCACCCTTGGGTTTCTGCATAGCGCGAGTACATCCGCACCAAATCCCCCGCCCAAATACTGGCTTCATCTCCCCCAGTTCCCGCCCGAATTTCTAGCATGATGTTTTTTTCATCATTCGGGTCCCGAGGCAGCAGCAAAATCTTCAGCCGCTTTTCAAGCTGTGTTAACTTCTCATCCAGTTCCGCTACTTCCAACGCTGCCATCTGTTGCAATTCAGGGTCACTACTCGCTTCCTTGAGGACCTGCCTTGCGCCGATTAACTCCGCTTCCGTATTTTTCCAATTTTCATAAGTATTCACCACTTCCTCCAAAGAGGAACGGGCTTTTGCCACTTTTTGAAACTCACTCGGATCTCGGGCGATATCAGGATCCGCCATCCGCCGAGTCAATTCGTGAAAAGTTTGTTCAACAGATTTTAATTTATCGAGTAGATAAGTTTCGGCCATAGAGCAGTCCTCAGTCTAGAAAGTAGGGAGCGCATGGATCTCTAGCGGTTAGCTGATTCAACCATAGCAAATCGGCAAAATATCAATTTGCTACTCCTCACAGCTAACAGCTAAAATACCCGGACTACTTCTTAGTATTTTGACCGCTTTCCCCACTAGCAGAAGTCATCCCATACTTCCGGCGGAACCGTTCAATCCGTCCTTCAGTATCGATCACCTTTTGGGTGCCAGTGTAGTAAGGATGATTTCCAGACCAGACATCTACATGAATTTCTGGCTTAGTCGAACCCACAGTCATGACAACTTCACCATTGCAAATGACTTTAGCCTCTGGATACCATTCTGGATGAATTCCTGGTTTTGGCATAGTTTTGTTCTCCTTGAACCCGTTGCTTGTTCTGTTTTATTTTAGCTTTCTGTGTCATTTGTCCTTTGGGAAAGATCAACAACCCATGATACTTAACCCATGACAGTTGACCAATGACCAGTGACCCAACTCCTTAACGTTTGGAGTATTGAGGAGCCTTCCGAGCTTTGCGCAAACCGTATTTTTTGCGTTCTTTAGCACGAGGATCCCGGGTGAGAAAGCCTTCCACTTTGAGAGGATGGCGATTTTCAGGATCGAGTTCGCACAGTGCACGAGCAACACCTAAACGAATCGATTCCGACTGTCCGGTTAAACCACCACCGCGAACATTCACCAGAACATCATATTCATTTTCCAGCCCGAGGGTTTCCAAAGGGGCTTTGGTGGCACCCAGGTATCCCGCATTGTACTGAAGATAGATTTCTGCTGATTTGCCATTGATGGTCACCGTACCGTTACCAGGAACGAGGCGTACCCGGGCAACAGAAGACTTCCGACGGCCCGTCCCCCAATACATGACGCGGCCACTTTGTTGGATTCCTTGCATTAAGAATTACCTCCTGGAATAGTATTGATAGTCAAAGTTTCAGGTTTTTGAGCCGAGTGAGGATGCTCGCTTCCGGCATACACATTCAACTTGGTGAACAATTGGCGTCCCAAGCTATTTTTGGGTAGCATTCCCTTCACCGCTTGCTCGATAATTCTCTCCGGCAAGCGATTTTGTAGTTTGGCAAAAGTCTCGGTTTTCATCCCGCCCGGTCTACCCGAATGACGCCGGTAGAGTTTTTGGGTCCGTTTTTTGCCGGTGACTTCAATTTTTTCCGCGTTGACCACAATCACGAAATCACCTGTATCCATGTGAGGAGTATAGGTGGGTTTATTTTTGCCGCGCAGGATGCGGGCAATTTCCACAGCCAACCGGCCCAGACGCTGATTGGCGGCATCAATGACATACCACTTTTGCTCAATGGAGCCTTGTGGCGGAATGTAGCTTTTGTTCATGGTTAGTTTGTAGTTATCAGTTATCAATGAGCTGGGCGAGGGGTTGCAATGGAGGGGGAAGCCTCAATGATGCCCCTTGCTGCGCCGAACTTTGGACCGAATACTTAATGAAAGCTAGAGGGAAGCTTCATAAGAGAGGGACTCAAGACAAACCCTGGCATTGTATCCCACCAAATTTCAGGGGGAAAGGGCGACTCAGGATAAGCCACTCGCAATAAGCAGAGACCTTGGGCGGGTGCTGCATATTTAACTTCGGAGCGACGCTCATTCACCCAGAGGTCTTTAAAGGATGAAGGGTCTCGCTCCGATGTCCCGACTTCAACCAGCAAGCCAACCAATAGCCGCATCATCCCATAGAGAAACCCATTGGCTTGCACTTCGATCTGAACGAATGGCCCGTGGCGATCGCATTTGGCTTCCTGTACCTCTACCCAGGAATGCTGGCGCTGCGACCCAGCCCGGTGAAAGGCTGCCAAATGATGATGACCCACCAAAGGGTTCAGGGCTTCTTGAATCAAGGATTCATCCAGAGGTGCATAATAATAATGCCAAGAAAAGGGGCGCACAAACAAGTTGGGTTGCTTGTCGGTATAGAGGATGTATCGATAGCGACGGGAAACCGCCGAAAATCGAGCGTGCCACTGGGAGTCTACCGCCGCCGATGCCAGGATCAAGATATCGCTGGGGAGACGACTATTGAGGACCCCCGCCCATCTTTCCGGTGGAATCGGACTACTGGCTTCAAAATGAGCCACTTGAGCGGCTGCATGAACCCCCGTATCCGTTCTTCCGGCAGCAATCACGCGAGTGGGTTGCTTGAGGACACCGGCCAGTACCGTTTCGATCTCCTCCTGTACCGACCTTTGGTTCGGTTGCCGTTGCCACCCATGAAAATGAGTACCCAGGTATTGAATGACCAGGGCAATTCTTTGGGTCAGCATCGTAGGAATGGAGGCTTGATAGGAAACATGAGAGTTTAGCGCGAAGATTTTAGGGATAAAACCACTAAAACCTGAGCGTCTAAAAATCCTAAGATTTGCTTAGACTAGCTCGATAATTGCCATGTCGGCATTGTCTCCCCGACGGGAAACGGTTCTCATGATGCGAGTGTAACCGCCTTGGCGATTTCCATATCTCTCTTGAGCTTTTTCAAACAGGGCGTGAACGAGCTGTTTATCATACACATAACCCATCGCTTGACGACGAGCCGGTAAGGACCCATCCTTAGCTAAGGTGATCATCCGTTCAGCTTCGGAGCGAACGGCTTTGGCTCGCACTTTGGTGGTCGTGATGCGACCATGACGAAGTAATTCTGTAGTCAGCGCTCTGAGCAAAGCTTTACGCTGATCGGCAGGCTTACCTAATAGGGGAACGCGACAACGGTGGCGCATAATGAAGTATCAACGATGTAGGTTGAACGATAAAGGATGAACTATAAATTATAAGCGCTGGGCTGACTTTAGGGAAGTAAAAAGTGTGAAGTGTAAAGGATGAAGTCATCAGGGGTTCAGACTTTACACTTAACACTTGACACTTGGCCGCTTAAGTGCTGGTTTTAGCTGACTTTTCTTGGGGCAAGGTAATCCCTAAGCGCTTTTGCAATGCTTCGATGACTTCTTCTGCCGACTTTTGACCGAAGTTTTTGATTTCTAAAAGATCTTCTTGACTGTAGTCGAGTAGATCCGCGACTGAGTTAATTTGCGCCCGTTTGAGACAGTTGTAAGCTCGCACGGAAAGTTGCAATTCTTCAATCGGAATTTGACTAGTCGGGTCGGCTTCTGTCGGCGATTCTTCGAGCATTGACTCGATCGTGATATCTTTGAGTGGAGAAAACAGATCCACTAGGATGCTGGCGGATTGACTCAGCGCCTCTTGGGGCGAAATCGAGCCATTCGTCCAGATTTCCATAATCAATCGGTCTTTCTCCAAAGAGCCGCCTACCCGTGCATCTTCAACGCTGTAGTTGACCTTGCGAACGGGCATGAATACAGCGTCTATCAAGAGAAAGTCCAACGCCGTGTTCTCATCTCGACTCCGGTCCACGGCTCGATATCCTTTGCCCTTTTCCACCCGAAATTCCATTTCTAAGGTGGAACCCTCCGCAACGGTGGCTATATACTGATTGGGATCGATTGACTCCACCTCGGAGGGTAAATCAAACCGACCTGCCGTTACCGTTGCTGGACCTTGAACCAGTAAGCGTCCAATTTGCGGTTGGGGTGAGTAGCTTTTGAGGACGACTTCTTTCATGTTCAGTAAAATTTCCAGAACATCTTCGCGCACGCCCTCAATTGTGGCAAACTCATGATTGACACCGGCAATCCGAACAGCGCTAACCGCTGTCCCTTCCAAGTTAGAAAGCAGCACTCGGCGCAGGGCATTCCCTACCGTTGTGCCTTGACCCCGTTCTAACGGTTCCAGTAAGAATTTGCCATACTGGGACTGGTCTCTTTCAGTGTTTGACTCTACACACTCAATCTGAAACTGCGCCACGGAGTGACCTCCCTTCTCCTCGATCCATCGAAGGCCAGTTTAGCCTCCCTCGTTTAATCCTGACTCGCTCCTCATTTGCTGAGGAATTGACGATCGCTCGGAGTGATGATTCAGGAGTTATTATGGTTAAATCCCTCATCTCCACTCAATCCTGATGTCCGAATCTTGTCTATCTGACTTCGTTTTTTCCAAGACTGCTACCGATCAATGTTTAGACTCTGCGGCGCTTGGGAGGACGGCAGCCATTGTGCGGAATTGGGGTGACGTCCCGAATCAAGGTGATTTCTAGGCCCGCACCTTGGAGGGCACGAATGGCAGTTTCTCGGCCTGAACCGGGACCACTAACCATCACCTCAATTTGACGCATTCCCTGCTCCACTGCACGGCGTGCTGCATTCTCCGCTGCGGTTTGAGCCGCAAAGGGAGTTCCTTTTTTCGCGCCTTTAAAGCCACTAGAACCACTGGTTGCCCAAGAAATTACTTCTCCGCTGGGATCGGTAATGGTGACAATGGTGTTATTAAAGGTGGACTGAATGTAACCCACGCCATTAGGCACATTCCTTTTTTGCTTCCGCGAGCCTGTTTTTTTGGTTGTTTGTCGCGCCATAGTGATCGCAATAGTGAAGGTTTAAATGATTGATCGCCAGTAAGAAGTTCGGCTTGATCAAGCCGAACCTGATTCGAGATTGAATCGTTCTTACTTCTTGGAAGGGGCTTTTTTCTTGCCTGCCACGGTGCGCCTTCCACCTCGACGGGTTCGGGCATTGGTCCGAGTTCTTTGTCCGCGTACCGGGAGTCCCATGCGATGGCGGCGACCCCGATAGCAGCCGATGTCCATCAAACGCTTGATGTTCATGGCCTCTAAGCGTCTGAGATCCCCCTCGACTTCGTAATTTTTTTCTAAGTCTTCCCGGAGGGTGGTAACCTCGGCGTCGGTTAAATCTTTGACCCGGGTATCTGGATTGACCCCGGTGCGCTCCAAAATTTGTTGGGCTCGCGTTGGCCCAATCCCATAAATGTATTGTAGACCTATCTCAACTCGCTTATCGCGAGGAAGATCTACTCCGGCAATTCGTGCCACGCTCGTTTTCTCCCTCTACTGGTTAGTATGTTTCTACAACGGTGAGCAATTCTCAATGCCAGAATTTAGGGCATTGGAATTGATTGGACGGGTTTTGATCTAACCCTGACGTTGTTTGTGCTTTGGATTGGAACAAATCACCATGACTCGACCGCGACGACGAATGACGCGGCACTTCTCACAAATCTTCTTGACGGATGCTCGGACTTTCATTTCTCTTTGAGCAGCGCTACAAACTTCATATTATATCAATTTTTGTCAGAAATGACAAAAATAGGACCGACTTGTTTTTATCAGGATTTTTAGGGATAAGCTAGAAAGAATCCTTACTTCTTACGAAGACGGTAGGTGATGCGACCTTTGGTTAAGTCGTAGGGGGTCAGTTCTACTTTGACGCGATCGCCGGGAAGAATTTTGATGTAATTCCGGCGAATTTTTCCCGAGATGTGGGCGAGTACGTTAAACCCATTATCTAGGTCAACACGAAACATCGCATTCGGTAGGGATTCAGTCACCGTCCCTTCCATCTCGATTAGATCTTGTTTAGCCAAGTTGTTTTTACCTCAATGCTAGAAATACAATCAACAGCGCTTGGGCGATCCATCCCGATCCGATGGCGATCGCACGGCTAAAGATTTTTCACGAATAGCTCATCGAGCAGCCCGTCACATATCTTAGCAAAAATAGCGTCCGATCGACCCAGGCACGGGGGAAGTTACACCAGTCACCGCCACCGGAAACAGCAGCAATCATAACTGGGTAACTCCGGCATTTAAACCCCGTTTCCCGGTGGCATTTTTTTTTCAACTGGTGACTACTTTTTTCAGAATCGCTGCAACTGCCTCGATAGGCGAATTACCATTGATCGCAATCAGCCGACCACGCTCTCGATAATAGTCAATCACCGGCATCGTTTGGGCATAATAAACCCGTAAACGACGAGCAATCGTCTCATCCCCATCATCGCTGCGTCCTCGTCCATGTAACCGATCAATCAACTGTTTGTCAGGGACTTCCAAACTAATAGCTGACTTACATTCTTGCTGAATATCATCCAGAAGATGATCTAAAAACTCAGCTTGAGCCACATTCCGAGGAAACCCATCCAGAATCCATCCCGATTGAGTGGCATCCGGTTGAGTCAGGCGATCGCGAATCAAATCTAACAGCAGCGAATCCGGGACCAACTCCCCTCGCTCCATATAAGCCTTAGCCTGATTGCCCAAATCAGTCTGTTGCTCAACTGCGGTCCTCAAGATATCCCCCGTTGAAATATGGGGAATATTATGAGATTGGGAGAGGATCTGAGCTTGAGTTCCCTTCCCCGCTCCAGGAGGACCCAAAAAAATTAGTCTTGTCACTATTGCTTCACCATTCCTTCATAGCGCTGGGAAATCACATAGGTTTGAATTTGTTTGGCCGTATCGATCGCCACCCCCACCAAAATCAGTAGAGACGTTGCACCAAACCCCTGGAAAGTCCGCACACCCGTGGCACTTTCCACAGCCGTTGGAACGATCGCCACCATCCCCAGAAAAATGGCTCCCAAAAACGTTAATCGGTTCAGTACCCGCTCCACATATTCCGTCGTCGCCCGTCCAGGACGAATCCCCGGAATACTGGCCCCCATTTTTTTCAAATTCTGTGCCATATCTACGGGATTAACAATCAATGAAGCGTAGAAATAGCTAAAAAACAGAATTAACGTTAAATAAAACGCCACATAAACCACAGGAGCTGGACCATTTGGACTCAAATAAGACGAAATGGTAATCATCACGTCATTCTTGGTAAATTGAGCCAAAGAAGCCGGTAAAATTAACACTGCCGATGCAAAAATGATCGGCATCACCCCCCCTTGATTTAATCGCAAAGGAAGATAGCTACTTTTTTCCCGGTAAAGCTTCCGTCCAACCTGACGACGAGCCGAAATAATCGGAATTCTTCGGGTGCCTTCTTGGACAAAAACAATCCCAACAATGGTGATTAAAAAGACCAAAGTCAGAATCAAAACAGGACCGACAATCGCTTGGTTTTCCCGCGCTAGAGCTAATGTTTGACCCAAAGAATTCGGGAGAACCGCCACAATATTGACAAAAATCAATAAAGACGCACCATTGCCTACCCCACGTTCCGTAATCAGCTCAGATACCCACATCACAAACATCGAGCCAGTGGTCAAGGCCACCGCAGTTTGCACGTAGAATAAAACACCGGGGTCTGGGTTTTCGGCAAAAGCACCAACCCATAAAGCAATGCCCGCACTTTGCAGCAATGCCCAACCCAAGGCGACATAACGAGTAATCTGAGAGATTTTGCGCCGACCGGCTTCCCCTTCATTTTTTTGTAAATCTTCTAAAGAAGGGAGAGCTGAAGTCAGTAATTGCATAATAATGGAGGCATTAATATAAGGCAGGATCCCTAGGGCAAAAATCCCTAAAGCTCGCAAGCCCCCCCCAGAAAACAGGTCCAAAAAACCAATTAGGGGACTGCCATCAATATTGGCCTGAAATCTCGCGCGATCAATACCAGGAACTGGAATCCAAATGCCTAAGCGCACCAAAACTAACATACCAATGGTGAGGAGCAGCCGACCTCTCAGGCCCGCTGCTCTAGCCATCTGCATGAAAGTCTCCTGAGCGGTTGGTGCTTTATCTCGACTAACAACCATTAAGGAGTACCTCTACTGTTCATTGCAGCGCTCCGTGTCCTTATATAGGATGAAGGCCCGTAAGGTCATATCACCCTAGGATTTGGCATCACTGATTTCACAAGTTCCACCGGCAGCTTCAATCTTGGCTTTGGCTCCGGCGGTAAACGCAGCAGCTTTCACGTTCAGAGAAACATTCAGTTCCCCATCTCCCAAGATTTTCAGCGGCCCATCATTGGTGGTAATAATGCCCGCTTCCATGAGGGAGGCTAAGGTCACTTCACTGTTAGCGGCCAATGATGCCAACTTGCTTACGTTAATCGTAGTGTATTCTTTACGATTGACGAGCGGAAAGTGCTTGAGCTTAGGCAAACGGCGGTACAGGGGCTGTTGTCCCCCTTCAAACCCAGGACGGGTGCTACCCCCGGCTCGGGCTTTTTGACCTCTCATCCCTTTACCGGCGCTGGCACCTTGACCGGCAGAAATACCGCGAGCCAAGCGGCGCTTACGTTTTTTAGACCCGGCTTTGGGTCCTAGTTCATGTAGTCTCATTTTTCTTCCCTGTGTCTGTAACTTGACTCGGTTCAGGCTGATGGCGATGGATTAGGCGTAGAGCTTGTCAACGGCAATGCCACGCTCGTCAGCGACTTCAGACAAGGTTCGCAGACTGACTAGGGCATCGATCGCGGCTCTAGCATTGTTTAGGGGATTGTTAGACCCCAACTGTTTGGCGAGAATGTTGCGAACTCCGGCTAATTCGAGGACGGTCCGCACGGCCCCCCCGGCAATTACCCCGGTCCCTGGTGCAGCGGGACGCATCATCACTTTGGCTCCGGTGGCACTGCCATCGACGCGGTGAGGAATGGAGTTGGCTTTGGTTAGAGGAACTTCAATCAGGTGTTTTTTGCCATCGGCGACGCCTTTTTTAACGGCGCTGATCACATCACTGGCTTTACCCACACCGACTCCGACTTGACCGCGTTCGTTACCGACAACAACGATCGCCCGGAAGCTGAGTTTCTTACCACCTTTGACGACTTTAGTAACCCGGCGAATCTGAACGACTCGCTCTTGCCAGTCTGTTTCTTTTTCCCGAGTCCGGGCGTTTTTTTTACGACGTTCTGCCATAGTTTTTTGTCAGGAATGATTGTTGCTATTCGTTCGGGGTTGGTGCGTTTGCCTATTCGCTCGGTTTGGATCAGTCTTGGGGGACAAGTTTTCCCAAGCGAGAGGGCAACGCGCCACTGCCGAAAACAGAGGCGACTTTAGAAAGTTTAGAACTCTAAACCCGCTTCACGAGCCGCTTCTGCTAGGGCTTTTACCCGACCGTGGTACAGGTTACCGCCGCGATCAAAGACGACTTTTTGAATACCTTTTTCCCGGGCGCGATCGGCAATCAATTTGCCAACTTTAGCCGATGCATCACAAGTGGCCCCGGTTTCTAATTCGGCTTTCAATGCCGGGTCAAGGGTGGATGCCGCCGCTAGGGTTTGGTGTTGGGTATCATCAATCACTTGCGCATAAATATGCTGGTGAGAGCGAAATACAGATAACCGAGGACGTTCTGGGGTGCCGACGACCCGACGTCGCACACGCCGATGTCGGCGTTCAATAGATTCACTGCGAGTCAGCTTCATAGTTTATTTCTTACCTGTCTTCCCTGCCTTGCGTCTGACTTGTTCGCCTGCATAGCGAATTCCCTTACCTTTATAAGGTTCGGGGGGACGGACGTCCCTAATTTTGGCGGCGGTATTGCCCACAATTTCTTTGTTGATGCCGCTGACAATCACGTTGGTGTTGTTTTCAACGGCGACAGAGATGCCTTCGGGGGGGTTAATTTCGACGGGGTTGCTATACCCAACGTTGAGAATTAGGTTACGCCCTTGGACTTGAGCCCGATAGCCCACCCCTTGAATTTCCAGTCGTTTTTGGAATCCTTCAGAGACACCCTGAACCATGTTGGCAACTAAGGTGCGGCACAATCCATGACGTTGACGGGCGGCACGAGACTCGTCCCGCCGGGTGATTTGGATGGTTTCCCCTTCTTGTTCAACGATGACTTCGGCGGGTAGCTCTCGGGAAAGTTCGCCTTTTGGCCCCTTAACGGAGACTTTTTGCCCCTCAATGGATACGACGACTTTGGCCGGTATGTTAATGGGGCGCTTACCAATACGAGACATAGTTTTCCTCTTTCTTTACTTGTCGAGATTTAAGCCGTAGTTTGTGGTGGAAGGGGGCAGGGGGCTGCGTCCCCTTGCCGTGGATTCTTCGACCCATTCACGGAAAAAATCTCAAACTACCAGACATAGCAAAGCACTTCACCGCCTACACCTTGACGACGGGCGTCTCGGTCAGTCATGATGCCCGATGAGGTGGAAATGATGGCAATTCCAATGCCGCCTAACACGCGAGGTAATTCTTTCCGATTGGAATAGACTCGCAACCCGGGCTTACTGACGCGTTTTAAGGCTTTGATAATGGGCTGGCGATTTTTGCCTTTGTATTTCAAGGCGATCGCGAGTTTTTTATTAACCCCTTCTCCAACTTCTTCATATTCGGCGATAAAGCCTTCTTCTTGAAGAACCTTGGCAATGGAACGGGTCATGTTTGTGGATAGAACTTCTGTTTTTTGGTGCCGTGCTAGGCTTGCATTGCGAATGCGTGTGAGCATATCTGCAATCGTGTCGTTAGCCGCCATTTTTCGCTCCTTATTCCCCTGTTAATTATCCTTCTTTGAAGGGCATTCCCATTTCTTTGAGTAAGGCGCGGCCCTCTTCATCCGTTGTTGCCGTTGTGATGATGGATATGTCCATACCCCGAATTTGGTCAATCCGGTCGTACTCTACTTCTGGAAAAATTAATTGTTCTCTGACGCCCAAGGTATAGTTACCTCGTCCGTCAAAGCTTTTGGGACTAATGCCGCGAAAGTCCCGAATCCGAGGTAGTGCTAAACTGATCAGGCGCTCAAGGAAGGAATACATCCGATCGCCCCGGAGGGTGACCATCATTCCCACAGGCATTCCTTGACGAATTTTAAAGCCTGCGATCGCCTTTTTTGCCCGCGTCACCACGGGTTTTTGTCCCGCAATTGTAGCGATTTCGGCCAAAGATGATTCTAGCGCTTTCGCATTGCTAGACGCTTCCCCTAAGCCTCGGTTAATGGTGATTTTCACCACCTTGGGCACCTGATGGATATTTTTGTACTTAAACTGTTCCATCAGTTTGGGGACGATCGTTTCTTGGTACCGTGTTTTGAGTTGACTGGTCATGAGTTTTACATCCTTAATCCCTGGTCTTGGTCAGGGCATCTTTATTTCTGAAGATATAGAGCGGTGGGGATTGGGAAGACTCCCTTCCCCTTCGTCCCTTGCCTAATCAATAATTTCCCCGGTTTTTTTGAGCATTCTCACCTTCCGTCCATCTTCGGTGAAGGTGTAACAAATCCGGCTTGCCACTTTTTGCTTTTCAGAATAAAGCATGACATTTGAGCTATGAATCGGATATTCAAACGTCTCAATTCGCCCTGATTCTCCGTCTTGCTGAGGCTTAACGTGCTTAGTTTTGACGTTAACGCCTTTCACAATCACTTGGCTCTTAGTCGGAAAGGTTTTGATAATTTCTCCCACCTTTCCTTTTTCTTTCCCAGTAATAATCTGCACGGTATCGCCGGTTTTGACGTGCATTTTATAGCGGGTCAGCGCAGTGTTCCTTTGTTTAGCCATTTACAGCACCTCCGGCGCTAAGGATACGATTTTGGTGTAATTTTTATCGCGCAATTCGCGAGCAACGGGGCCAAAAACGCGGGTTCCCTTGGGGTTACCATCGGGGTTAACAATCACGGCGGCATTGTCATCAAAGCGAATGCTCATCCCACTGTCGCGGCGTAATCCTTTGCGGGTACGCACTACAACAGCGCGCACGACATCAGATTTTTTAACCGGCATATTGGGAATAGCATCCTTGACGACAGCGATGATCACGTCACCAACACCGGCATAGCGTCGGTTGCCCCCGAGGACGCGAATACACATTAACCGTTTAGCACCGCTATTATCGGCAACGTTGAGATACGACTCTTGTTGAATCACCTTCAGTCTCCCTAGTTCTTAGATTTGGGCGGCACTATTGAGAATCTCAATCACTTGCCAGTGCTTTGTGCGACTGAGGGGGCGTGTTTCCTGGATGCGGACGCGATCGCCCTCTTGGCATTGATTCTCCTCATCATGCGCTTTGTAGCGTTTGGTTTTGACGACAATTTTGCCGTACTTGGGATGAGGACTTCTATTTTCGATCGCCACAACAACGGTTTTATCCATCTTGTTGCTGACGACTACACCAACTCTTTCTTTAACTGCCATGTCACTTACTCCTATTCGGCGGCGGCGGATTCGGCGTTAGCCCGTTTGCGTGCGCCTTCCAGTGTGAGCAACTGAGACAGTTGGTGTCTCTTGTGCTTGAACAGGTGGGTTTTTTCCAACCGGCGCGTAGCTTTTTGCAGTCTGAGCGTAAATAATTCCCGTTTCAGGGTCAAAATCTGCTCGTTGACTTCCTCCTCGCTCAAGTTTTGAATGTCTGCCATTTTGGGAAAAGCCATTCTCTTACTCCCCTTCTCGCGAAATGAACTTGGTTTTAATCGGCAGCTTATAGTCCGCCAACCGCATGGCTTCCCGGGCGGTTGCTTCAGGAACCCCACCAATTTCAAACATAATGCGACCGGGTTTGACCACAGCGACCCAAAATTCGGGAGACCCCTTACCGGAACCCATCCGGGTTTCTGCCGGACGCATGGTCACGGGTTTGTCTGGGAAGATGCGAATCCAGATCTTGCCACCCCGACGGATATACCGGGTCATGGCTCGACGGCTGGCTTCAATTTGGCGGGAGGTAATCCAACAAGGTTCTAAGGCTTGTAGGGCAAATTCACCGAAGTTAATTTCATTACCCCGAGTTGCGAGTCCTCGCATCCGCCCGCGCTGTTGCTTGCGAAATTTCGTTCTTCTAGGACTTAACATGATGTGGTAATCGGTAATGGTTTATAGAGCAGCTAAGGGAGGCGATCGCGTGCGGTTTAGACCGGAGTTGCCACTCGTTCAAGCGTTCGCTCCCTACCATTGCGGAGCTCTTACCCTTCATTAGAGCGGTCTTCAAATTGCTGACGCCGTTTTTTACCGCCTCGGGGCCGAGGACCTGCACCGGCTGCTGGGGTGACCTCTTCTTGTCCGGGGATGATTTCTCCCTTAAAGGTCCACACTTTGACGCCGAGAATCCCATAAATGGTACTGGCGGTGCGGTAGGAGTAATCAATATCGGCGCGTAAGGTATGCAGAGGCACTCGGCCTTCACGAGTCCACTCAGTCCGAGCAATTTCAGCCCCGTTGAGGCGTCCACTCACTTGAACTTTGATGCCTTCAACCCCTGCTTTTTGAGCGCGTTGAATGGCTTGCCGCACGACGCGACGGAAGGAAACCCGTCGTTCGAGTTGGCTGGCAATATATTCGGCAATCAAGGTAGCATCAGCATCTACTCGGGCCACTTCCACAACATTGATGCGGATTTGACGGTTGCTGCCTAGCATTTCTTGCAGTCCAGTCCGTAAGGACTCGATGCCACTACCACCGCGACCCACAACCACGCCCGGGCGGGCGGTGCGAACTTCCAAGTCGATTTGGTCGGCTTTGCGCTCGACCCGAACATCGGAAATGCCCGCGTTGTTTAAGGTGCTGTGGACATATTCGCGAATTTTGTAGTCTTCTTCTAAAAGTTCGGGGTAGCGATTGCTATCCGCGAACCACCGGGAGCGGTGTTCTTTGGTCACACCAAGCCGGAAACCCGTTGGGTGTATTTTCTGTCCCACGTTCTGTGCGTCCTCTACTTACCGTAAAAACTAACCAGTGTCTCGTAAACCGTAAAGTCAAGACTGGGGCTTACTTGGCACGTTTACGTTTGCTGTTCTATTCGTCGTCAAGCTCGGGAGCGACGGCAACGGTGATGTGACAGGTCGGCTTGCGGATCATGTAAGCCCGTCCCTGCGCCCGAGGCCGGAATCGCTTGAGAACCGGGCCCCCATCGGCATAAGCTTGAGAAACCCATAAGGTAGCTGGATCCAGCCCGCTGTTATGTTCTGCATTGGCTGCTGCCGATCGCAGAACTTTACGAATCGGATCGCAAGCACGATAGGGCATGAATTCGAGGATGATCAGCGCTTCGCGATAGGAGCGGCCCCGAATTTGGTCCAGGACTCTGCGTACTTTGTACGGAGACATCCGAATATAACGCGCGATCGCTTTGACTTCTGTTGAGGTATCAATAGCCATTATGTTTCTCCGTTGTCCAAAGTCCTTTGTCGTTTGTCGCTTGTCCTTTGTTGTTATTAAAGAACGTTTGACATCAGACTCCGAACTGGCGATGCAGCTCTACTTTTTATCGCCGTTGACTTTTTTTATCGCCTTTGGCGTGTCCCCGGAAGGTCCGAGTGGGGGCAAATTCCCCTAATTTATGTCCAATCATCTGTTCATTGATATAGACCGGCACGTGCTGACGTCCGTTATGGACGGCGATCGTGTGACCGAGCATATCAGGAATGATGGTTGAAGCTCGTGACCAAGTTTTAATGACATCTTTTTTGCCGCTGGCATTCAATGCTTCGATTTTACTCAGCAAATGATCGGCTACAAAAGGTCCTTTTTTCAGTGAACGACTCATAAGTCAGTGATAATTTCTCAAAAATGAACCCAGAAGAATTCAAGAATAAAGTGTTAATTCGTTTATTCTTAACTCTTTTGTCTTGATGATTAAGACTGCCGACCGCCCTTGCCGCGTTTGGAGGTTTTCCGACGCTTCCGGACGATTAAGGCGTTACTTAATTTTTTCTTCTTGCGGGTCTTCCCACCTAAAGCAGGTTTACCCCAAGGTGAAACTGGCCCACTTCTCCCAATCGGTGCTCGGCCTTCACCCCCACCATGTGGGTGGTCTACCGGGTTCATGACGCTACCTCTAACTTCGGGACGGCGACCGGACCAACGTTTGCGGCCTGCTTTACCGAGGCTGATGTTTCTAACGTCGATGTTGCCGACTTGTCCGATGGTGGCGTAGCACTCTTTGCGGAACATCCGAACTTCACCGGAGGGTAATTTCAGGGTGACGAAATCCCCTTCTTTGGCTTGCACCTGAGCCCCTGCACCAGCGGAACGCACGACTTGTGCACCGCGACCCGGGGTCATTTCGACGTTATGAACGACGGTACCCAAAGGCATTTTCTCCAGGGGAAGGGCGTTACCCACTTCGATGGGCGAGTCCGGTCCGGAGATGATCTGAGTGCCAACTTGTAATCCTAAAGGATGTAGGATGTAGCGCTTTTCACCATCCTGATAGAAGAGGAGGGCGATCCGGGCGTTACGGTTGGGGTCATATTCGATTTCAGCGACTTTGGCGGGGATGTTATGTTTATCCCGACGAAAGTCGATTTGCCGATAAAGGCGTTTATGTCCGCCCCCACGATGACGGCAGGTAATTACCCCGCGATTGTTCCGTCCTTTTTTCCGGTGCTTTGACTTGGTTAGGGATTTTTCGGGAGTGTCGCGGGTGATTTCGTCAAACTCGGAGACACTGTACTGGCGTGTGCCAGGGGTGTAGGGCCGATAAGTACGGATACCCATAATTTAAAGTTTTGGTAACACTGCTTGATTTGCCATTGGATCCCATAAGTGTTTGGCACAGTTCGAGTGGGGATGTTGGAACCGCCCACTCCTCCTGCGGCATCGGTTACACTTCTGGGAAGAAAATGTTTTGCAGGGAATCACCCTCGGCTAAGGTCACGATCGCTCTCTTGTAATGAGGCTTGTACCCGACAAACTTCCCGACTCTGCGTTTTTTCGGGGGTCTGTGCATGGTATTAACGCTGACTACCTTGACCTCGAATAGGTGTTCGATCGCCGCTTTGATTTGGGGTTTGGTGGATTTGGCATCCACATCAAAGACGTATTTGTTCTGCTCCATCAGCAGGGTCGCTTTTTCGGTGACGATTGGGGTCCGCACCAAATCGGCCAGCTTTCTGAGATTATCTTCAGCCACCGTAGACCTCCTGAACTTTGGCTAGTGCTGCTGCTGTGGTTATGATTTTGTCAGCGGCCACGAGGTCGTACACATTTAACTGGTTGAAGGCAATCAGTTTGATGGTCTCGACGTTGCGTGCTGATAAATAAACGTTGTCGTCTCGTTGGTCAACGATTAACAATACTTTCGAGCCGGGCTCGACACCCCACCGGGCGATCGCACTGAGGAGATCTTTGGTCTTAGGACGGGGCAGTTTATCTGCAAATTCCTCGACGACGATCAGGTCTTGGCTACGGCTGATCAGCGCGGTTCTCAGGGCGAGTCGGCGCTCTTTGCGATTCATTTTGACTTCATAATCTCTGGGTTTAGGTCCAAAGATGACGCCGCCGCCTCTCCATAAGGGAGAGCGAATTGAACCAGCCCGCGCTCGGCCTGTTCCTTTTTGTCTCCAGGGCTTTCTACCCCCGCCTCTAACTTCCGCGCGGGTTTTGGTCGATGCCGTTCCCTGACGCGCCTGGGTCAGTTGCCGAGTTACCGCTCTATGAACGATATGCGAGGCGTTCTCTTCAGACGCTACTCGCCAATCGATCGTCGCTTCGGAAACTTGTTCGCCTTCCCAGTTTCTGACTACACAATTAACCATATCTCTCTATTCCCGTTTTCTATGCTTTATGAATGGGGAATTCATTCTTTTTCACCGGGCTGCTATTTAGCTCGGCCTACATACTTGGCTGGCTTAATATTAAGCAGTGCTCCGGGTTTTCCCGGAAGCGCTCCCTTAATCAGCAGCAGGTTCTTTTCTGCATCCACTCGCACAATTTGCAATTGGCGAGTTGTGACTTGGGTTCCGCCTAAACGACCGGCCATCCGCTTCCCTGGATACACGCGACCCGGAGTCGTCCCTGCACCTGTAGAACCGGGTGCGCGATGGTTTTTTGAACCGTGGGACATGGGTCCGCGTTTGAAGTTATGCCGTCTTTGATATCCGGCAAAGCCCCGACCGATGGTAAGTCCGGTCACATCTACAATCTGGTTAGCAGTGAATCCTTCTACGGTCATTTGCTGTCCCAGTTCAAAGCTGCTGACATCATCGATGCGATATTCACGCAGGTGTCGCAGCGGGGGCGCTGATGATTTGACGAGATGTCCCAGTTCGGGCTTATTGATGGCCTTGGTGGTGGTTTCGCCATATCCGACCTGAATGGCGCTATAGCCATCGGTCTGTTTCGATTTGATCTGTGTTACGGTGCATGGCCCAGCTTGAACGACGGTGACGGGAATTGCTCTCCCTTCTTCGTCAAATACTTGGGTCATGCCGATTTTTGTGCCCAGAATACCGACAGCCACGGGTTTATGGTCTCCCCTTACTTAAGCACTACAAGTTTCTCGGATCCTGATGAGTTCACCTAAGAGCTCGGATCCGAATCGGGTTTCGACGCCAAACCAGTCCAAAGGTTGCCTCCAACAGCACAGCAGGAGACGCTTCGGCTTTTTAAAAGCCTTTAACTGCCTTCGGGCTAGTTTGATGAGTTGGTCCGTTAGGGTGAGCGGTTGCTCGTTTGTGTTGCCTTTGACCGCACAGACTTAAGTAATGATTTACTCAGTATCTCTGCGAGGCATACGATCGCCCAACGCGGTCAGACATCGTTTCAGACTGCGGACTTGCTAGGGGCGATCGCAACTAAATTCAGCTTGAATCAACTTTCCGCTAAGGAGCAGTTGTCACTCTGTTGGTCTGGACTAACCACTATAGCGCAAAATCGGCTTTTGGGCCGCACTGGGTTTCCAATTTGAGAGCTTTGGCTTAAATTTAGCGACAATTTAATACTATAGCCGATGTTAAATACCTTGTCTAGTCCGAATTGAATAAAAATTGCTTAAAATTTTTATTTTTTTTGTGGGGTCTCTGCGCCAGGGGCTGAAGACTCTCTGAGCCAGGGGCCTCTAACAGCTCATCCCTTCCACTGAATCTAATTCTAATCCCTTCTAGGCATTAAACTATACTTGGCAAAGTTTGATTGCCGCCGAAAGAGTAAAGTGTCGCCCGGATATCGCCTATCATGGCGAAGTTTAAGGGGTGCATCAGCCTCGATACTTGAGCAGCGGATTACCAATTCAGTCAGTATTCAGTCAGTATGCAGTCTTAGGAGTGAATCTTTATGGCACTGATTATCACGGGTAAAAAATTCATTCGCGATCTGGAACAAAACGGGTCCTTAGCGGTATATGTGCCTTTGGAAGGGGGATTTGAGGGCCGCTATCAACGACGAGTTAGAGCCGCTGGTTATATCAATGTAACGCTATCGGCGCGAGGATTAGGAGATTTAGCCGCCTATTTAACTGGGGTGCATGGGGTTCGTCCACCACACCTAGGCAAAAAAGACATCCGCACTTATTTTATTCCGCCTATTGTGACCTCGCAATTGGAGCAGTTACCCCCTAAATCTAAAGGATTAGTGGTGTGGTTGATTGATGGAATCGTTCTGTCTAATCAAGAGTTGTCCTATTTGACGGAGTTGCCGAAGATTGAACCCCGGGTGAAAGTGGTGGTGGAAGTGGGTGGCGATCGCACGGTAACTTGGAATCCTTTGAAGGATCTCTTGGTTCCGGCTCGCGCCAGCTAAGATTAAGAATCATTCACCTTGTGTTCAACAGACGCGAGCGATCGCGTCTTTTTTTTAATCCGGGGCGATTTCACCCTTTTGAGGGCTTTGAGTTAAGCTATCAACAGGAAGGGACAGTAGCGATCGCCTTGGATAACTGAGCCGGTAGCAGCACTCCCAACTTAACTTAATTATCTGTTTTACACAGACTTAGGGCTATTCTGATGCTAAATAACCGCGACTATACACTGATTATTGACAAAAGTGGCAGTATGTCCACCCCAGACCAACGGGGGGGAAGAACCCGATGGCAAGAAGCACAAGAGTCTACCCTGGCATTAGCCCGAAAATGTGAAGAGTTAGACCCTGATGGCATCACCCTTTATGTTTTTTCAGGTCGGTTTAAGCGTTACGATAATGTAACTGCTGCTAAAGTTGAGCAAATTTTTCAGGAAAATGAGCCTGCGGGGCGCACCGACTTAGCAGGGGTTTTACAAGATGCGCTGAATAATTACTTTAAACGAAAATCTTCGGGTCAAGCCCAAGTTAATGGAGAAACTATTTTAGCCATTACTGATGGAGAACCCGATGATCGTAAAGCGGTGATGAAAGTCATTATTGAAGCCTCTCGCCGAATTGATAAAGATGAAGAACTCGCGATTTCTTTCATTCAAATAGGCAACGATCGCACAGCTACTCAATTTCTTAAAGCCCTGGATGATGATTTAATCAATGCCGGAGCTAAGTTTGATATTGTGGATACTTTAACAATTGATGACATGGAAGAAATGACTTTAACCGAAGTTTTGATGAATGCCATCATCGATTAATGGACGACCGGCTTATCGTCCGGGACGACGGGACGGCGAGCAATACCCCTGACTTAGCAAACTTTAGAGACGATGGGAAAAGGCCGGTCTTCATAGTTTTAGTTTCTGAAGGGTTGTTAAAACTTACTTATTGAAAGTGAGATGTATTCTTCAGTCCCAGTCCATTGAATGCAGTTTAATTGATTCAGCGGCAAAATATCATGGTAGAAAATCGCGATTATACTCTAATTATCGATAAAAGTCGCAGTATGTCTATCCCGGATCAACCGGGGGGTAAAACCCGATGGCAAGTGGCTCAAGAGTCTACCGTAGCCTTAGCCCGAAAATGTGAAGAATTTGACCCGGATGGAATTACCGTTTATTTGTTTTCTGAGCGATTTCAACGTTACGATAACGTGACTGCCGCTAAAGTCGAGCAGATTTATCAAAATAATGAGCCGATGGGACGGACCAACTTAGCAGTAGTCCTCCAAGATGCGGTCAATCACTATTTTCAGCGCAAAGCCGCTGGTCAAAGCAAACCTAATGGAGAAACGATTCTCATAGTAACCGATGGCGAACCAAACGATCGCATAGCGTTGATGGAAGTGATTATTAAAACTACTCGCCAGATGGAGCGGGATAAAGAATTAGCCATTTCCATGATTCAGGTGGGGAACGATCCCAAAGCCACGCGCTTTTTAAAGGCATTTGATGATGATTTGCAAGGCGTAGGAGCCAAATTTGACATTGTAGATAGTATTACAATGGATGATATGGAGGAAATGCCTTTGAAAGAGGTTCTGTTACGGGCGATCGTCGATTAAGCTACGCTCATTTCATTTTTTTCTGGCTGCGGCAGGAATTTTACCCTTTTTTAGTTTAAAACAACCACAGAATTATGTCAGATAACCGAGATTACCCGTTAATTATCGATAAAAGCGGTAGTATGATGATTAGCGATGGAAGCGGGAGCCAAACCCGCTGGACCTGTTATTGTCCCAGAAGAATGGGCTGCGATCGCCCGACTTAAAAAAGTTAAGGGAGGGACCGGGTTTCTGAAGAGTTAAGGCCATTTTATCTGAAGTGAGATTCATCTATCAGATTGCTTTCATCCGATGTAGTTTAATTAATTCAGCGGCAAAATATCATGGTAGAAAATCGTGATTACACTCTAATTATCGATAAAAGTGGGAGTATGTCCATCCCGGATCAACCCGGGGGGAAAACCCGATGGCAAGTGGCTCAGGAGTCTACTCTAGCCTTAGCCCGAAAATGTGAAGAATTTGACCCTGATGGGATTACTGTTTATTTGTTTTCGGGCCGATTTCAACGGTACGATAACGTCACATCAGCCAAAGTCGATCAGATTTATCAAGAAAATGAGCCGATGGGACGGACCAACTTAGCAGCAGTCCTTCAAGATGCGGTAAATCAGTATTTTCAGCGCAAATCATCCGGTCAAACAAAACCCAATGGGGAAACCATTCTCGTGGTAACTGATGGAGAACCCGACGATCGCAAAGCGGTGATGGAAGTGATTATTAAAGCCACCCGTCAGATGAATCGGGATGAAGAATTAGCAATTTCCATGATTCAGGTGGGGAATGATGCCCAAGCAATGCGGTTTTTAAAAGCATTAGATGATGATTTGCAAGGCGTTGGTGCGAAATTTGATATTGTAGATACGATTACGATGGAGGATATGGAAGAAACCCCTTTGAAAGAGGTTTTGTTACGGGCGGTCCTTGATTAAGTTACAGTTATTGCATGGTCTTCCCGCTACGGCGGAAATTTTATTCTTTTTGAGTTTAGAACCCCCAAAATTATGTTGGAAAATCGAGATTATACGTTGATTGTGGATAAAAGCGGGAGTATGATGACTCCTGATGCGACTGGGGGCAAAACCCGCTGGTCTTCTGCGGAAGAATCTACCTTTGCTTTGTCAGCGAAATGCGAACAATTGGATCAGGATGGAATTACCGTTTATCTATTTTCCGGGCGCTTTCAACGCTATGATAATGTCACTTCGGCGAAAGTCGCGCAAATTTTCCAAGAAAATGAACCTTCGGGGAGAACTGATTTGGCATCAGTTTTACAAGATGCGGTGAATCATTATTTTAAAAAGAAAGCTTCAGGCGAAGCGAAATCTGGTGAAACGATTCTGGTGATTACCGATGGAGAACCGGACGATCGCAAGGCGGTGATGCGAGTGATTGTTGAGGCGACTCGGCAGATGGAACGAGATGAAGAGTTAGCCATTTCTTTGATTCAAGTGGGAACTGATGCCCAAGCTACTCGTTTTTTAAAAGCGTTGGATAATGAGTTAGAAGGGGTGGGGGCCAAGTTTGATATCATCGATACGATTACGATTGATGAAATGGAGGATTACACCTTGTCGGAGGTGTTACTGAAGGCGATCGGGGATTAGATTGTCCTTGAGGAGAAACTGGGTGATTGAAGAGGGGGCAATGAGGGTTTTGGGCAACCCATTGACATCGGAAAGGTAAAGGAATTAAGGCGATCGCTACACCCTATAACTTACATTCTCCCGTTCGTTCTAGGAGCAATCGCCATCCTGCCGAAGCGAATCGTGCCAACCAATAGGTGGAAAAAGTCGTGGGCACTAACCAAGTAATTGGAAGATGACCCACTGGCGCTGTCCTAGTAAACTGGATTTGCTCTGAGTTGATCCATTGATCGCCGTTGCGCCATCCTACAATATCAGCTAACTGAGCATAGTCCCGCTCAACATCTTGATAAATCTGGTGGATGACGCTAAACCCAAAACGACCTTGACTGTGACTCCTCCACAGTCGGTCTAGGATACGCAATTCTGTACAAGGGAAGCTCCGAATATCGGTTTCTGTAAGCAAACAATCGGATCGGCGATCGGCACCGGCGATCGATAGCATCAACCGTCTTGTTTCCCAGTCAGCTTCTTGCCATCTTTCTTGAGCCAATAATGGCTCTAATGTCTTATATTTAGCCAAAACATTAGCGACAAAGGCTTCATGCTGTCTGGTACGGCGCGAAATATCGTCATTGCTTTCTTCTTCTTGATTTGAGTTCATCCCCGCAGCATCCTTGAGAAAAAGTTGCTTGATTTTGACTATTCTATCTATTTTTAGTCTTTATTATCGCGGGGTAAAAATGTCATAATTTGGCTAGGGTCGATGGCACAATCTGGCATCTCAAATCATTGATTGTTAGTAACTACCGAAGTCAAAAGTATGGATCCAATTGAAAAATTACTAGCGCAAATCAAGGCAGAAAATGAAAATCCTGCCCCCAAATCCCGGGAACAAGTAGAGTCAAAACCGACCCCTAAGTTAGGGAATTCGCCACCCGCTACGCCTGCGCAGGTGATGTATAATTTAGATAGTTTGTTAGAAAAAGTTGAGTCGGAAGCGAAAGCCCCAAGAGTGCAGCCTTCGGTGAATGTTGAGCCGATCGCGTTGGAGTCAAGTTCCCGAGGATTGGGTGGACCTTTAGATCAATTATTTGGGGACGTTAAGCAGGAGTTGGAGGCACAAGAACAGGCGGAACAACTCCAACGAGAACAAGAACGCCAAGAAGAGGTGAAAAAGCTGGAACGTCTCAAGCAAAAACAGCGTGAAGGGTTAGCCAAGCGAGCACAGGAGTGGTTGAAGAAGCTAGATCCCTATTCCGATGAAGGGTTTTGGTTTGGACAATTTGCGGAACATTACTCCTCAAAGTTGGAGGCGGCGATCGCCTATTTGGAGGCAACTCCATCGGAGAAACGCGGGGAGGGATAAAGGTATTTTACCTGTGGACGAAGGGAATTCCTAAGCTAGATTACGCTAGATATAGAGCCATAATAGGGGGATTTCCCTAAATCTGGAAATGAAGGGCGATCGCCTTTAACTTTGAGCTACAACCGGAACAGGGTTAACCCATTTCTTCCCCCTATTCCCGGAGAAGTAAATTGGTGTAAGCTATCCCCATTTGTAACCGCTCGCATTAGCATAGAGGTGTGAGCAACTTGAACGACCCGTTAACATCCTTATCTGAAGGCCATTGGTTTAAGCTAATCTGCGGTGCGAGTTTTCAGCACTTGCAGTTTGTGCGAAATATTACTTTGGCCTATTGCCTAGCTGGTGCGGACTGTATTGATGTTGCCGCCGATCCAGCGGTTATTGCTGCTGCCTTAGAAGCTATCGAAAAGGCTGTCACCCTCAGACAAGCGGCTCAAAAACGAGGCGATCGCCATCATTTCGCCCAGAGGGGAGTATCCCGGCCATTACTGATGGTCAGTTTAAATGATGGGGAAGACCCGCATTTTAGAAAAGCAGAATTTAATCCCGAAAAGTGTCCTCCGGATTGTCCTCGACCTTGTGAAAGTATTTGTCCAGCGCAGGCGATCGCCTTTCCCCAGTCAACCTTAAACAGTCTATCCAAACCCGGTGATTTATCCTTTAAGACCACTCAAAATTCACCGCCGTTTCACCTGTCTGCTGGGGTTATAGAAGAGCGTTGTTATGGATGCGGACGATGCCTCCCCGTTTGTCCGATCGGACAAATTGTCACCCGTTCGTATGTCTCGACACCGACAGCAATCGCCCCATCGGTGTTATCTAAAGGCGTCAATGCTGTAGAAATTCATACGCAAGTGGGTCGAATCGAGGATTTTAAACGTCTGTGGAGTGCAGTCGCGCCCTCGGTCAATCAGCTTCAGGTCGTTGCCATTAGCTGTCCGGATGGGGAAAACCTGATTGATTATCTCTGGGCCATTTATCACGCCATCTCTCCGCTTCCCTGTGCCCTGATCTGGCAAACAGACGGACGTCCGATGAGTGGAGATATTGGCATCGGAACCACTCGCGCCGCCATTAAACTCGGCCAAAAAGTTTTAGGTGCAGGTTTACCGGGATTCGTTCAACTTGCCGGTGGCACCAATCAGCATACAGTTTCCAAACTCCAATCAATGGGATTATTGCGCCGGAGTTCAGTGCCCCCCATTGACAATCAGGCCGACTCTTTTCTGTCCGGAGTCGCCTACGGTAGCTATGCTCGGGTCCTTTTATCCCCCATTTTAGAACGGGTGGAACAACAGTGGGGAGAGACGTTCTGCGGGAGTTATGCCTTAGAAGACTGCCCGGATTTACTGTGGGAAGCTGTAGATTTAGCAGGTTCTCTTGTTTCGGAGATCAAATTTGGCTTACAATTACAGAATAATACAAATACTACAATGCCATGATAAACCACCCTTAATAGATTTCCACCGTTTGACTCCTCCATTTTCTGTTTTTACTTTTTTGTCCTGCTCAGTTATCGACGCCAGAATATATGGTTAATTCTCAGGGAAATCAACCGATTGACAACCCGATCCAACCCCAAGCACAGAGTGGAGTGGAAAACGTCGATCTCGGAAGAACGCAGATCACCGACGACCTCAGCCAGTTGCTGGAAATTCTGCCTGAAACCATCCGCGACCATTTAACAACCCACTCATCCCTGAGTAGTTTAGTGGAAGTGGTGATGGATTTAGGACGGCTTCCGGAAGCGCGTTTTCCCCATCAAGCTGAATATATCAGCGATATCCCCGTTTCTCGTTCGGACCTCAAATATGCGATCGAGCGAGTGGGTCACTTTAGCGGAGATAATCGTGCGGGGATTGAACAAACCCTGCACCGCATCAGCGCCATTCGTAATCGGACTGGGGAAATTATTGGCTTAACTTGCCGGGTGGGGCGGTCTGTCTTCGGCACAATTCACATGATCCGCGATTTAGTCGAAAGCGGACAATCCATTTTAATGTTAGGTCGCCCCGGGGTTGGGAAAACCACGGCATTGCGCGAAATTGCTCGGGTGTTGGCGGATGAACTGCACAAACGGGTGGTGATTATCGATACCTCCAATGAAATCGCTGGGGATGGGGATATTCCACATCCGGCGATCGGGCGGGCACGACGGATGCAAGTGGCGGCGCCGGAATTTCAACATAAGGTGATGATTGAGGCAGTGGAAAACCATATGCCGGAAGTGATTGTCATCGATGAAATTGGGACCGAATTGGAAGCTTTAGCGGCACGCACCATCGCTGAACGTGGGGTGCAGTTGGTGGGTACGGCCCACGGTAACCAGATTGAAAACTTGATTAAAAACCCCACCCTATGCGATTTGGTGGGGGGAATTCAATCGGTGACCCTGGGTGATGAAGAGGCGCGGCGTCGAGGGTCTCAAAAAACGGTCCTAGAACGCAAAGCACCCCCGACTTTTGAAATTGCTGTGGAAATGAGCGAACGGAAGCGCTGGGTGGTTCATGAACGGGTGGCAGAAACCGTAGATAGTTTACTGCGGGGACGACAGCCCGATCTCCAAGTGCGAACGGTCAGCGAAAGCGGGAAAGTGACGATTACCAATGAGTTACAACCCCAAAATCCGACCACGACGAAGATGACGGCAGCGGTACGTCCGTTTGGGAGTGCCGGATTGCGCGCCAGTGGGAAGATGCAGCCGTTACCAGCGCAAACGTTACCAGAGTTGGGACGCCGCCCCAAGGCGGTGCCGGAGGAAAAGTCCTTTGAGCAGATGCTGAATGAGTCGTTGTATCCCAGCGATCGCTTCACTTCTGCGGCGGATTATGGGTTTGAGGAAGTCTCGCCCTTGGCGGGTCCGAATGGGGAAGATTTGCCGTTGCATATCTATCCTTATGGGGTGAGTCGTCATCAGTTGGATCAGGTGATTCGCACTCTGGCCCTGCCGGTGGTGGTGACGAAGGATATTGATAGTGCTGATGTGGTGTTGGCGGTGCGATCGCACGTTAAAAACCATTCTAAGTTGCGGCAAATGTCGAAAAACCGCCAAGTTCCCATTTTTACGATTAATTCCAGCAGTGTTCCCAAGATTGCTCATTCCTTACGCCGGATGTTGCATTTGGAGGAAGGGAGTACGCCGGAAGTGTCTGATGTGTCTCTGTTTGCCCACAGTGGTAGCGATGATGAAATCGAAGCCCTGGAAGAAGCACGTCTGGCGGTAGAACAGATTGTGATTCCCAAGGGACAGCCGGTGGAGCTGTTACCTCGTGGAGGTCAAGTCCGCAAGATGCAGCATGAGTTAGTAGAACATTATCGGTTAAAGTCTTGCAGCTTTGGTGATGAACCCAATCGCCGTTTGCGGATTTATCCAGCGTAAACCCTCGTTGATACTCCCGCTGAATTCGGGTTGTCACGACTCATCATCAAAAATGCCTCCCCTGTTCCTAAAGGAGGCATTTTTGAGGGTCTTGTTGAATCTGAAGCCCACAAAAAGCCCAGTACCTTAGAAGATACTGGGCTTTGGCGTTTCATTTAGCCGAGATTGTTAAAATTTAAGGCCCAGACAATCCCACTGACGGCGATCGCTAGGAGTAGGTTTGTGAAAAATTTACCCGTCTCTGTATTGAATCCTAATGCTTTGTCTTCTTGTCCTGCGGTGAAAAATAAGGACCAGGCTTGATTGGCGTTAATCTCTTCGGATTGTTCGTTAAAGTTGGGTCGGAAGACGACGGGACCCATGAGGTACTTGCCGGGAAAGTTAAAGTCGGTTTTCATGAATTTTGTCCTGTTGTTTCTTTTCTTTATGTAAATAACTGTAACAAATCGTAAAGAATTGTTACAAGGGGGTTGACAAAAAATCCGGTTGTAATAACCGAACAGGTGCAGGGGTGATGTCTGTAAAGCGGCGGGTTTGGGGGCGATCGCGCGCGGAGGTCCGGTTACGGGCGAGGTTCTGGGACCCTCTTAAAGGTCTCTTGTGTTAAAGTTCGCAACAATCAATGACTCTTCCCGATGAAATCGCTTTAATAGAGACAGAACCTCAAGCCCGTTGTACCCCAGGTAAATCATGACGACTTGCTCCATTAATTTACAACTGTGCGAAGAAAATTTATTCAATTGGAAGTCGGCGATCAATCATGCAGCGATCGTGATGGAAACCGATGCCCTTGGACGAATTACCGATGTCAACGATAAATTTATAGAAATCTCTGGATATAGTCGAGAGGAAAGTCTCACTCGCACCCCGGCCCTTGTTGATTCGGGATTGCACCCGACAGAATTTTTTACCCAATTGTGGGAAACAATCTCCCAAGGTCAAGTGTGGCGCGGTGAAATTAAAAACAAACGTAAAGATGGATCAGTTTATTGGGTCGATACAACTATTACTCCAATTCTGAATCCAGATGGAATTCCCTGCAAATATATTGCTCTGCAATTTGACATCACCTCCCAGAAGCAAACCGAGGAAAAACTTACCCTTTCTCAGCGGAAATTTCGGCAGTTAGCGGCTAATTTACCCGGCGTTATTTATCAATTTTTGATGCGTTCGGATGGATCAGTATCTTTGCCTTATGTTAGTCCAGGATGTCGGGAAATTTTTGAAATTGAGGCCGAGTTAATTGAAGAGAATGTCCAGGTTTTAGTAAATCTAGTTCACCCCGACGATCAGGCGAGTCATTCCCGTTCCATTGCTATTTCTGCTGAAACCTTAGAACCTTGGCATTGGGAGGGACGATTTATCACTCCCTCGGGTAAAGTCGTGTGGATAGAGGGTCATTCTCGTCCGGAGAAGCAAGAGAATGGGGATATTTTGTGGGATGGATTGCTGATTGAAATTACGGAGCGCAAAATAGCCCAAGAAGCGCTAAGAAAGGCGGA
>CBFGOM010000048.1:0-33472 GCA_965650385.1 uncultured Oscillatoriaceae bacterium
AGTTAATCTATGGCTAATAGCAATGGGCTATTGGCGTTGAAGATGCGGAAGGGGATCAATTGAAGGTCCCCTTCTGTGTTTTTTTGGGGAGAATTGGGAGATGGGGGAGAATTGGGAGATGGGGAAGATGGGGGAGTTGGGTTAGAAGGTGACGCGATCGCGTAAGCGTTCTGATAGAGTGGGACCAATGCCCGAGACTCGTTGCAAATCCTCCACTGACGTGAACGGTTGCTGCTGTCTGGTGGCAATAATTCGAGCAGCTAAAGCAGGACCAATTCCGGGTAACTCTTCTAACTCCTGCTGAGTGGCTCGATTCACATTGATTCGCGCTGATGGAGGTAATGCGGGAACCGGAGTGGGGGAGCCACATTGCTGAATCTGTTGTTGGATTTTAGCTTCAATGTGGGTGGGTAACCCTAAATAAGCGGTACTATACAGTCGTTCAAACTCTCGCTTGAAATGGGCGGCGACGATGGGAGAATCAATGACTAAGAGGGTTTCATCATTGCGAGAATTAGCGGCGGCGGACCAGTTATGAGATCCGGTGATTACGATGCGATCGTCCAAGAGGCCAAATTTATGATGAAGGCGATCGCCTAGAGGTAACTGGGGAACACCCACCGTATCCAGAGGAGTAGACCAAGGTTGGTTACCCTGATCATACTGACAATTTTGATTGGGTAAAGCCACCCCCATCATGTCCAACCCTTCGCTATAACTGCGATAGGCAAAACTCGAATCAATCAGAGCACGGACTTGGACCCCAGTACGATGACGAGCATACAGGGTATCGCTCAACTGCTGTTTTGAGAAGACAAACAGAGCGAGATCCACGGATTGAGTGGCTCGGTTCAATGTATTAGCGATCGCCCCATTGACACTCTGCGCCCAAGGCACTCGCGCCCCCGTTGGGGCAAATTGCACCCCCACAGAACTGGCCCCCAAATTTATGGACTGCTTGGGGCGAAACGGTTTTTGCACTCCAAAGAGACTATCGGGGTTACCGCCTGGACCATCCCCCCACATGAGGTTAAACTCTTTTTGGAATAAACCGGCTAATTCCGGACTGTCAATTTTGAGTAAATTATTGGGATTGCCCCGACTGGTATCCGAGAGGAAATCTCCGTGGATGTCACTGGTGGTAAAATTAGCCGAAGTGACAATCACCGTGCGACCATCGGCGATCGCAAATTTGTGGTGCATTAACCCGCTGCCTTTGGAACCATCTGCCGTATCATCAATTCTCGGCACTCCGGCATTTTTTAACAGGACTAAGGCATCGCCTTGGGCAATTTCCTCTGGACTGAGGGAACCATCCTGGTTGCGATCGATTAAGTGACGCCACTCCTCATACCGAGCTTTGCTGCGTTCATCCAATCCGGCGACTTGCTGCGTTGTCAACTCGCTCAGGGGTTGGCTATAGGTATTTTCCAAAATCACCCGGACCTTAACACCCGCCTGATGCTTCTCAGCGAGGGCCTGGGCAATGTTGGGCAACTGCAACTCCTGAACTGCCACATCCACCGTGGATGTGGCGCCTTTGATGGTATCTACAATTAACTGTTCTAAATCATCCCCCGGTCGAGTGATCCCTCGGTAAGGCTCGGGGTATTCCAGAACCGGATTATGGTTAAAATAAACCTCTACAAAAGGGTCTTGGGGTAGGGCGGGAAGTCGATGGAGTATGGGTTGAATTTCTTTGCAACTGCTTCCGCTCAGGCTCAGGGTTGCTACAAGCAGAGGCCGCAAAAGGGCTAAGAATTTGGGAGATGGTAGATTTTTTCGTAGGATCAGCAATAGGAGCATAAGACCCGACAAAGGCGATGGGGGAGTTGGGGAAGATGGGGGAGTTGGGGAAGATGGGGAGACTTTAGAAAAAAGTATTGGGGGGGAGTTGGGAGTGTTAACGCATGGTAGAATTGCAGTCTGTTAAAAAAGATTTGTCCATCGTCTTTGCCCTCCTTGTCCGGCATCATAGCATTCAGGATTGGTTATTCAACCCTTTCGAGGGGAGGAGCCATGTCAACAAATTTTTAAAGGTTCAATTCATCCGTTGAACGTGCAGGGATTTGGTTGACTTAACGGATGTCTGGTGATGGCATAGAAATATGGCCGAAATTAGGTTTCGACTTGGGGATGAGGGTAACATGAGATCTATTGCTGACTGAAGAAGTTCGTGCAACGGGAAACAGTGGGCATAGACCAGGGGCGATGGGTTGAGGATAAGCTCTCATCACGAGTTGAAGTTGGAGGTTTGGGCCAGACAAACCAACACCAGTGTTTTATGCCGAGAAGAAAAAAAATCTTTCCATGCGGTCACAAGGGTTATGGTCAAGTTTGTCACCGTTGCGCCCAAGATCAAGAGGCCGAGGAGCAAGCGGTACGTTCGCTGGCGGAAAAACGGCAGCAAAAAATGGAATGGGAGGCCACTTTTGACCATGACCCGATTGATTTGAGAGAGTTACCTGATTACGTGGTTCACAAAGCCCGGAATATTATCGAGGGACTCAACGAACGGCGAAATTATCGAGAGTTTGGCGGAAAGCGCCTCCGTCACAATCGCTGCATTATCAGCATCCCAGTTACCCGAAACTATCGGATGATCTGCCGAGAGGAGGGGAATGTGACGATTCCCGAATCGGTATTGTCACATGAAGATTACAATGTGTGCAAGCCGGGGAGTTAAGGATGTTGAATCAATGGAGCGGGAATTGTTGAGCGCACTTATGAAAAGATTGATAAACTGCTTAGGTGACGATCGCCAGTTCTACCGGATTATAGAGTCAGGCTCTTAGACCGATGGAGAGGCGATCGCTCCCTCAGTCGCTGCTGGATCAAGGCTCACGAGAGATTAGCCCTGTAGCGGCTTATCCTCAAGCTCAGTAACTCATGCAAATCTATTTAGATTACAGCGCCACAACACCGACGCGACCCGAGGCGATCGCCGCTATGCAAGACGCCCTCACCCAAAATTGGGGCAATCCTTCGAGCATTCATGAATGGGGACAAAGATCGGCAACGGTGGTGGAAAAGGCTAGAATGCAGGTCGGAAGTCTCATCAATGCACCCGCAGAGGGCATCAGTTTTACGGCGGGAGGAACGGAAGCGGACAACCTGGCTATCATTGGGGTGACTCGTCACTATCAAACCCCCCAGCATTTGATTATTTCTAATGTGGAACATTCGGCGGTGAGTAAAACCGCAGAGTTGCTAGAGCAATGGGGATGGGAGGTGACGCAGTTGCCAGTCGATCGCCTGGGACGGGTGAATCCTGATGACCTAAAATCTGCTCTACGCTCCAATACGGTGTTAGTGTCGGTGATTTATGGACAAAGTGAAGTAGGAACGGTGCAACCGATTCAAGAATTAGGGGCGATCGCTCGCGCTGCTGGGGTATTATTTCATGTGGATGGGGTGCAGGCTGTCGGGCGATTGCCGGTGAATGTGCAAGAATTGCCGGTGGATTTGCTCTCCCTCTCTAGTCATAAAATTTATGGTCCTCAAGGGGCGGGGGCGCTGTATGTCCGGGAAGGGTTGGAACTGATTCCGTTGCTGACAGGAGGGGGACAAGAATCCAATCGGCGATCGGGGACTCAGGCGGTACCTGCGATCGCCGGATTTGGGGTGGCAGCAGAATTAGCGATGGAAGAAATGCCAACGGAGACCCCGAGATTAATTCAATTGCGCGATCGCCTGTTTGATTTATTGGCAGATACCCCGGAACTCATCCCAACGGGCGATCGGCTACACCGCTTACCGCACCATGTTAGTTTCTGCCTAGGGGAAGATGCTCATAGTCGAGGGAGTCACCCCATCTCCGGCAGGGCGATCGTCCGTCAAATGAACCTCGCCGGAATCGCCATCAGTTCTGGATCTGCTTGTAGTAGCGGGAAACTCAACCCCAGTCCTGTGTTATTAGCAATGGGATACAGTCCCACGGAAGCTACCGCTGCTGTACGCCTCACCCTAGGACGACACACCACCACAGCCGATATTGACTGGACTGCAATGGTCCTCAAGCAAGTTTTAGCCCGACTAATGCCTGAATTAGCCTTAGCTAGACTTTAATTTTTCGGGATGATTTGCTCTGTCTTTGTAAACGTAAAAAACTATGATTCTGTAGAACCCTAAATATTAAACTGTTTACAAAATTCCCGCTCAATCCGTCCAACTGATCTCCAATCTGTTTGTCATGGGGAATCCGGTTTTGAAAAGTCTATAAAAACTACTCCTGAATTGGTATATTTGTAGAGGCGTAATGCTTGCGCCCCTAAAAGAAATCACGATTTTTCGTCACTCGCAAGTCCAAGCAAAAACCGACTTTTACCAACCGGATTTAGGATGATATGGAATCCGGTTTTGAAAGGGAGATTTTGACAATCAATGAAGGATTCTGGAGAGTTCTTATTTTTTTTTAGACTTGGTATTATCTTGAATTTTAGAGCGTTTTTCCGTGACATAAGCCAAGGTTTTTTGGGCATCCGAGGCTGGAGTCTGCTCGGGGATATCTGTAATATGCCACCAGGCATAGATGAATCCTGCTGCTACACCCCCAACCACGCCAAATAAAATACTCAAAGCAGTGGAATATCCCAAAAACCCAAACATTACCATAAAAAATATCCACATTTTAACCCCAAAAGACATTCCTTTTTCTTGGGGTGATTTGGGAGGTTTTTTGACCGTGGCTGTTCCTGTTTTGTCTTGCACGCTTGTCATAAAATTGCTCTGAATTGGGAGAGGTGAAAAGGGGCAAAATTAGGAATTAAGTTGGGTGATAAGTGGTTGTAATTGAGCCTCGATATTGCTGGTACTATCGAGGGATATAACATAGGGAAGTTCGTTCTCACCAAATGGTTCGGCAGTTTGTTGCTGAGTGTCGAGTAGATCGGCAGTGGCATCGGCAATATCGCCTTGGCGGTGATTGAGCCGATCGCGCAAAATGGCGATCGGGGCGGTACAATGCAGAATCGCCAAGGGCAATCCATTGTCTCTAGCGGCAGCGATCGCGGCTTCGCGCACCCCTTGCCGGTCATATTTAGCATCCAAAATCACCGTCCATCCCTCACTTGCTACCATTATCCCTAATTCTAACAAGTGAGTATAAGTTTGAGCGGTCATTTCTGGGCTATATATCTCACCATTCCCTCTGGTTTGGAGGGAAATCCCAGCTAAATGCTTTCGGACTGCATCTGATCGGATATGAATCGCCCCAGTTGCTCTAGCCAATTGTCGGGCGATCGTACTTTTTCCCGAACCGGATAAACCTGACATTAAAATCAATCGCCCTTGGCGAGGTTGGCTGTACTGCCATGCTAATTGATAATAATCCCCTGCTGTTTTCCATGCTTCTTCCTTCTCATCTTCGGGAATGTTGATATCATCTAACATCAACGAGGTCACTTTAGCGCGGACATACGCCTGACGACTTAAGTATAATCGTAGCACTTGCACCCCTTGCCAATCGCCAGTTTGTTCCAAATAAGTATTTAAAAACCCATTGGCGAGGTCCTGCCGTCCCCGGGCTTCCATATCCATAACGGCGAACCCGATGTCATACATCACATCCACAAACCGAAAGGCTTCGTTAAATTCAATGCGATCAAAGAGCAGAATCTGATCATCCCATCGGGCAATATTTTTTAAATGTAAATCCCCGTGACATTCGCGAATTTTATCGGTTTCGATTCGCTGCTCAAACTGAGCGGATTGTTCTACAAAAAATCTATCGCTATAAGCTTTGGTTTCCTCAAATTGCTGGCGGGTTTGCGGTCCATCAATATAGGGTAGAGATTGCTGGTAATTATTATCGATCGCCTCCCGGATTTTAGCTACAGTTCCAAAACTTTTAATATAATCACTCGTTGGCGTTTGGCGATGGAACTCAGCCACAACTTTACCGAGTTGTTCCATCTGCTCTTGGGTGAGTTGACCCTGCTCAAATTGATGAATTAATAAGGCTTCTTGAGGAAACTGCCGCATTTTTAAGGCATATTCAATGGGTTCTCCTTCGCCATTCAATTCCAAGCCCTTGTCTGTTTGAGTCACTGCCGCAACTTCCAGATAAAGCTCAGGGGAAATCTGCCGGTTTAAGCGCAATTCTTCTGAGCAAAAATGATGGCGTTTTTCCAGGGTAGAGTAATCTAAAAAGCCAAAATCAACTGATTTTTTGACTTTATAAACATAGTCTCCCGTCAGCAACAGAAATGAGGCGTGGGTTTGCATCAAGATGACGGGTTCTTGCACCGGATGGGGATAAAAATCTGCCTGCATCATCTGAGCGATCGCCTGGGGAAGTCGAATCTGACTCATGTTGTCCTCCGTTATGCTCAATTCTGCTTCACCAAAGCGGAAGGATAAATTCTCTCGGTTCATCCTTCCTGCTTTTACGATTATTCTTCTAAGAGCGATCGCGTCTCTTCTTTCGATAACCGGGGCCCGTAGGTTGTGACAATTCGCGCCGCTGCTTTAGCGGCTAATTGTCCTGCTTCTGCATCACTCATTCCATGAGTAATCCCATACAAAAAAGCTCCGGCATACATATCTCCCGCACCAACGGTATCGATCGCATGAACGGCAATCCCCGGAATTTCAATCAGTTTTTCCCCATCAAAAATGAGCGACCCTTTCGCCCCTAGGGTAATCGCAAAGCGCTTAGAAAGGGTTTTTAAATGGGCCACAGCCCCATCGATTGTATCCATTTCAGCCATTGTTAACGCTTCACTTTCATTAGCAAAAATAAAATCAAGTCCGGGGCCAATCATGTCTAACAAACCGGATTTAAAATATTTCACCATATTCATATCCGAGAGAGACAGTGCGGTTTTAACTCCGGCTTGACTGGCGATTTCTCGGGCGTTAATGGCAGCCGTTTGGCCCGTGGGGGAACTGACGAGATAGCCTTCAATATAGAGATATTCTGATGCCGCAATTGCATCGGGAACAAGTTCTGTTGTACTAAAACTGCCGGTAATCCCTAAATAAGTATTCATGGTGCGATCGGCATCCGGAGTGACAAACACCAGACATTTTCCGGTTACCCCTTCCGGTCGAGTTTGATGTTGTAAGTTGGTCTCTACGCCGTTGCGCAGGAGGTCTTCCAGATAAAATGTACCGGTTTCATCATGGGCAACTTTACAGGAATAAAAGCCTCGCCCCCCAAATTGACTGACTGCGATAATCGTATTAGCGGCAGAACCCCCACAGCTTTTTTGACAAGGGCGATCGCTGAATTGTTCAAGAAGGGAATGATGCCGATCTTCCTCGATTAAGGTCATGACTCCTTTCTCAATTTGCATTTGAGCCATGAGTTCGGGGGATAGTTCATATTCCATATCCACCAGGGCATTCCCAATCCCATAAACGTGATAATTGCTCATAAATTGGTTAGTTTTTACGACGATCAAGGACAATAAATGTTGACTTAAACCCTACGATACAAAGCAAAAAGGAAAAAGGCAACAGGGAATAACCTGCCTGCCTTTTTCCTTTTATAAAATCAGAGGTTGGATTGTTGAAATCCCTAGAAAGGATGCGATCGCCCTGGGTATTCCTAGCGCTATGGAACTAGGCAGGAGTTCATCCCTCAGCACCATCTTCGCTGCTGGATTGATCGCTATTTCTGGACTGGAGAATCGTCAAAACAATGCGATCGCCTTCCACATGAGCGGTTACCCCTTCCGATAAGGGAAGTTCGCTCACGTGCAGCGCATCCCCTAGTTTGAGGTCGGTAATGTCAATTTCAATAGATTCAGGGATATTGTCCCGGGTGCATTGAATGGGGAGTTCGGTCATCACCACATCTAAAACGCCCCCTTCCTGGGTGACTCCATAAGGTTCTCCGACCAAATGGAGCGGCACAACCAAATCCAAGCTGGTCCCTGCCGACACGGCAAAAAAGCTGATGTGGTAAACCGAGGTTGATTTCCAAGGATGAGTCTGAACTTCTCTAAGGATGGTTTTGCCTTTCCAGGACAGATCGGGGATATTGAGATCCACCAAGGTATTGTTGACTGAGGCTTCTTTAAGCAATTTTTCAGCGACTTTGGCGGGAATTGTCAGGCTAAAGGATTCGCTGCCTTGATGACCATACAGGGATGCTGGAATCAATCCTTCCCGGCGCAGAGCTTTGGGTTTGCTTCCTTCCTGGCGTTTTTGGCATTCAACAGTGACTGTCATTTTAGGTGTTACTCGTTAGGGGTTAGCGATTAATGATGGATCGGACGTTGTTCACGGTCTAGTTAGAGGGGCCGGGAAAAACGCTGCAATCTCCAATTGTATCAACAAGAGGGACAGATATTCAAGTCCGTTGGAGATTTTGGTAGGGTTTATTTTCCACACAGCAGCATAATTCAGGGAGCTTTCTTCCAATTGCTTCATCTTGGCAATCATCTTTAGGGCGTTAGTTAAATCATTATCTTTAACGATTTCGATATCCCCATTTTGATCATCAAAATTAGGTTTTCAGCATTCAATTTGCTGTTTTTGGAGTTCTTGAATCAGCCCAGTTTTTCAATTTTTATGAAAATTTATAGCCATTTTCATATCCATGAGGTCCATCTCTTGTAAGCTCCCTTAACCCCCCACAGTTCACTCCTCCAGTCCCCCTTAGATCCCCCTCCCGTCCCCCTTAAGAAGAGGGAAGTCAGAAACCAGAGGAATTGAGGAATCAATGTTTTCATCATGGGTGGACCTGGAAAGTCCCCCTTTTTAAGGGGGATTTCAGGGAGATGCTTAATTGACTTCAGCCACAAGAGAAAGGCTATATGTTATCAATTAAATTTTGGGCCCTAGGCATTGATTCACTCTTTTTTTGCTCAATTTGGCCCGAGACTTCTCCTAATGCCGCGACGGTTACGACAGAAAAAGGGGGATAGCCCCCGTTTTTCTGTCTTTTGAAACGTCAGGATTGAGGAGGTCAAACCGCAGTTTAAACCGGTGTGCCATTGGCATCCAAAAGACCGCGTTTGGGTCCGTGGATGGGGTCTTCAACGATGATGGTTTGGTCACGACTGGCCCCTATGGAGACCACCGCGATCGGGGCCGCCATCAATTCGGCTAAATATTTGAGGTAGTCTAGGGCTTGCTTGGGTAAGTCTTCCAAGGTTCGACAGTTAATGGTGGATTTCTGCCAACCGGGAAGGGTTTCATAAATGGGTTTGCACCGTGCAAACTGACGGGAACTGCTGGGAAAATTATCGCAACGGGTCCCATCAATTTCGTAGGCAACGCAGACTTTGATTTCGTCGAGTTCGTCTAAAACGTCCAGTTTGGTAATGGCAAGACAGTCGATGCCGTTAATGCGGACTGCATAGCGACCAATGACGGCATCAAACCAGCCACAGCGGCGTTTTCGGCCCGTGGTGGTTCCGAATTCTGCACCGCGATCGCACAGAATATCTCCAATTCCCTCGGTCATTTCTGTGGGGAAAGGTCCTTCACCCACCCGGGTTGTGTACGCTTTGGCAACACCAATCACGCGATCAATCATGGTCGGTCCGACTCCGGCTCCCACACAGGCCCCACCCGCTACCGGGTTGGACGAGGTGACATAGGGGTAAGTCCCATGATCGAGGTCCAGTAGGGTCCCTTGTGCGCCTTCAAATAAAATATTGCGCCGTTCTTGAACTGCGTCATAAATTTTCAGGGAGGCATCCACCACATGAGGGCGCAGGCGTTGAGCGTATTGTTCGTACTCGTCGATCACTTCCTCTGGATCAAGCGGAGGCAGATCGTACAATTTTTCCAAAATTACGTTTTTATAATTAATCGTCCAATTGAGTTGCTTGCGCAGCCCCTCGGGATCGATTAAATCCAACACCCGAATCCCAATCCGTTCGGATTTATCGGCATAAGTCGGGCCAATTCCGCGCCCGGTTGTCCCGATTTTGTGGTTTCCCCGACGCTCTTCCGATGCCTGATCGATGAGGCGATGGTACGGCATCGTCACATGAGCCGTCTGGGAAATCATCAGGTTTTCCGTAGAAACATTGAGCGCTTCGAGGCGATCGAGCTCTTCAATTAAAGTTTTTGGATCGATGACGGTTCCCGAACCAATGATACATTCGGTTTCTGGATAAAGGATACCAGAGGGAATCAGGTGCAGTTTGAAGGTTTGGTCCTTGACTACTACCGTGTGACCGGCGTTGACCCCCCCTTGGTAACGGACTACAACATCTGCCGATTTGCTCAATAGATCGGTAACTTTGCCTTTTCCTTCATCGCCCCACTGGGCACCGATTACAACGACGTTAGCCAAGGGTCTTTTTTGCTAAAGTTTACACAATCGACAATTATCCCCAGGTACCGTGCCACTTGTCAAATTAATTTTTGTTAAATTTCTGTTTCTAAAAAATCACACTAAAATATAACGTAATGGGCTTGACTCGGAGTGTATTTTTTGGATATTCTAGATCTAATTAGCTCTCCGAACTCATAGACCCCTCACCTATCCACAAGAGGAGAAGCTGCTGTGGCTTTGTATGCTGAATTGCACCGACATCTAGGAGGTTCGGTGGTGCCTAGGGTTCTGTGGCGCTACTTTCAGCGCCACGATCGCGAACTGGCGCTGCGTTTTCCGGAATATCCAGTGTTTGAGGCGTTTTACACCAAACCCCGGGATACCCTCGATGAGTATTTAGAACTCCACACCCTCGTTGAAAGTGTCCAAAGCGTTGAAACTCTCCCGTATTTTATCTATCGGTTAATTCGGGGGGCCTATATTTTTGAGAATCTGGCCTATTTAGAACTCCGTTATACCCCGTACCTACGGACTCCTCATGATTTGAGCCAATCTGAGCGGATTGATCGCATGGCAGAGATTGTGGAAGTTGTGGGTAAGGCATCCCAGTTACCAGAATATCCCATTGTCACTCGCCAAATTCTCTGTATGCATTCGCGCCTGCCGGATGAGGTGAATCGGGCGATCGTGGACCTGGCGAGTCAGATGCCTTGTTATGTCTGTGCGATCGATATAGCGGGAGGGGACAATCATTATGGCGATCGCCTTGATGAATTTGTCAAACTCTACGCCTATGCCCGCAACCTGGGTATAAATACCACCGGCCATCTCTACGAAACCCCCGACGGTTGCTATCCGGAACTACTCCCCTACTTAATGCGAATCGGACATGGGATTCAAATTCCCTTAAAACATCCAGAATTATTACCAGAAATCGCCCGTCGGGGACAATGTTTAGAAGTCTGTCCCACCACTTATTTTAAAACCGGCACCCTCCAGGATATCCAGGACCTCAAAATCGTCTTTGACCGATGCTTTGATGCTGGAGTTGATATCGCGATTTGTACAGATAATGCCGGATTACATGATATGCGCTTACCCTTTGAGTACGAAAGTTTATTAACTCAGGATATTATTGATTTCCGCCAGATGCAAGCCTGCCAGGAAGCAGCATTTCGTCATGCTTTTGCATGGCCTTATCAGCAACCCCCTACCGAAATGTTAACGGATTTATTGAAACCCGAATCTAGGCCCGTTATGCCCGTAGTTTAAGGTCAATACTTGTCCCCAATCAAGGGTGCAATTCTGATGAACCAGGCCCCATGCGGGGCTTTTTTGTGAGTCCATGATTCGATTGATGAGGGTAGGGGATTCGCCTCATCGACTAAAGTCTAAGTCTATCTTGACAAAGAGCGATCGGCCTCTTATCATTAAAAATATAAGACCCCTCCAAAAGTTAATTTAAAAGCCGGCTTAGTTATAACCTAACTTAGATAAAGTTGAAATTATAAAACTCAATTTATTGACTCCAAACAAACTCCTTCCAACGATAGATTATGCCTCGCCAAAATAAAGAACCCAGTGGATGTGGATGTGCAAGCATTCCGTTTTCGGTAATCCTCCTATTTGTAGGTGGGAGTTATTTTTTATTCACCCAACGTCAACATATCAACCTTGTCCGATTTATCCCCGAAGATTTAAGAAAAAATATTCCAGCAGAAATTAGTCGATTTATACCCGAGGATTTACAAGCTAAAATTCCATTTTTGAACAGGTCTGATTCAGCAGATGTCGAGGAGGTAAGTCAGGATTTCCCCGAGAAAACCCCAACAGTGCAACCTATCCTACAACAACCTCAGTTACCGGCAGGGCCGATTTCTAATCCATCTCCCCCCACACCCGCTGCTGACATTAAACCCCCAGCGACTTTAGCAGAAACTCCCGGAACCCTAACCCCTGCTAGGCCACAAAGTCCTTGGGAAAAAAAAGCAATTCGAGGGATTTATTTTAGTCGCTATCAAGTCACCAATAATGCCACAGAAGAAGTAATTCGAGCCAGGGTACGATATTATCGTGATCGCGGGATTAACACCCTGATTCATGGCGTCTGGGGAAATGCTTGCACCATGTATAATAGTGCAGTTATGGAGGCCAAATTCGGCTATGAAAGTTGTCCCAATGAGTTTGAGGATAAGTGGCTAGATTGGCTAATTGATGAAGCACATAAACATAACATGGAAGTCCATGCTTATTTTGAAAAAGGGATTAAAATAGATGAAAATAGTCCCGCCTTCAATTTAGCCGTTCAGCGGGGGTGGATCGTTCCGGGAGTGGATCGTACCCATCCGGGTGTTGATCATTATGTGTTGAATGTCGGTGTTCCAGAAGTAGCAGAACTTTTCACTAATATTTTGGTCGAGTTTGTCACCAGATATCCTAAAATTGATGCCGTGCAGTGGGATGATTATTTGGGATATCATGCTGAATTACCCGGACAAGTCGATCGCACCCTGGAATTAACCAGCTTTGTAAAGAAAGCAATTTCAGCAACAAAAGCTGCCAATCCATCCGTAAGTTTTGATATTTGCCATCATAACCCCTATTGGGCCAAACGCTACTTTGCCGCCGATTGGGAAAACTGGGGAGTTGATCGCGTATTTATTCAAGTCTATGCCGATGAAAATTTCGCACAAGAACTGCCCTATGTAGAGGCTTATGATGGCATTTCTATTACCGAACGGCAATTTAATCGCTTAGAAGAGTTAGTCAAAAATCCCAAAGTAGACAACATTTTGTTGTTTCCCCTTTCAGGGCAACCGGAAAAAATGGCCGATGAGGTCAAACGTTTGACGGGTAAGATTAAGTAGAGAACAAAGGCGATTGGCAACGAGTTGATTCAACCCCTATGATATCGCCTTTATTACTACTTAAGCGGGTTATAGCAACAATTGATCGCTCCTATATTTATAGATTCTAATCGAAAAGAGTTGTAGCGACACTAAAGCAAAAGGCTTTTTATTATGATTTGACTATCGCTTTCTCTTGCGGTTTTTTGCGTTTGAGTATTGAACCTGCACCCATGCCGCCTAAAACTAGGAAGCCAAAAGTAGCAGTAGGTTCTGGAACGGATTGGGGATTGTCTACAAGTAATAAGTTTGAGATCGTCACAGTCGGTGCACCCGCGATGTTATCCTCAGTCTTGACGACAAAACCGAAGATATCGCCTGCTGTAAGGATGGTACTAAATGTACCACGTTGTGACTTACCCCCCCAATCATTGCTTAACTGGGTATAGGTCTCATTGAGAATGAAGCCAAAAAAATCATACATTGCAGTTGGCTCCTGGTTTAGATAACTCCAATCAAAACTAAACAGACCACTGCTAAGCGCTGTAGTCGTATAGAGAGTGTCACCCGGATGTCGAGTCCCGTTATTTCCCCCGGTGATACTAACGGAGAACGGAGCATTACTCGTGTCTACATAACCGTTAAAATTTGAAAAGGGATCAGTTGTGTCTTCTCCCTCACTGCTAGGCTTAATATGGGTATTCAGGAACGTCCAATTGCTCGGATCAAAAGCTCCTGTAAAACTGGAGGCTTCTGCTGAACCCATAGTTCCCAACATCAGGAAGGCTCCACCGGCAGAAGCCACAGATAATGTTTTAAGTGTCGTTGATTTAGTCATTTTTCTGATCTTTATCAAATTGAGTTAAGGTTGAAAGTGACCCTCCTATGCACCTTGCCAAGGCGAGAACTTGTTGTTAGGAATAGATACTATAGCGGTTCTCCGTTTACCAAGGTACGCATCGACCCGCGAAAAGTCTTAGAAAACAAGGTCTTTACTGTACTTGATTAAATCAATAATCGCTATAACTCAGTTGCTCGGCATCATTAGACTGAACGCGGGTCATTAATTAAAAGTACCTGGATCCAGTGCCTGGGTTCTGTAGTTCCCCTGCTCATCTAAGGATTATCACTGATAACAATTTGCCATCTCCCCTCACTATCGTCAACCGTCGTGAGCCAATCTTTATTAAAGATTTACATTGAGACAATAGAGAGGTACAGAGCCAGTCTAAGAAGGAAAAAATTTTTAAATGTTCTTTAAAATAAGCCTCTACTCTTGAGAAAAGGCAAAATACCTGAAAATATATCCCAGGTATTCGCCAGAGTGGAAATCCACGGAGGTGTGAATTCACAAAATTATCACCGCCTTGTAAGCCCCATTTTGCCCTTGAATATGGGGGATAACATTGTCCCTTTCATCGAGATTCACAACGTACAAAAATATTGGCCCCATTTCAGTTTAACTCCGGGTGCAGCATCAACGCACTCAAAGGCTTGAACGCGACCATTAATTAAGCCGAAAACGTGATGCCATCCTGAATTGTTTGAGGCGGTTTTGATAGAACTTACGGTTTCACAATTTTGAATTAATGACTCACTGATATTCTGCATGAAGTCACCAGAAGAGAGAATGACATCCTGTCGGGTTCCACCCACAACTAAGACCAGTTCATTTGGTCTGCCTTGGACAGGAGACAAGGAGTTATTACGGACTACTATTTCGGATAAAAAAGCGTTTCTGATGTTGTTTATGTTATTTGTGGTTTGGGACAAATTTTGATGGCAAGCATTACTGAAGGACTCGTTAGTTTGAAGGAGAAAATCCCCTCGGACCCAACCGACTGCACGGGATTCGACAAAACGAACTCGATGCCAGCGACGACCGTAAGGATCGGAGGAATTTTCATGTTGGGAGTCTAAAATTTCTACGCGATCGCCGACCACGCCATAATGCAACGCACTATATTCTATCCCTGGACCACTCCGAATATTAATTTGAGACCCTGGGTTTGCCGTCAATAAACCCATTTCAGGCAATTGCGCCAGGTAAGAGGGCAAATCAGCGGATAGAGGAGGAGAAGAAGGGTTTTTAGCCCAACTTAAGCCCGCAACTGTGCTAAACATCAATCCGATAAAAACTGGGATTGCATAGTTTATTTTTTTGCTCCTCATTCTTATTACTCCTTCTAGTTAATGAGTTGGCTGTAAATTTTCCAAATTTGAGAGATGAAATCTGAGTATTCGAGGCAATTTATGACTTGTACCGGCCCTGAATTTAAGGGTCACGGCAAAACCTAAGCATTCTAGTAAGACAGGAGTCATTATCCATCAAGTTAACGAAAGGTAGGTTCGTTTGAGAGAGAGTCATAAGCTGTTTAGCATTTAAATTGGATACCTATACTGGGCAAGATGTCAAGCCTCCAGCATGAGTAAGGGCTTAGGCTCAGGCTAGGCCAAGGGTGTGCGGCACTCCAAAGGGTTTATGATTTTCCCCTCTGAAATTTAGATAAGAAACAGCTTATCCAAACTCTAGCAGTTGTTCATCCCATGACCTCCAAACGATCCCCCTAAATCCCCCTTGATAAGGGTGACTTTGAGCGGATAAGTGGACCTCAATTGCGTGATAAATGCTATTATATAGCCTAACTTCGGCACTTAGTTACGTGTTGCCTGACTGTTGGAATATTCTGTGATGTTGATTTTGTGATAAATTACTCAGTAGAGTGTATTGCATTAAATTATATTAGTATATTAGAAAATTTTATTGTTTGTCTTGACTGTTTATTTAAATGTTTATTTGACATTTAAACCCTTATTTTTTAAAATTTGAAGGGTATCGACATTCCAAAACTAATCATTAAAACTCATTCAAATTTGTTTGCTTATAAATTAAATTTTTAAGTTAAAAAATTGGTTTTTAAAAGCATATTCTCAACAAAGTTTTAATAAAAAATTAAAAACTTTTCAAGGACAACATAAATTATTTTATAAAATTGTACATTAAATGTCAAATGATATTAAAATAAAGTAAGACTCTATAAAAAAACGTTGCTTTTATGACTGTTGCTGACTCTGCTCAAACGCCCAAGCACACCAATCCATTTCTGTCTCTCAACTTGGAAACTGCCCTAGAATCGTTGGGAGAAGACTACTATGATAAGGTTGCGGCGGCTGAATTTCCCGAGCATATTCTCCGGTTTCGTAATAACGAATTATTACAGAAATTAGGATTAGAACCCTCAACCGTAACCGATGAAGATTTTATCGAAGCTTTTGGTTATTTTCAGGGCGTTCGACCGTTTTTAGCTCTGCGCTATCATGGCTATCAATTTGGCGAATATAATCCCAATTTAGGGGATGGACGGGGCTTTATCTATGCTCAAGTGAGGGGTACTGATGGAAAACTCTACGACTTCGGTACCAAAGGCAGTGGCAGAACCCCTTATTCCCGTCATGCTGATGGACGGTTAACCCTAAAAGGTGGAGTCAGAGAAGTTTTAGCAGCGGAAATGTTGCACCGGATGGGAGTTAGAACTTCTCGCTGTTTAAGCTTAGTTGAAACCGGCGAACAATTGTGGCGAGGAGACGAACCTTCTCCGACGCGATCATCGGTGATGATCCGCTTTAGTGAATCTCATATTCGATTTGGCACGTTTGAACGATTGCACTATTTAGGGCGCAAAGATTTAATCGAAAAACTCTTAGATTGGGTTATTATTCATTACTATTCCCATCTTGATGATACCATGCCGCCTGCCCTCTCCAGTCCGGGAAACTCGAAAGAGAAATATGCCCGATTTTATCAAGAACTGGTGCAACGGGTGGCTACTTTAACGGCACAATGGATGGCAGCAGGATTTTGTCATGCGGTGTTAAATACCGACAATATGTCCATTACTGGGGAAAGTTTTGATTATGGGCCTTTTGCCTTTATTCCTACTTATAACTTAAAGTTTACAGCGGCCTATTTTGACTATTATGGTCGCTACAGTTACGGCAATCAACCCGCCATCTGTCGCTGGAATCTCCAAATGTTGCAAGTGCCGTTAAAGGCGGTGATTAATGAGGCTGACATGGAGGCTGCATTGGAGGAATATTACGAGCATTATAATCGAGAATATCGCCAACTGATGCTGAGTAAGTTGGGATTTGGGGAAGAAGTACCGGAAGAGGCAGCAACGGAGTTAGTGCAATTAACTTTGCAACTGTTGGGTGAGTCTCAGGTACAGTATCCGGAGTTTTTTTGGCAACTCAGACAGCAGTTTTCTCCGGAGTGGCGGGAAAACAGTGATTCTATTTTTGGTCCGATGGAAACCGATTCAGAATTGTTTGCATCTTGGCAGCGAGCTTATTTCCATTTATTACAGTTTGTGGGAACAGCGGATTTAGAAGAAATGCGGGAACGGATGGCGAAATATAATCCAGAAACGGTGATTCTTCGACCCAAAATTGAGGCGATCTGGGAACCGATCGCCCAGGAGGATAATTGGCAGCCGTTTTATGACTTGTTGACCCAAATTAAAAAGGATTAGACCTCTATAATGGGGTAAAAACTGCAAAAAAGGACAGGGGATTCCCCTGTCCTTCTGTTATGAAACCCTATTTACGATCAGGCGATCGCCTCTGTAATTGAGACCCTCCCAATTCTGAGTTTAGGCTCCGGGCATAGTTCCCGTGGGGCTGCGATGAGCACCAACTTGGGGACGCGGATGCCATTTGCCATCACTTCCTTCCTCATAGCTACTGCGCAGAGAATTCCACGCTACATCCTGAGCGGCACTATCGCTCATTCCATCAGAGGAAGCGCTATTATAAGCGGTGAAGAAAATATTTTGGGCGCCTTCTGGCAGTTTTTCTTTTACTTCATTGGGTAAATCTTCTTTGGTTTGATAAGCCACAATTTTTCTCCTAATTCACTGAGTTTTTACAATAGATTCAATTAAATCAAAAAATCTCTAATCAGCCCTCTACCGTGAGACTGAATCAAAAAATACAATTTAGAGAATTTATGCCTGGAATAAAAACAAATATCTGTCGGAGGGTAGGGGCAAAATAGTACAATTTTAAAGAGATTGAATCCCCAGAAATTCAGGCGATCGCCCTCTGACTCGGCCCTAACCCTGACCCCACTTTCCCCTCCGGAGAAAATGGCTTATAATACAACCCAAACAACAGCATGAATTAACAGGATATGGGCCGAGTTCGAGCTAAAGCTGACTTTCCCGAAAAAATCTGTCCCGTCTGTCAACGTCCCTTTACCTGGCGGAAAAAATGGGCGGATTGTTGGGATGAGGTGAAATATTGTTCGGAACGCTGTCGCCGTCGCCGTTCCCAAGCTCAATCCGGAGAATAAACCCAAGAATCTCTTCAAAATGCTGGAATGAGTGGCTGGCAAAGCGTACTCTTTGAGTTACCATGAAAGATTGGATATTAACCGAAGGCAGAGGCTGAATTCATGACAACGGGTGCGGTACAACCCAAGCTGATCATTCATGGGGGCGCGGGAAGCTCTCTTAAAGATAAAGGCGGACTTGAAGCGGTGCGCGGCTCCCTCCATGCCATTATAGAAGAAGTGTACGGGATGTTAATGCAAGGGGCCTCTGCTACAGAAGCGGTGGTACATGGATGCCACCTCCTGGAAGATGAACCGCGTTTTAATGCGGGGACCGGTTCGGTGTTGCAATCGGACGGACAAATTCGGATGAGTGCGGCGTTAATGGATGGTACGTTGCAACGCTTTAGCGGCACGATTAATGTATCTCGGGTTAAAAATCCCATCGATTTAGCTCTATTTTTACAGAATTCCCCCGATCGCGTGTTGTCGGATGTGGGTTCAGCGGAATTGTTGCGCGAATTACAACTGCCAATTCATAATCCCCTGACTGATAAACGGTTGCAGGAGTGGATGGAGGAACGCAAGGATAATTTTTCCCGCACTATGGCGAATGTGGTAGCAGAATCCTCGGGACGGGGAACCATTGGGGTGGTGGTACTCGATCGCGAGGGGAAAATTGCCGCAGGAACCTCTACGGGAGGGAAAGGATTTGAACGGATCGGGCGCGTCAGCGATTCGGCAATGCCTGCGGGAAATTACGCCAATCCCAAGGCGGGAATTAGTTGTACCGGGATTGGGGAAGATATTATCGATGAGTGTCTCGCGGCGCGAATTGTGGTGCGTGTGACAGATGGATTATCGTTAATGAATGCTTTTGAGCGATCGTTTGCAGAAGCGGAACGGAATAAGCGAGATTTTGGGGCGATCGGGATTGATGCCACAGGTGCGATCGCCTGGGGTAAAACTTGTGAGGTGATTCTCGCTGCTTATCACACCGGCGATCGCATCGGTGATGCCTTGGAAATGAGTCCAGAAATGGGTGTCGGCATTGCCTAGGTGAGTTGAAGGGGACCCGAAACTTTTATCCCCAAAAAATCTCGGTTTGAGGTGTTGACAATCGTAGCATCTTGACGTACCATAAAAGAATGGGAGTGTGTGCGCCCATATATATCGAAATCTGAGACCGAAATATTCCCACAAGGAATCTCTCTCTATCAATGAGTAGACGAGTCTACTCCGGGAGTTCTCACAGAAGGTAGAGAGACAATTCCCCCCTCAGACAGACCACTGCGGCGGATAGATTCGCTACAGTAGATATATAGATTCAAGCGCATCAAAACAAAGTTGGGTGCTGAACTTCAGACCGACCGAGTAAGCTGTCATCTTAAATTGACAGAAGGTCTGGATACGTTATAGAGAACCAATTATACGAATCAGTCCCGTCAGAGTTTCTCTGGCGGGATTATGATTAAGAGGGGGGTTACTGAAACAACAGAGAATACCCCAAAAACAGTGCCCAACCTGCCACCGCAAAAAAGGCGAACAATGCCACCATAATTTCAAAGGACCACTTAACCTTTAAGGTTCCGAGTAAGGGGGTCGCAGAAATTAACAGTAAAATAAAGAAGAGCGAGAATAACCAAACCATGATGTGACTCCAGAATAAGGACAAGAAGTCCTCTTCTAGTGTATCGAGTTTCTGGGGATGTTGGGGATCTGGACCCTCAGCGTGATAGAGACTTGGCGATCGCCTCACCCACTTTACTAACTCCTCGGGTTTATCACTTCCTGTCCCTCCATCGGATCTCCTCAAATCAGGGTCTCGAAGTTGACCCAGTTGGCAGAACTCTAATCGCCGTGTTAGCTTACTAGAAAAAGATTACCATTCAGGTTTAGATTCAGATGAGAAAAGTTAAACGGCGTAAGTTTTTCTCTGGGTTAATGGGGTTAATGGGGGTGACTGGGGCAGTCGTACGGGGGCAACAGACAACCGCCCAAGTCCGGCGTGAAATCGAAGTGAGTAACCCCGAAGCCTTTTTTAGAAACATCGGGTCTAACCGAACTTTGAAATTTATCTCACCTCACTACAATTTATCAGAACTTAGTCCGGAGTTAAATTGGGCGAATGCCTTTATGGAAGAAGATTTTGATGGATATGGATTGGTGATTTCGGGTGTAGAAAACCTGAGTTTAATTGGAGTCAATCCCACCGCTTCTTTGATTAGTCTTGAAGCGGGTTATCCCCATGTAATCACGTTCAGAAATTGCCGAAATATTACCATAACCAATATAGAATCGGGACATTGGCCTAAAAAATCTTTTTGTAGTGGCAGCGTTTTTAGCTTCGTGGATTGTGACAATATCATCCTAGATCGATGCATTCTCTTCGGATGCGGAATCTATGGAATTTTGGCACAAAACAGCAGTAATTTCGAGGTAAAAAATTCTACAATTAAAGAATGCACCTATGGGATTATGGCGTTACAATCCCTCACGAATCTTTTAGTGGAGGACTGCCAATTCTATCATAATGAGTCCTATGATGCGATGCTAAGGGCAACGAATCTCCGAGGGGATGTGCGGTTTAAAACCTGTCAATTTTTTGAAAACCGCATCACCGATTACAATGCTGATAATAATTATTTCTTTTGGTTTGGGGACGAAGGTACTTCAATCGCTGTCGAAAATAGCACGATCGCAAACAACGAGTTTATCAACTTATCCAATGATAGCAATCGCGTACAACTGGTGGAAACGACTATAGAAAACAATGGTTCGGGGGTTCCCTAATTCCCGCCCGGGGTGAGCAACCGCAGGGGGTAGAGACGCAAAAATTCACGTCTCTACTTTCTTTTCTCTCGTTCGGTGTCGGGTTGCCTACTCTTTGGCCTTCAATTTCCAGCCTTTTTTGGCAACTTGTCGGGCACGGGCGATCGCCAAACTATCATCTTCCACATCTTCGGTAATCGTGGAACCAGCGGCAATGGTGACATTTTCGCCAATTTTGACCGGCGCAACTAAGACACTATTAGAACCCGTTTTTGTCCCACTGCCGATTTCTGTGGGATGTTTATTTACACCGTCGTAATTGGCGGTAATAGTTCCCGCCCCAATGTTCACGCGATCGCCCGTGGTGGTATCGCCTAAATAGGATAAGTGAGATACATTGCTGCGATTTCCTAACTTTGTATTCTTTAATTCTACAAAGTTACCAATCCGGCAGCCTTCTCCCACCTGAGCTTGACCCCGTAAGTGAGCGTAGGGTCCGACTCGGGTTCCAGAAGCTACGGTACTGTCGGTAATCACTGAGTATAACACCGTGGTCTTGTCGCCAATCTGACTATTTTCAATCAGCGTCCCGGGACCGATGCGAGAACCGGAACCGATGGTAGTTTGGCCCAGTAGGTGGGTTTGGGGTTCGATGATGGCATCCGGGGCCAGGGTCACTGTATCATCAATGGTAATGCTATCCGGGTCGATCAGCGTGACTCCAGCGGCCATCCATTCATCTTTGACCCGAGTTTGCAAAATTTGATAAGCTTTTGATAATTGCTTGCGATCGTTGATGCCGAGAATTTCCTGGTAATCCTCCACATCTAAAATTCGCACAGGATTTAAGTAATTCACCGCATCAGTCAGATAATATTCTGCTTGATCGTTTTCTGATTTTAATTGGGGTAAAACCTTGGCTAAATCCGGCCAATGGAAACAATAAACCCCGGCATTAATGCGCCGATTCTGCTTTTGAGCGGCAGTACAATCCCGGTCTTCAACTATTTCCTTGAGCAGGTTTTCACTGTCACAAAAGACCCGGCCATACCCTTTAGGATCGGGGAGTTGCGCGGTCAGAATGGTGGCGGCATTCCCTTGTTCTTTGTGGGTATTCAGCAGCCGCTTAATGGTTTCTGGTCGTAAGAGGGGGACATCGCCATTCAAGACCAACAAATCCCCGGTAAAATCTTGTAAATAGGGAATGACTTGTTGGACGGCGTGACCCGTTCCTAATTGCTCCGTTTGTTCGACAAATTCTAAATTAGAGAATCGCTGGATGAGTTCATTTTGGACGAGTTCCCCTCGATAGCCGACGATAATTAAACGTCGGGAAGGTTGAATTGCCGAGAGACTATCGAGTACCCGTTCAACCAGCGATCGCCCCCCCAAAGGATGTAAAACCTTGGGTAGGTCTGATTTCATGCGTGTCCCGCGTCCAGCGGCTAAAATCGCTACTGCTACCATTTTCTTTCAGCCCGTTAATCTCAACGGAGTATAGCGCGGTTTCCGCTCTTATTGAAGAAAATTCATCCACAATGACCGCCCGATCGCCTGCTAGTTGTGGCGATCGCCCCCGGGAAATCCGGGGCCTAGCCATTAACAATGCGCCAATTTCCAGCGATCGCAGCGGGTTCCTCGGATTCAATCACTTGGAGGCGATTGACCGCCCTTGCCGGTGTTCCCATCTCCGTAGTCCGAATAAACGTTGTAAATTGTTCCACCAGGTAAGGGTTCCGCCATCCCTTCGCCGTTTCTTCCGCCAGAATTTCTAGGGCTTTTTCTGAGGTAAACGCCTGCTTATAGGGCCGTTCACTCGTGAGGGCATCATAAATGTCCACCACTTGAAACACTTGGGCAATGTAGGGAATTTCATCCCCCACCAACCCATCGGGATATCCCGTCCCGTCCCATCGTTCGTGATGATGGCGAATCAGGGGACGGACGCCGCGCATGGTTCGTAGGGGTAGGCAAATTTTCTCCCCAATCACCACGTGCTGTTTCATGATTTCCCACTCTTGGGCGGTGAGTTTTCCGGTTTTGAGTAATACCGCATCGGGAATGCCGACCTTGCCGATGTCGTGGAGGTATCCCCCCCACATTAAATCGCGAATTTCATTGCGCGAGAGGTGGAGAAATTCGCCAAACGCTTGTCCACGAGAGACTAAACGTTCGCAGTGGTCCCCGGTATTGGGGTCTCGACTTTCCACCGTCCGGGCAATGGAAAAGAGGACTTGTTCCGCATGGTCGAGGTCCTCATTGAGCCGTTTTTGGCGGACCAGGGATTTGACTCGGGCGGCGAGTTCGAGATGATCGAAGGGTTTAGTCAGGAAGTCATCACCTCCAGCTTCAATCCCTCGGATCCGCGATCGGCGATCGTTGAGTGCGGTCACGAAAATGATGGGAATCAGGCGGGTTTGCTCATCTTGTTTCAGATGGCGGCATACCTCAAATCCATCCATTCCAGGCATCATCACATCCAGCAGAATTAAATCGGGCTGGGTTTCTTTCACGCAAGCCAGGGCACTAGGGCCGCTGTCAGCTTCCAGAATTTCATACCCTTCTACGGACAAAAGCGCCACTGCCGTCATCCGGCTGGCTGGATGATCGTCTACAACGAGAATTTTGGACTGTTCTGCATCAAGGAAGTTCACAGACAAACACCTTGCTCTGAGTATTTCTATTAGCTAGTTCTGCGTCAAGCGACTGAGTAAATTGATCGCTTTTTGTACTATCTCTGACTATCTTTACATTATTTGGACCGGGTTTGTTTAAAAAAGTCTGTGTTTTACACAGACTTTATAAAGGATGCCGGAGTTTTTCCGGTCTGGTCCTTCTTTTTTAAAAAATGTAAAGTTTTTTTGATTGACTTAGGATGAGATTTTAGGTTCATCGACCTTTCAATTATAGCGGGCTGATGAGGTTGATCTGGGGCTGCCTTACCTAAATTCGCTAACGATCAGCCCCTTTACCGCGATCGCCTCCCCCATCGCTGATCCCTGGCTATTTTTCTGCAATACTGGCCCATCTTTTTTTCCAATTAGAGGTCGGTTCTAAGGGGGATAAGTCTTGTTCTTGTTGACGGCGTTGCCGAATTTCCTCAGCGGAATCCGACAGGTTGGGGTCGCGATAGGGAGTCGCTGCCCGAGTTTGTAGATGCTCCTGTTCTTGGGGGGAAAGGGTTGGTAAATCGCGATCGCAAAAACTCGCTACCGTTCCTGGCGATCGCCGTCCCACCGGCGCAGTGGCCCCAATGTTTAATCCTGCCGCCATTAATGCTGTTCTCACTGACGCCGAACAAGAATAAGTTGCCAATCTTCCTGTTGGACTCAAACAGCGCGCCACCCACCCTAAAAATTCAACCGTCCACAGTTGCGGACAATTCGGAGGAGAAAACGGGTCTAAAAATATGGCATCAGCTTGAAACCCTTGATTCACCACCTGTTGAATGGTTTTGCGGGCGTCTCCTAGCCATAAGGTCCCTTGGAACTGGGGAGTCGTCAAACGCTTCGATCGGATAGATTCGCCCTGCCATTCCAGGACCGAGGGATAGATGCCCGAGGAAATAGGTTCACCCTCTGCCTCCGGGCTAACCAGTCCGGCTAGAAGTTCGGGAATAGGCGATTGCCAACGGTTCAATAACCCTTGGGCGATCGCCGCTTGGGGAATAGCGGCATCCAATTCCAACCCGACCCACTCCACCAAACAAGTTGGATTAATTGACCAAATCGTCTCTAATGCTGATGCGGTATTGTACCCCAATCCATAACACAAGTCAAGCAATCGCAACCGGGGTTTTTGGGCTTTTTCGGCTAACTCTGTGGGTTCAACAAATTTACACTGTGCCTCCTGCTGCGCCCCGTGGTATGAATGAAACAGTTCACCAAATTCCGGTGAATAAAATGTAAAAGACCCATCGGAGGTCTCTTGAGGCGTCAAGGGCATCATTTCTGCCATAAATCTGAGTCACCTCCGGCAACTATTTCTACACAAGCTTGGCGGGCCAATTTTCTAGCTTCTATTCGGTGTTGAATCGTCTGCTTAACCATTTGCGCGATCGTCTCCCGACGCGCTTTATCCTTGGGAATGGGTAAAATTAATTCCTCAATTCGATTCCCCAGAGAATCAATAATATCTTGAGTTAAGCGCTTTGCCAAGATTTGTTTCTGCACGGGTTCGGAACTCAAGGCGGCTAACAACAAATAACATCCGAAAGGACAGGTTTCCCGAACGCGCAATTTATAAAAATGACTTTGATAAAGAATCCGGGTATCATCCGCCGTAATTAAGGCACAAGTTCCAATTAAATAAGTGCCATCGCGTACCATCAAAATATCCCCTTCCCGCAGGTCCTGTTTTTCCGCTAAGGAGTGATAAATCTCTTCACTGACCGAATGTTTCGGGTCTGCCTTAATTTCCCAATTAGAAATGTCAGAAGTGCGGACAAAGGGGATATTTCCCGTCCCGTAAGCTAACTTTCCCACTTCATCCCCACTGCTGACCTCTATCATCCCTGTAGAGATCAACTCTCCCATAGAAATCAAGTCGTGACTGTTTTGGAGATAGCCTAATTCTGAAATAGCAGCAGGATTATAATAATGCGGGGCTAAAATGCCATTTTGAATGCGATCGCAACTCATCCAATACCCTAACTGACTCGGTTGCGTTAAACGTCCTTGTTCATAATCTCGATAGCGTGCGGCAATTTCCGGTAAATCATCCCGGTCAATGGGGCGTCCCCGGCTATCTCGTCCGCACCATTGAGCCTCCGCCATAAAAATAGAGCGATCGCTTTCATCGTCTCCTATTTTTTCCGATTTTTTTTGTAATAAAAGTAGACAAGTTTTGGTATGAGTCCCCCCTTTTCCTGATATTTTAAATAATACATCGGGCATTCCGATTACCGCTTTAATCAGAGAATTTTCCTGGATATAATCCACCACATACCGATAGGTTTTACTCGAAATTAAACTTTCAGGAACAACCATCCCAATCCGACCTCCAGGCCGTACCAGAGATAAGCAGCGTTCCACAAATAAGACCTGGGGGGGGACGGAAGGTTGTAATTTGGAAAGTTTTTCAAAACATTGGCTATTTTTGTCTAACCGCCATCGATATCCCAGTTCAAAAGTCGCTTGAACTTGCGGAGATGCCGCAACGATACGACTCCCAAAGGGAGGATTGGTCAGGACAATATCAAATTCACCCACCTGATTTTGAAAAGGAAAACCCGGTGGATTTGAGACTTTTGGATGAGGCGATTGAGTTGAAAAATTAGGGGCGATAGACTCGGGTTGCCAAGCCAGAGAATCCCCACAAACAATCTGAGATGATTTGAGATTCAACAGAGATAAACGAGCTGCTGCTAATCCAGAAAGATAGCGGTCTTTATCCAGTCCAAAAATAGTGGAAAGGATTTGGTCAATCGATGCGCCAGATGCTTTTAAATAACGAGCCGCCACACTTAAAAATCCACCCGCCCCACAAGCTGGATCAATCAGGGTTTCTCCAGGAAGAGGATTGATTAAAGTGACTAATAAGGCGATCGCATTCATCGGGGTAAAAAACTGTCCATCCTGCCCCCGAATCTGCGACCCCATAAACACTTCATAGATGTCGCCAAAAGGGTCATGAACCCAAGGATCCAAGTCCGCCTGATTCAGCAGATTATCAACTTGAGCCAGACTGTAAGGGTCGAGAAGCAAGGGCTGGTCTGGGGGAAAGAGGGTCGGCAAAATTAGGCGGAGTTGGGCCAAAGACTGATGATATCGACGGGCGATCGCCTCCATATTGGTTGGGTCATAAAGGGGTTCAAATAAAGACGAATTTTGCTGAAAATACAGTTTGCAAAATAAGCATTTTATTGTTTCTTGCAGCAATGTTTCATCCCGAGTTGCCCCCAAGAAACGACCCACGAGATAATTCCGAATCTGTCGATACACCGCTTTAGAATCTCGTTCTCGATTCATATTAAACCCAATCCAGATTGGGAAACGTAGTTTAAGGGTTATTTTAAGCCCGACTCTCGTTGGCCGGGTTTTGAAAAGTCTATAAAAACCCGATTCTGTACAAACTCTGCCTATTTACTTTGCATCTTGATCATTTTTGTTATAACAAACGGCCTGCAAGACGCACTATAACCAGTTACCCGTGTTGAGAGGATAGTACCCACTTGCCGAGTCGTTCCAGGGCCAATAAACCGGCACCATAGGCGGGTTCATGGCGGGGGGAGATGACTTGAACTGCAGGAAATTGGGTCCGCAGGGAGTCCCGGAACCGATCGCCTAGATGGCAGACACTACGCCAGACTCCGCCAATGGTGACCACCTCAAATGCCTGTTGTGGGGTAAAGAGGGCCGAGGCAACGGTTTGAGTCATCAGGACCAATTCCCCTGCTGCATCCTCCAAAATCTGGCGGGCGATCGCATCTCCAGCAGCAGCAGTGCGATCGACGAGGGGAGACAATGCAGCAATTTCCGTCACTCCCCATCCCCGGCGGTAGATGACTTCGATTAAGTCTTCTAACTGGTTCAGCTTGAGAGACTCTAGGAACGCATCCGTGAGTAGGGTTTTGGGTCCTCGCCCATCCTGCGATCGCGCCGCTGCCTGTAACCCGGCAATCGCAATCTGATACCCGCTACCTTCATCTCCAAATCGATATCCCCAACCGCCTGCGCGTTTACTCTCTCCCTGGGAATTGCACCCATAGGCGATCGAACCCGTACCCGCAACGATCGCCACTCCCGAAGTCGATCCCGTCCCTCCCACCAAGGCGATCGCACAGTCATGAGTGACCACTACCCCTGATGAATCCAGCTTCCAGCGAATCGGCAGAGGACTCTCCTGGTACAACCCTGCCACCAAACCTTGCACCACCTGGACATCTGCCGGACGTCCCACCCCCGCTAAACCCACGCCAATTCCAGCGATCGCCACCCCTGGGAGTTCCTTCACCGCTGAGGCGATCGCCTGTGAGATGGACTCCGCTGCTGCCGCCAACCCAATGGTTTGATAATTCGAGGGACCTGCCTCACCCCGTCCGGCGATCGTCCCGGTTTCATCCATCACCAGACAAACCGTCTTGGTCCCGCCTCCATCAATGCCCAATACCCAGTCTGTGTTATCGTTAAACTCTGAATCCCTGACCCCATCTATCATTTCCAATTTTTAACCCCCTGACCTGAATCGACAATCTACCGCTATCAGCGCAAACAACCGTCCGCCCCTAGTCGCGACAATACCCAGCTTATCCCTACTGCCATCTATCCAGGGTGGTGATTATCACCGCAAAACGTTACCCTGTATAAGATAGCGTTCATTAGCTCAATTGCCGCAAATTCAGTCTTAAAGATAGATTCATCACCATGTCAAACCAATACTCTTATTTTGATACAGAAAACAACGGTCATAAAACCTTTGAACTCCCGGGGGCCAAACCGCATTACAACCCCGATCGCCCCGGACAAGTCGAACATATCTGCTTAGATTTGGCCCTTGACTTGGCGAATCAAAGCTATCAAGGGACTTGCAGCATTCGACTGATGCCCGTGAGAACCGGCATCGACTGCCTGACGTTAGATGCCGTCAATTTGAATATTCAAGAAGTCACCGTCAGCGATACCCCCCAACCCTTTGATTATGATGGGGAACGGTTAGACATTCACCTTACCCAACCCACCCAAGCAGAACATCCCCTCACCCTCGTAATCACCTACGGGGTGGAACAGCCCCAGCGTGGCATCTATTTTATCGCCCCCGATGCCCATTATCCTCAAAAATCCGTCCAAGTTTGGACCCAAGGGGAAGATGAAGATTCCCGCTTCTGGTTTCCTTGCTTTGACTACCCTGGACAACTTGCCACCTCAGAAATGCGCGTGAGAGTTCCCAAACCTTACCTTGCCATTTCTAATGGAGAACTGATTTCTACGGAAGAAGAAGGCAGCGATAAAATTTATCATTGGTTCCAAAAACAGGTTCATCCCACCTATTTAATGACTTTAGCTGTGGGAGATTTTGCTGAAATTTGCGATGAATGGAACGGCAAACCTGTTGTTTATTATGTAGAAAAAGGGCGAGAAGAAGATGCACGGCGCAGCATGGGTAAAACCCCGCGCATGATGGAATATTTTAGTGAGGCGTTTGGCTATGCTTATCCTTATCCTAAATATGCCCAAGTTTGCGTCGAAGATTTTATCTTTGGAGGCATGGAAAATACCTCAACTACCTTGCTGACCGATCGCTGTCTGTTAGATGAACGCGCCCAACTGGATAACCAACGCACTGAAAGTTTAGTTGCCCATGAACTTGCTCACCAATGGTTCGGCGATTTAGTGGTGATTAAACATTGGTCTCATGCTTGGATTAAAGAAGGAATGGCTTCTTATTCTGAAGTATTATGGACTCATGAAGAATATGGTCCAGAAGATGCAGCTTATTATTTGCTGAATGAAGCGCGCAGTTATTTGAACGAAGATAAAACCCGCTATCGGCGACCGATTGTCACCCATGTTTATCGCGAGGCGATCGAGCTGTATGACCGCCACTTGTATGAAAAAGGCGCTTGCGTTTATCACATGATTCGGGCGGAGTTAGGGGATGAACTGTTCTTTAAAGCGATTCATACTTTTGTCAACGATAATGCCCATCAAACCGTAGAAACTGTTGACTTGCTGCGGGCCATTGAAAAGGCCACAGGTCGAAATTTGATGTTCTTGTTTGATCAATATGTGTATCGCGGGGGTCATCCGGATTATAAAGTCTCCTATAGCTGGGATGGAGAGAGCAAACTGGCGAAAGTGACCGTCACCCAAAGTCATGTCAAAACTACCGGAGAAAAAGGGAATGAGAAGGAGTTATTTGACCTCAAAATTCCTATTGGATTTGGGTACAAAAATGGCGAACCCTTGAAAACCTTTACGGTGCGCGTGAATCAGCGCGAACAGAGTTTCTACTTTGCCGTTGGGGAAAAGCCAAGTTATATTAGCTTTGATGTAGGAAATGCCACTCTCAAAACAGTGCATTTAGAGTATCCAATCGCTGAATTGAAAGCGCAGCTACAGCATGACCCAGACCCAGTATCGCGGATTTATGCTGCCGTTGCCTTGGCGAAAAAAGGGGGATTGGAAGCCGTTAAAGCATTGGGTTCTGCCTTGAAAACCGAACGGTTTTGGGGCGTGCGTTTAGAAGTTGCCAAACAACTGGGTAAGATTAAATTAGACCAAGCCTTTGACGAGTTAATCGTCGGATTGAAGGATGAAGATGCACGGGTTCGATATGCAGTGGTAGAGACATTAGCACATCATAAAACCCCAGAAAGCTATCAGGCGATCGCCGAGGTGTTGGAAGGGGGAGATGCCAGCTATAATGTAGAAGCCGCCGCCGCAAGAGCAGTCGCCACAATCTGTGCCGGAAAACGGAACGAACCTCTGGACGAAAAAGATGCGATCGCCCGATTGCAACAAGTCTTGAATGAACGCGCTGGATGGAATGAAGTGGTCCGCAGTGGGGCAATTTCCGGCTTAAGCAAGCTCAAAACCTCGGAAGATGCTCTCAATATCATTCTGGATTATACCGCCAATGGTGTTCCCCAACCCCTGCGATTAGCAGCAATTCGGGCCCTGGGGGGCATTTCGACGGGTCAAACTCCAGGCAATTTAGAGCGCATTTTAGATCGTCTTTCGGACTTATCTGCGGAAACCTTTTTCTTAACACAAGTTGCCGTTGCCTCTGCCTTGGGACAAATGGAGACCCCCAAAGCGATCGCCATTCTACAAAGTTTAGCGGATGCCACTCCCGATGGGCGCGTTCGTCGCGTTGCCGAAGAAGCAATTTCCAAGGTTGAGAAAAATATCGGATCGGATAAAGCGGTGAAACAATTACGTCAGGAACTGGACCAGATTAAGAAAGAAAATCAGGAACTTCGCAGTCGGTTGGAACATTTAGAAGCCAAAACCAAATAAGGCGTTGAGTTGCCATTAAGTTGGGGTGCATCTATCCTTGACCCTTTCAGAGAACAAAACCCGCTATATAAAGCGGGTTTTGTTCTCTGAATTTTTCGACATAAAAGCTGAGGGTATTTTGTCCAGAAGATAGGGGTTATTCTAAGGTTAACTGTAAGTTAGGACAAAGTTTGAGTAAATTTTGCAGCGACTTTCGTTGCCACAGAATGTCATCAGAACCGAGGATTGCCAATTGAATCGTTGTTTTTTTTCGCATGGCGATCGCAAACTTAGAAAGCATACTAATTCCGGAACTATTGAGAAACTCTAGCTTTTTAAGGTCCAGGGTAATCCTAGGGGGATTCAGTTCCGCAATCTCGTTAAGTAACTGAGCGATCGGAGCATAATCCGCTGAACCCGTGAGACTAAGTTCCCCTTGAAGTTTAACCGTTACCGATTCCGGAATGTACTGGACGTTGTAGTCTTCACCTTTGATTTCTTGAAAATTCATGTTCTATTACCTCCCGAGCAGGTGCTCTGATTAAAGTTTACCTGAACTGGACTCATGACGGTTAAAATCAATCCCTCACCTTATAAAACCAGTTGAACAAGGGTTGTTGCCAGCATGAGATGGGGAGTATTGGGGATGGGATCAAATTTCCATCCTAATTTTGCAGAGTAGTCAATAATCATGGTCAAAAATCCCAGTCCGGAATCTTCCTCGTTTTCTTCCACCCGTTTCATATATAACTCTTGCGGATCCGAGGAGAGCAGTTCCTCAATAAACGCCTTAAAGCGATCGCCTGCTTCTAGGGTAACCGTATTTCTCGACATTAAAACGATGATTTTTTCCGGACCTTCAATAAAATGAATTCCAAATCTCACCGGATATTCATCCGAAGGGCTATGAAACTTCATGGTATTTTCTAACAGTTCATTAGCCACATAACTGACCGAACCCTTGTAGTCTTTTAAACGCCGTATAGCTTGAGGATCATTATCGTCAATAGGCAAAAAAGTAGCCAGATAATCAGCTACAAAATAAGCCGATAATAAATTATTTCGCCAGCGGTCTTTAATCGGGCGAGAGTTCGCAGAAAACCCAATATCTAAATAATCATGCCCGGGAGGTAAATTGTGAAGAAATTCTCCAAAGATTTCACTCATGACCGTCTGAACTCCTTAATTTAATCTATTTTTGTTTAATGACAACTAACGTCATATCATCCAGCATTTTTTGACCATCCATATACTCTCGGACATCCGCGATCGCCACTTGTTGAATCTCTTCAACGGATTGGTGCCAATGCTGCGTGATGACGTCACACAATTGATTGACGCCGTATCGTTGCTTTTGTTTATTTTGGGCTTCCGTAATTCCATCGGTATAAAGAACAATGCCATCTCCAGAGTTGAGTTCCACACAAATCTGAGCAATAAACTCTGTAATGTCTTCATCTAATCCGAGGGGTAGCCCTAAATCCATTGTATCCACCCGCTCAATGCGACCATCCCCACGGACCACGAGAATTTCCTCATGTTGTCCGCTGATACTCACTTGGCCTTGATTATAGTTTAACACAGCTAAAGTGAGATTTTTATCCGTCTTCATGCGCTGGACGTTGCGATAAATTGTGCGGTTGAGAGTGGCTAAAAACGTCAGGGGGTCGGCTTCACCACTCTCTTTCAGGGTGCGGACTGCGGTTTGAGTCATCACCATCAGCAGCCCGCTTTCGAGTCCATGTCCCGTCACATCCCCAATGGCGATCGTTCCCACCCCATCATAATTGAGTACATCATAATAATCTCCCCCAACTTCTTCCGCACTTTCCATAAAAGCCGCAATTTCTAACCCCTCAATGGCGGTTAATTCATCGGGTTGAGGTAAGAGCATTTTTTGAAGTTGTTGAGTAACCTCCAGTTCAGCACTCATCCGAATATTTTCCCCTTTGAGCTTTTCGCTTTCTTGTTGAGCATAGCGCCATTCACTAATATCAATCCCCACGGATACAGTTGCTGTCCCTTGTTGATATTTCTGCACCACCATTAAATAATACCGAGGCTGACCCTGAACCACAATTTTAATTTCCTGGGACGCACACCGATCCGAACTCTTGAGGAACTGCTGCATAAAGTCAGCATATTCATGACTATTTTGGGTAAACCCAATGGTTTGACCCACCATATCTTCTGGGTTTAAATTGAGACTATCCGCCAGATAACGGTTCACCCCCAGATAAGTTCCACCGGAATTAACCCAAGAAATTGAACCGGGAACCGCATTTAAAACTGCCTCAAGCTGTTCTTTCGAGGCGGCTAATTCTTGTCGATGATCGGTCAAGTC
>CBFGOM010000049.1:0-33445 GCA_965650385.1 uncultured Oscillatoriaceae bacterium
ACCCTCTCCGCCATCATGCGGAGGCGTTAGGTTGTCTTTAGGATTTTTCTAAGCTTTACTTTTGGAGATGAATGAATTTGCTGCACCGCAGGCTGTCAATTGGTGCGATCGCGCTGTAAAAAAGTGGATATCCTGCGGGTACTGCTGGAAACAGTTAAACCCACATTTCGCACAAGCCAAAATACTTATGCGAAATGTGGTATAAAATAGCATCAACGAATTTGATAACGTAAATAAAGCTCTGTGGGATTATAAACAAATTGCTTGGACTTCTTCTCTTGTTGACTCAGCAAATTTCAGTGGGGCTATTGCTTTCCCGATGCAGCTTTGATTGTTTCTTCTATCCGTTGATTTAATTACAACACATAATTACTTAATATTTTATTGAACCTCACAATATCAAACTTTCCTTGAATCTCAAACTTAACTTTCCCAACTGCACTAATGTAAAGTTCTATTTCACAATCTAAATCGATAATTCCAGCAGTTTCTATTGAGTAAGTTTGGACTTTACTATAAGGAATTGAAGTATAATCAACTTTTTTACCCGTCATCCCTTTTACATTCGCTGCGATTATTCGTTTGTTAGTAAAAACCAATTGATCACGAACGGTTTTAAATGCACTGACAATATTTTCGTCCTCAACCAAGAAAGCTTTAATTTCACTTCGTACCGCACTTTCTTCCATTGGTTTAAGTTTAAAAATCGTAGAGTCATTAAAGTCAATCATTAGAATTATCCTTTCTTTGCTAGAAAAACACTACCCACTTTTGAACGGGACTTTATTTAATGTTCCATTCCAAATAGTCAAGAATTAGGCGATTGCCAGTCCCATTTCAGGGTACAAAATCACAGACACTAAAGCTTCTAATTTGGGCTAAAAGTTTCCGTGAAATCCAACCAACGGGCAATATTAGCCCCGTATAGATTCAAAATAGGAATTTCAAAAGTTTCTTCGCGGCGGTATCCTTCTTCACCAGAATATTGAATGGTTGTAGTTTCCGGTTTACCCAATCCAAATCGGTTCGCAACAGTATTTGCTTGAGTACAAGTAATTCGGAACCTTCCCATGTTAATACTGCCACCCCCAGCGCGATACATCCACAGCATTTCTCCTCGTCGTCCGCGCTCGCAGAAGTAGTGGGTCACTTCAAACATTTTAGCAATATGTACGTCATAAAGTCTCAATTCTCCTCCATAGGCTGAACGAGTGGTATTATCATCGGGTACGGTAATTCCTGCCATTTCCTCAACAAATCTAATGGTCATGGGTAAGGCAGTATCTTGCTTAACATTGCTGGGGACGGCAAGATAGATGGGTTTGACAAAGTTACTGTTAGCACGAACAAAGCACCCTCGGGTGTTGCCATCATAATTTTCTCCCACAAATACCCAAGGCAAACCCCGATTATCTCGAAATGTTCCTCCCGCATTACTAAAAAATCCTCGGAATCTTTGTCCGACTTGTAGAGTGCCCCGAATGGGATAATCTAAATAATTGCCGGTAAATCCGGGGCAATTGTATGCCATAATGTCATCAAAGGTACAACCGGCTGGCATCCGACAATTTAATCCATTGGGATCCGGGTCTACGACTTCCCAGTGATCATGATTGGGACGGACATAATCTCCATCGGTATTGGGGTGAGGGAACTGGGCTCGGACAGGACTGGCGCAAAGGGTTAAGACGATCGCCAGTAAACTGACGGAGGCGAAACGGTCAGATTTAACACTCATGATTAGACCTCATATCCTATACAAAGGACGATTATTGAATTAAATTTCGAGGCGATCGCAGTCATCAAGGAGTGAGCACTTCTTGTAAATAACCACTGGGTTGGCCGCAGCAACAAAAATAGACTCAATCTCGTGTCCGAGTCAGGGTGTTATAGAGAATATTTTTCTTGCTCTAATGCTGCATTCAGAGATAGCGAATCCGTAGCCTCTTGTCAACTGTTTCTCAAGGGAATTATACCATCTTTTACGCTGATGGCAAACATAATTTTAAATTCTAATGTTTTGAGGCAATGCCTACTGCCAGTATTGATGGCTACATAATTCTCAGAGATTATTGATATCAGCGCTCTTGCTATTTTATTTTCTAGCCACAGGCAAGGGAGATTTTGGGTAACGAGAACCAAGTTAGTCGCTGTTGCATTGTCAGGCGATTCCCCCTGAGACTGAGCCAAACCACTCAATAAAACTACTGAACCCATTACAGGACAAGACTTTGTTGGGCTGTCCAAAAGTCCTCTGTCAAAGCACTCTCTTATAAATAAATAAGGCGATTTCTGTTCACCCTGCCTCAAGGAAAAAACTGTATCTTTCCAGGTAGCTGATTCGACTGATGCCGCACATCGTTGGCGTAGCTTTATAGGAGTCTACTTAGCTATGCCATAGGTGATCGCCAACGGGTTGAACCCAGCATTAAGAAGGCATTTGGATTTGCCTAGGGCCGAGTTGGGAGGTGCGATCGCCATGAGTTCAACACCCTTTTTATTTAAACTCAAGATAAACTGCTCCAAAAATCCGGTTCTCTACAAACGTTTTGAAATTAGGGTATTACTGTGGCAACGGTAAGCGTTTTGTCCAGTATGTAATTGTATCCCTAAACTGGAATTTCGATTAGGAATTCCGTACCTTCTCCGAGTTTGGAAACACAGTGCAACTGCCCCTGATGTTGCTCGGTGATGATTTGGTAACTAATCGACAATCCGAGTCCTGTACCTTGACCGATCGCTTTAGTGGTGAAGAAGGGGTCAAATACTTTTTGGCGAATACTTTCGCTCATTCCGCATCCGTTGTCAGCAATGCGAATCCTTACAGTTTGCTCCGGTCCCATTTCAGTGGTAATGCGAATTTCGGGACAGGGGTTAGCTTCAGGGGAAGTTAAGACATCGATCGCATTGGTGAGAATATGCAGAAATACTTGATTCAGTTGACTGGGATAGCAGTTGACTAGGGGGAGTTGACTGTAGTTTTTGACAATAGAAATTTCTGGACGATCGCCTTGGGGATTGAGTCGATGTTGCAAAACTAGGAAGGTATTCTCTAACCCTTCGTGGATATCCACTTCTTTTGTTTCTGATTCTTGGAGACGGAAGAAATTTCGCAAACCGAGAATAATCTTTTTAATGCGATCGCTCCCGGTTTGCATGGAATTTAATAAGTTTTCCAAGTCTTTGCCCAAAAATTCTATATCAATCTCTTCCCGCTTATCTTGAATCCCTTCCGTCGGCTGGGGATAGTCTGTTTCGTACAAACTGAGCAAGTCCAGCAAGTCTTGAAAATATTCACGAGCGTGCAGGAGATTACCTGATATAAAATTGATGGGATTATTGATTTCATGGGCAATTCCGGCCATCATTTGTCCTAAACCGGACATCTTTTCCATGTGGACTAATTGGGCTTGAGTATGCTGCAATTGACGGAGTGTTTGTTGCAAATGTTGGTTGTTTTCTTGCAGTTCTTGGGTTCTTTGTTTGACAATTGCTTCTAAGTTATGGCTGTAATCTTCTAGGCGGTGATAGAGTTGGGCTTTTTCAATGGAGATAGCCGCTTGGGTAATTAAGAGATCCAGCACTTCAAGGCGGTGTGGTGTAAAAGCTTCGGTTGCCAGGTGGTTTTCTAAATAGAGAATCCCGATCAGTTTTCCTTGGTTGAGAAGCGGCTTACAAACCAAACTTTTTGGCGTTTGTTGAATGAGATAAGGGTCTCCGGCAAAGCTTGTATCTTCTTCAACTGAATTCAAAAGTACAGTTTTTTGGCTTCTTCTGACGGTGTGAACAATGCTCAAGGGTAAGGAGTTGCTTTGGTTAAGGGGTTGAGGAAGAAAGTAATAGTTGCCCTTAATAAATTCTGCAACAACTTCCCAATTTTCTGAGATGTTTTTTAAAAGTAAAACGCCGGTGTCTGCTCCCGCATTTTCCAGGACAATGGACATCAATTTAGACAGCAACGCTTCGAGTTCAATTTCCTCGGACAGTGCTTGACAACCTTTGATGGCTGAGTTGAGATCTAAGACAGAACTCATGGTTGTGACTGTGGCAAAAATGGGAGTGGAGGAAGTTAGGGCTGGGTTGGAATGCGGGAGCGATTTGGAGGGTTGGAGAATCGGAGTTAACAGTTGAGGATAGGTTTGTTCGAGGTGGTGAGCTTTGGCTTTTGCTCCCCAACGAGCATAGCAGTAGTAGGCATCCATCATATAGCTGGCGGCAATTTTCTCTTTCCCCCAGTTCAGATAGAATTTAGCTGCCAGTTCGTTGGCTAAGGCTTCTTCTTGGATATATTCGTTCTCTTTCGCTCCGGCGATCGCTTTATCATAAAAGTCGATCGCTGCGGCTTTTTTCCCTAAAACACGACATTTTTCCGCCTCCACTAAATCGACTTTATGTTGGTGATTTATGGGAGCATAGTCTGCCCAGTAGGTTTGTAACTGAGTTTGGTTTTCTTCTACCCGATTCAAAGTTTCTAAAGCTTGATCTGAATCAAGAGTTAAAGTTGCCAAATCTGTCAAAGAATCGTATAACTGTAGAAGCGGACCGCCGATAGTTTGAGCCGTAGCAATTAGATATTTGTGGGCTTCGACACTAAACTGTTGCGCCCGTTCAAATTCGCCAAAACTGTAGCTCAAAATCACTTTGTAAAAGTAGAAAAAGTATAAACCGTTTAAGTCTCGATTTTCCAAGGCTTGAGAGAGGAACTTATCTTCTTGAAGCGCTTCTCCCGATAATACGGTAGGCTCTTGGACAACCTCCATTAAATTTAAAATCGTTTGCCAATAAATGCGACACCAATAGGCGGCTGTAAATTGATTTAATGGTATCAGTCCCTTAGAATAAGCTTGGGCGTCTGCCTCTAAGATTCCCAGTGGTTCGCCGCAAGATAAAGCGTTTAAACAAAAGCTTTGAGCGTTATACCCGGCAAATTCTAAATTTCCAACTTCTAGCGCCGCTAAATAACCATCTCGCAGAACTGGAAGGGTTTTTTTAAGGTGAGAAGTTCGATGGATAATAAAGGTCCCCAAAATATTGAAAATTTCGGGTTTAGTCAGAGCAGTCTCAAATTTGGAGGCAAGCTGGAGTCCTATTTGACAAAACTTTGCTCCCATCTCTATATCTTGCCGGAAATTACAGGCTAGACTATAGCTGGCATAAGCAAATACTGAATCTGTTATATTGCCCTGTTGAAGCGATAGTTTGACAGAGAGGGAAATGATCAAGGGAAACAAAGGAGAACCTGCACGGTAAGCAATGCCAATTACACTATTGGCAATTTTAATCATGGCGAGGGTTTCCGGATTGGTCATGAGTGGTAAGTCAACAATCTCTTGAATCTCCCGGTTCCCGATAAGCCGTTCAATTTCTACAATGTCCTGCTCAATATCGATCTGGGTGGGATTGGTCGGAAAATTAATCCCAAATTGTTTTAAGACTTGTTGAGCGATATCAATGGCTTCTTCTAATCGCTCCTGAAATATAGTAGCTTGAATTTTTACCCCATAAGCATTTACTTTATCCAGTAAGGTATGGGCTTGATTTAAAATTGCTTGAACCAAGGATTCCATTGCGGCAAAATCACCGCATAGGGAAGCTAACTCGGCTGCAATTTCATGAAGTCTTAACGTGATCGCATACTGTCTTTCCCAGTAATTTTCTTGCAGTAATTTCAACCCGTTTTGGGCATATTCTCGACCAGCTTGATAGGCGGTCGCGGCTCTAGCTTTGCGGCAGGCAATGAGATTGAGTTCGGCTAACTCATCTTGTTGTTTTTGTTCCGTAATGAAAGAAGCTCCATCATTCAACTGACTGACTATTTCAAAAATCCGATCAACTCTTGCCTCGACCGGAATTTGTTGGAACAGGAGTTGTCCAATCTGGTAATGAGTCTTTTGTTTTGATTCGTCAGGAATCAAAGCATAGGCAGCTTGCTGAACGCGGTCATGCAAGAAACGATAGCTCACTACTATGTCTTCAAAGGTTTCCGACTGACACGGTTCTCCCTGGAAAAACTTATAGGTCTCACTCTGTGGAACTACAAATCCTTCTTGCAGCGATCGCCACAAATTTGCTGCAACTTCTTCTGGACTGGCTTCACAGACGATCGCTAAAGTACCTAGATCAAATCGATTACCAATACAAGCGGCCAATTTCAACACCTGCTGGGTTTCCTCCGGCAGCTTTTGCAACCGCCTCACCATGAATTCCACGACATTATCAGTGAGTGCCAACTGTCTCACTTTCGCTAAATCGCACTTCCAGTAAAGCGCATCTGCCTCAAACGCCAGACAGCCCTCCTGATGTAGCATCAGCAAAAATTGAGTGGTAAAAAAGGGATTGCCCTGAGTTTTTTGATACACTAACTTCGCAAGTGGCGAGGCGATCGCCGTCGAACAGACTAAGGCATCTGCAACCAACTCCGTAATTTGCTCCTGACCCAAGGCAGCCAGAATCAGGGTGTTAAGGATTGCGCCTTGCTTGGCAATTTCGTCCAAAGTTAGCATCAAAGGATGAGCGGGAAAGACCTCGTTATCGCGATAGGCTCCCAAAATCAGTAAATAGCCGACTTCTGACCCTTCCAGCAACAACTTCAGCAACTTTAACGAAGCTGAATCTGACCACTGCAAGTCATCGAGGAAAATCACGAGGGGGTGTTCTCTCGTCGCGAACAGGCGCACAAACTTATCAAACAGCAGGTTAAAGCGGTTTTGGGCGGCACTCCCTGACAGTTGCGGGACCGGTGGCTGTGGACCAATAATGCGTTCCAACTCGGGAATCACGTCAATGATGACTTGTCCATTTTCTCCGAGTGCATTCAGAATTTTTGCATTCCAAGTTGCCAATTCTGCATCAGAGGAACCCAGTAATTGCCGCATTAAATCTCGGAAGGCTTGGACAAAAGCAGAGAAGGGGATAGTCCGATTAAATTGATCGAATTTACCTTTAATAAAATAGCCCCGTTGTTTGACAATGGGCTTGTGGACCTCTTCAATCACAGCGGTTTTGCCAATTCCCGAAAACCCGGCTACTAGCATGATTTCCGTTGCACCCTGGGCGACACAATCAAAGGTATCCAGTAAGGTTTGCACTTCCCTTTGACGTCCATAGAGTTTTTCAGGAATCGAGAAGCGATCGCAGCGATCTCGTTGTCCTAACTTAAAGGGCGTAATTTTTCCAGTTTCTTCTAACTCTTGCAAACAATGCTGGAGGTCATGCTTTAAACCCAATGCACTCTGATAGCGGTCCTCAGCATTTTTCGCCATCAATTTAAGGACGATCGCTTGTAGTGTTTCAGGAACTTCCGAATGCTTTGGAAACTGCACCGCTTGAGTAATATGGCAATGCACCAACTCCATTGGATCAGTAGACTCAAAAGGCAGTTGTTCGGTCAACAGTTCAAAAAACGTGACGCCTAGGGAATAAAAATCTGCACGGTAGTCGATCCCTCGGTTCATCCGTCCCGTTTGTTCCGGAGAAATATAGGCCAGGGTCCCTTCTAAAACGTTGGGGTTGATGAGTTGCTGTTGTTCTTTCGGCAGCAGTGAAGAGATGCTAAAGTCAATTGCTTTAACTTGGCCGGTTTTGGCATGGATGATAATATTTGCCGGTTTGATATCTTTGTGGATGATACTCTGTTGAGTCAAATAATGCAGGGCGTCGGCTAATTGCAGGGCAATTCCTAGAAATTCCCTCAAAGAACGGGTTGACTGTTGCCAATAATCCGACAGGGCGATCGCCCCATCATCCGGCATGACCAACGCATAAGCATTCCCATAAAGTTCGAGCGCTAAAGGTCTGACCAGCCCCGGGTGTTCCAGATTTTGAGTGATGATGTACTGGTTGCGGAACTGTAGCAATTCATTAAAATTGGGGTGGGAGTTCCGTAAGGTTTTGATGATGACGGGTCGCTGATCGCTATCTCGGATCGCTCGATACACTAGAGTCCGAGTTCCAGCATAGCAAAGGGTCGTTTCTTGATAGCCAGCTAAGTTAAGTTTCGTCATCACTAGAAATCCGGTGAGGTAATCAACAGGGTCATTTGTTTATGCCCGGTGACTATCAGGATGACATAGTTTGCAGGATTTTATCGGTACTTTTTAAATTTGTCTGTAGTTTTTAGATTCTTTTGAAAACCCTTAATAAAAATTAACTCAACTAATCTTTTGTAAGACTTGCACTATATGATAAAATCACGGCAACCCTCTTCGTAACATTTCTCCCCGTGATGAAGTAGACAAATACCAAGGGCGGCAGGCTTTAATGTAAGCTGATAGAAGCCACTTATTCCTAAGTATTTTTAACCAGAGTAAGGCATCACCAACAAGAGGGTAGAAAATGCCAAATCAGGGGGATAGCATCGGATTAAAAACACTAGAGAAGGCTATAAAAACCGGCAGGCTTCATCAATTTGTGGGGTTTATACCCCTGTAAATCCCGGGTTCTGTGTCACTTGTTAATCCCGCAAATGTGGCAACAGTAGGAATATTAACAAACATTCAAGAGGGACAATTTCCACCCGAAGAAGCGATTCCTCTGGAAAAGTTTGTTTGTTGTATTGACTAATTTTATCTTTATCCCCTCAAGTTGAGGTATCGGAGATAAATTTAGAACAAAGAACCGTTTAAACCAAGTGATGCTCGATCGCAAAGCGCAAAAGTCCGGCGCGATTACTGGTTTCTGTTTTTCTCAACAGCGCACTCACATATTTTTCCACCGTGCGCGGACTCAAGTGGAGGCGATCGCCAATTTGACCATTAGAAAGACCTGCCGCCAGTAAATCTAAAACATCTCGTTCTCGGGGCGTTAAAGCAATCGCAAACTCTGACTCTTGTGCCCTTAAAGCCGTAGTTCTGGGATGGAAATTAGTCGGCAGAGAATCGAAAGCGGAGGGCGGAGTGAGGTTGGGTTCCGCAGAGGGAGAAAAGGAGTCCTCAGACTTAAATCGCCACTGGGACTGGATAAGCTGAGAGCGTTCTAACAGATTGCGAATCACTGCCCCGAGTTCTTCCAAATCAAACGGCTTGGGTAAATACAAATCGCAGCCGAGTTTATACCCTAAAATCCGTTCCGGGGTACTGGTGCGCGCCGTTAAAAAAATCACAGGTAACAACCGTAAAGCGGGTTTTTTGCGGACGCGCTTAACCAGTTCATACCCATCCATCTCGGGCATGATGATATCCGTTACCAGTAACTGAGGTTGAAATTCATCAACTTTTAAGAGACCCTCTTGACCATTCTGAGCGGCGATCGCAGAGTAACCGCACTGCTCCAAATAATGGCAGATAGATACACGAATAGCGGGATCGTCATCAACAATCAGAATCGTCAAAGGCATGGGGTCTCAAGGGGGAACTGAACAAGTATAGACGCCATCGAGTAGCGTCTATACTTCTAGCGTAGGTCAAATCCAGGGTCAGGCGAACTCGATTTAACGAGCAGACACACTTAAGCTGGCAGGTTGGGCCACATTACCCGACAGATTGACTTGCCGTCCATTAGCATGGAGATGGCGCAGGATTTTATAAATCATTTCAATGCGATCGCTCGCATCCGCTTTCTGAGCCAACTCCTCCAGGGATAGGGGTTTCCCTTCCGCTGCAATCACCTCCATAATTCGAGTTTGCAGCTTGAGAATCTCAGAAGCGGCCTTTTTACCCGCTTCGACCCCGGGTTGGTGATAGGCATTGATATTAACCAAAGAAGCATATAACCCCACCGCGCGATCGTACAGGGCAATCAACGCCCCAACTGTGCGTGCATTCACCTGGGGAATCGTCACCGAAATGGAATCCCGTTGATTGTCATAAATCGCTTCGCGAGTTCCATACAAAAACCCTAACAAATAATCTCCCGTTGTGATTCCCGGTTCTACCGTAGGAGAATGGCCCTGGCGGTCTTCTAAAACCTCAATAAAGGTGATGAAGAAATTCGGGACCCCCTCGCGCAGTTGTTGAACATAAGCGTGTTGATCCGTAGAGCCTTTATTTCCATACACGGCAATCCCCTGATAGACGGTATTGCCTGCTAAATCTTTCTCCTTACCGAGGGATTCCATCACCAACTGTTGCAAATAGCGGCTAAACAGCAACAGACTGTCTTTATAAGGCAGAACTACCATATCTTTTTCTCCCCGTCCATTGCCTGCAAAGTACCAGGAGAGGGCCAGCAATGCGGCGGGATTGCCCTTAAGGTCCGGTTGACGAGTCGCCTCATCCATTTCTTTGGCCCCATCGAGCATCCCGCGAATATCAATACCCTGCAACGCGGCAGGGACTAACCCCACTCCAGAGAGTTCCGAGGTCCGTCCTCCCACCCAGTCATGCATCGGAAATGTATCAATCCAGCCTTCCTGATGGGCTTGTTTTTCCAGGGCGCTATCATGGCCGGTAATGGCAACGGCATGATGGGCAAAGTTGAGACTCATGCTCTCAAAGGCTTTTTGCACTTCAATCATGCCGTTGCGGGTATCGGGGGTCGTACCGGATTTAGAAATCACCAGGACTAGGGTGGTTGCTAGACGGTCTTTAATGTGATTTAACAAGGCATCGATCCCTGCGGGGTCGGTATTGTCAATGAAGTGAATTTCCAGGGGTGCAGGCTCAGGGGCCAGGGCTGTGGAGACAAATTGCGGTCCGAGGGCTGATCCGCCAATGCCGATGGAGAGAATGTCTGTGAATTTAGAAGCGCTGGGAGGGTGGACTGTCCCGTTATGAACTTTTTGGGCAAAGTCTTCGATATGGCTGAGGTTTTCGAGAATTTCTTGCTGGAGTTCTGGGGTGGGTGCAATGTCCGGATTCCGTAACCAATAGTGACCCACCATGCGGCCTTCATCGGGGTTGGCGACGGCCCCGGCTTCTAGGGCCTTCATATCCTCAAAGGCTTGCTCAAACTTCGGTTTCATCGATTCAACAAACGCATCATCGAATCTCATTCGACTGATATCCAGGTACAGTCCTAGCCCGTCATGATAATAGAGCCAGTCTTGATATCGTTTCCAGAGTGATCGAGCATCCATAACAACTCTCTAGTTATCTTTAGTTTCACCACACACAAGTGTACCGATATCAGTGGAATGAGACGAAGGATGCGGATACAATTAGACCCTTTGAATGGTTAACCTGAGCTGGGATATAAGGTCAATCCGGCGATGACTTCCCCTGAAGGCTTAAGGTTCGTTCAGGTCGGGTAGCGGTAAAATCCGCAAAAACTTGACAAAATGACCAATTACTTGTATTGCAACCAAATAGTTCTCTAACCTAAACCGATAAAAAATCGGATGAGCTCCGAGTTGGTGTAACTCCGGCAACTCTTGGATCCGTTCAATCTGCATAAATTTGAAAAAGACAAAATCGTAAACCCGCTCAAAACTAGCGGGGTCTAACTGCCGAAGATCCAGAAGGAAAGACCGACTATAGCGTGCTTCAAGAATCACAGGATAATTTTATGCCTTTGAATCTATAAGGTTGACTTGAAGATAGGTCACTGAACACCTTCATAGCGATCGCAGATATCGCATAGCTTCCTCACGGGTGAAGCTATCCCCAGGTTTAAGACTGCGGTTCGCTTGCTGAATGAAGCGAAGCACATACAGATCGTAATAAAGACTTTCTACCACAGCACCGACCTGTTGCAAATCATCGTCCGGAAGCAACTCTACTTCCTCATACAATTGCACGAGCAAACTTCTAACTCTTTTTTTGAGCAGTTTCATAAAATCCCTCCCAGGATTGCATCCGCGATTTTTGTCAGTGTAGCGGACTGCGTTAAATTTCCAGCAGACCAATCAATCCGATTAATTCAACGGGGGTAACCCCAAGTCTTCCACCGGACGAATAATGGGGTCCGTGGTTTGTTCTTGTCCCTGAAAAATAGCACTCAGGGCCTGTTCAAGGGTTTCTGCCATCACAATTCGGTTCTCATAAGCCACAATCACCCGGGCTAAAATGGGTAAACTATTTTGTTCGGCCTCAAGATAAAGGGGTTCGACATAGAGCAGCGATCGCTCAATGGGAATCACCAACAAATTCCCCTGAATCGCCCGCGACCCCTGGCGATTCCAGAGAGAAATCTGTTGAGAAATCACCGGATCTTGGTTGATTCTGGCTTCAATCTGCTCGGGACCATAAACCAACTGTTGTTTTGGGAATTGGTACAGCAGCAAATTCCCATAATTAACCCCATCCGATCGCCCCCCCATCCAAGCAATTAAATTATTGCGACTCATTGGCGTAAAAGGATGCAACAAAATAAATTCCTCGGAGACTTCCGTGGGCAATTTCATAATCAAATAATAAGGCTCAAGCACTTGCTGCTCACTGCCGTAAATCTCCTTGGGCACCCGCCATTGGTCTTCCCGATTATAAAAAACCGTTGGATCAGTCATGTGGTAAGTCAGCAACTGTTCCGACTGCACGGTAAAAAAATCCAGGGGATAGCGAATATGGCTACGCAGGGCCATTGGCATGGCATCTAGGGGTTGAAGCAAATTGGGAAAAACCGCTTGCCAACTGCGAACCAGAGGGTCTGATGGGTCAGCCATGTACAATTTGACCTTACCATTATAGGCATCAACTACAACTTTGACGGAGTTGCGGATGTAGTTAAATTGCTGCTCAGTTGGTTCAGAATAGGGATAGCGATCGCTAACGGTATAGGCATCAATAATCCAGTAGAGATAATTATCATCCGGTGGAAAGGGTTGTGTCACTGGGGTGATTCCCGACTCATATAAGCGGGTATTCGCCACAACTAAATAGGGGTCACTATCAAATTCCAAAAAGGGGGCGATCGCCCGAATCCGGTCCTTAATATTGCGCCGAAATAAAACTTTTGTCTGCGGGGTAAAATTATCCGTGAACAACATCTGCCAGTTGTTCAAGTATTTGGCAAAGATGAACCGACGCCACCAAGAGCCAATCGAAACCCCCCCGGCCCCATCATAAGTATTATAAACATTCTCATCACCCTGGGGATAATCTAATTCCGGCACCTTACTCGGTGCCATCACAGCGGTATCGGTGAGCTCTCCATAGTAAATCCGGGGATGCCCGATCGGAATGCTGGCCCGAATCAGGTCATTCGCGGTGCCTAATATGCCCTCGTTGACCGTTTCCTGCACAGTTTGGCGTTCCATGCCAATATCGCGAACGAAGTAGTCCGGCAATCCTCCAGGACCCACCGTATTTACGGGACTCAAAGTAAACCCATACCCGTGGGTATAAACTAAGTGCTCATTCACCCAGGTTTGAGCTTCCGTGGGAACAGCGCTATAGTCCAATTCCCGGGCGGAAATCAGGACCTGTTGCCGTTCAGTGATGGATTCCTTCGATTCGGGGTCGTTTTTTCTGAGGGTATAGCGGTCGATATCCGCATCGGGAAATTTATAGTACAGCCGAATTTGCTGGAGTTGGCGATTGGTTTGGAGCAGAGGGCGCGTATCCCAGAGGCGGATATTATTAATGGTGAGGTCATTGGCGAGGATATCCTTAAAAGTTAGGGTATTTTCCGGGTTGAAGAGTTGGACATCAATGCGATCAAGGTCAAACCCCTGGCGGGTGAAGGCAATACTGCGCTCGATGTAGGGACGCTCCCGTTCGATTTCGTTGGGTTGGACGATCAAGCGTTGCACCGCGAAAGGCAGGACCGCACCGGCGATCGCAACCATTGCTACATAGAGTCCCAAGGACTGTTTGACCCGTCTAAAGTGGCGGGGTTCGGGTTTGCGAAAGGTTAAATAGAGTAAGAAAAGGGAGACTATCCCAGATAATAGGCTTAAGCCCCCATAGCTCCAAACCTCTACATTCGCTTGGGTATAACCTGCACCATAAATTACATGATTGCTGGAATAGAGCAATTCATAACGCAATAGCCAATAGCGCAAGGCGATCGCCCCCATGAGTGCCGCACCCAATCCATAAAGGTGGCGCAATTGCCCATCAGAAAATCCCGGAAACTTCCCTTCACTGATACTATTTCCCGAGATTAAATAGAGGACAGTGATGGAGGCGAGGAGGAAAAAAAATATCCCCAGTAGCCAAAATTCGAGGAGTTCCCAAATCGGCAAGTTAAAAATATAAAAGCTGATATCTTGGTTAAAAACGGGTTCGTTAATATTAAAGGCGTTCGGATGGAAAAAGAGCAGAACTTTTGCCCACTGACCCGAGAAGACTAGACCGAAGAAAAGGCTTAAGACAGCGGCGATCGCATAGAGTAAGCGAGGTTCCAGAACAATGACTAGGGTAAATAGCAACAACAGGGCAATTTGCCACCAATCTGTTGTCATTTGCTGTAAGATTTCCTGACTGGATTTAAGTCCAAATCCCAAGGGGACTGAGGGAGAGTTCAATAATAACCAGGAACTCGGATGCCAATAATCCACCACAACCTGAGCGTAATACACCAAGAGAGTGGAAATTCCCAACGAGAGGAGAATGACAAACGCCAGTAGGGATTCTAAGTTGAGGGCGGTATAGGCATTGGGGGAAGGGATATTGGGTTGGGGAAAGGGATAGCTAATATTGCGTTTCCAGCGATCGCGCCCTCCCAGGGGTTCCGTCAGTCCCCGACTCAGGAGATCTAATTTGCCGTATTTAAGATGGTTCGCCAGAACTAGATTGCTGAAGGTTAAACCGCCAGTGATTCCCACTCCTAACCCCAGCAACACCAAGCGGGTGAGTAAGCGGACCCAAAACACTCGTTCATAGCCCAGTTCTTCAAACCAAAGACTTTCGGCACTCAAAAAAGCAAAGAGTTCGATGCCCATCCATACGGCTAATCCCGCCGCGATCCATTTAAAGGCTTGTTTTCCTAACCCTTTAAGCATGAAGTTTAGAGTTTACAGTTTAGTTTAGAGTTTCGATCTAGCTGTCATTGTAGAGTCATCAGTCAGCAAATGGCGATCGCTCCCACTCCTCATACCCTTAATTTGCATAATTTTTAATCAACCCCGCACCCTAAAGAGTGGACTACAGGAACGAAGCCAGCGGGCGCGGGCTAACTCCTGGGATCCCCGTTCTGCCAGGAAGCGAGCTGAGGTAGGAATTTTGGGGGCGATCGGGTGAGGGATAAGCCGGATCGAACGCGATTGGTTAGAACGATTTAGTGTTCGATTTAGGTTTACCCCATGAGAATTCCAATGATTATCGGAGCCAGTGCGTCTGCGATCGCGCTTGTGTCTTGTGTCCCTATATCTCAATCGCCAAGTTTCACCTTAAGCCAATATGATCAACTCCAAAATGGCATGAGCGTGGAACAAGTGAAAGAAGTGATGAGTGCTGCGCCTTCTACTGTGAGCGAGTCGGGGGAATGGCAAACGATGATTTTTTCCAATTCAGACGGGAGTAATGCTGTAGTGATGTTTCAAGGTGGAGCATTAAGCAGTAAATCCCAAACCCGCTTGAAATAAATACAGTAATGCCCGGTTCAAGCATCGGGCATTACTTTTACCCCACCAATCAGCCATGCAAAAACGAATAATTGTCTCTTTTCTAGCCACTTTTTTAATGGGATGTCAACCCCCAATTACTTCGGAGAACACTTTGAATAGTTCCCCAGACTCTCAAACAGCTTCTCTAAATTTACGGACTCTGCTACAAACTAAATGTCAAGACAATGAATGTGTTATCGAAGCTAACGACAAAGTGTTTAAATGGGATAAAACGTTTTTTGGGGATTCTTATAAAGGGACTAGGAACATTCAAGTTTATCGCTACTCCCCCAACTCTACCCAACCCGAACTACATGAACAATGGGCGCTTGATATCGTCAACAAAAAAGCGGGGCTAATTTCTTCCGTCGATTTAACGGCGAATTCACCCCCCTCTATAAATCTTAGCCCGCAGATGAAGGCAGCAAATCAGTGGGGAGAACGCACAGAGTTTGTTGAAATTCTAATTGCAATGGTAAATGACTCCACTCCTGAGAGTACAGAAGCCGTTACGATTGGAGAGGCGCGATTAGTAGAGGGAGATTTTGGAATCAAGTATGCAGAAGCGGACCTGAAAATATTAAGACCAATTAGCACAATAATTGTGACCTTTGGTGCTTATGATTCATCAGGGGCTAAAGTTGGTGAGTTTCTTTATTCGGGGAGTAATTTTATTCAAGATGAAACGGTAAAAATAAAAGCAATGGGAACCGTTCCCCCGAATGTTTCGATCGCCGCGATTAAAAGACTTAAAACTCAAGTCATTGATTAAGACTATAGACCTCTTGCAAAATATCGATTTATTCCCCCAACTCCCCTTGAAAACACCCATCGGCTTAAAAGAATTTTGCAAGAGGTATAATGTAGAGCCATCCAGGCAAATTCCCTCTACATTTAAGACTGGATTTTATAGATTTTATAGATTTGCGTAAGTCTTGAGCAGAACAATTTTAATAAAATTTATATGCAAATTAAATGAATTAGACCAATCTGCCTGCGAATAACGACTGCTCACGCTCCTGACTGGCCCCTAACCAGACAGGGTAATTGACAAGAATAAACCCGTTCAAAGGGCCTAGAACCGCCCGGATAGAATCAGATTCCCGGGACAAGAAACCGGAGTTTTAGTCCAAATTTGATGCAAAGTCAGCAGAAATTTAGGCCAAAAACCCGGTTTCTTCCTTTCACTGGACTCCGGACTAACTGTACTGTTCGCCCGATCGCGTTTCTGTCTCCAGATTAAACAGCAATCGTAGAGTTTCCATCGCTTGACGGCGCGCCTCGATATCTTGCTGTGCCCGCAGTTGGACCATTGGATCATGCAAGATTTTATTGACAATCCCTCGGGTCAGTGCCTCGATCACTTCCTGATGTTTTTCGGCAAATTCCGACCCTAAACGAGACAGAGCTTTTTCCAATTCCTGCTCGCGAATCGTTTCGATTTTATCCCGTAAACAGCTAATCGTGGGCACCGTTTCCAAACTGCGCCACCACACATCAAAGGCTTCCACTTCTTCTTCCAGTAATCCCTCAGCTTCCATTGCCATTTGCCGTCGGCTTTCTTGGTTTTGAGCAACAACAGCTTTTAAATCATCCACATTAAACGAATGGACATTCGAGAGGGTATTGACATCAGAATCCACATTACGCGGCACTGAAATATCAATCAGCATCATCGAGCTATTAGGGCTTAAAACTGATTCAAGTTTGGACCGATTTAAAATTGGTTCAGTGGAAGAGGTACTGGTAAAAACAATATCAGAATCGGCAATGACGCTCATCATATCTGATATTAAATGCAGTTTTAATTCTGCATCGGGGAAGTTTTTAGCCAGTTCTTCAGCGCGACGTAATGTGCGGTTGAGAATGGTAATTTGGGTCGCACCTTTGGAGAGTAAATGTTGAACTAATAGTTTCGACATTTTCCCGGCACCGAGAATCGCAATGCGATAGGGTGCGAGGTCCTGAACCTTAATTTGGGCTAGTTCCACCGCTGCGGAACTGATGGAAACTGCGCCGGTACCGATGCTGGTTTCTGTACGAACGCGTTTGCCTGCGGTAATGGCTTGTTTGAGGAGACGATTGAGAATGCGTCCGACCCCATTATGTTGCTGACCGAGTTTGTGAGTATTTTTAACTTGGGCTAAAATTTGGCCTTCGCCAAGGACCAAGCTATCTAAACCGGCTGCAACGCGCATCAGATGCATGACGGCATCTTCTTGTAACAAGATAAACAGATGTTGCCGTAACTTATGAACGTTTAATTGGCCGCGTTCCGAGAGAAATTGGATCGCTTCACGAACGCCGGAGTCGGTTTCACCCGTTACGATATAAATTTCTAAACGGTTACAAGTGCTGAGAATCGCGACTTCTCGAATATTAGGATAGCTACATAAATGAGCGATCGCCTCTTTAATATCGGGTTCGGGAATACTCAGCTTTTCTCTAATTTCTACGGGTGCTGTCTTATGGCTAAGACCTACGACTGCAATATTCATGATTTCTCCCTGGATTTTTTAGTCGTTTACGCCCTCTTGATGTTTGACAAGCGTATCGATGAAATTCTATCTCTAGCGAACTGAATTAATCGGGTTGTCTTTATTTTTATGCTAACTGAAACCCGGGTGGGTTAGCGCAATCCTCGGGGATTGAGCAAGGGGAAGCGGCGGGTTACTGGAGGAAAAATCCTCTGACCTGCACGGAGAGCGGGTTGGGGAAGGAGAGGGAGGGAGCGGACTTTAGAGGGGTCCGCACCACCGGCAGAAGGGATCACCGTGGCGATCGCAGGGGTAAAGTCTGTGCTGATTAACCAGCCGGATTCTTACCCCGGTGACTTCACCCTTGTGAGGTCATCCTGCTTTCGTTCCTTCCTTAACCGCGCTGAGTTTTGGATTAGCGCAATTGTAGGCTCTTCGGAGCGTCGTACATATGAATGGTATCGACAAAACGAGCGGTACTCGACTGGCTAGAAATAACCAGACTGTGAGTCCGAGCGCCGCCTTTGAAGAAGCGAACCCCTTGCATTAACGTTCCGGGAGTAATACCGGAGGCGGCAAACAGCACGGTGTCCCCAGAGGCTAATTCTTCGGCGTTGTAAACGCGATCGGGGTCAGTGATGCCCATTTCTTGCAAACGAGCGATGTTGCTTTCTTTGCTTTCACCAATCAGGCCAGTTTTCACGACTTCGGGGTCGTAGATGAGCTGACCTTGGAAGTGACCGCCTAAACAGCGCATAGCCGCAGCGGAGATGACTCCTTCAGGAGCAGCACCGATTCCCATCAGCGCATGGATGTTGGTTCCGGAGAAGGCGCAAGAAATCGCGGCAGAGACATCTCCATCGCTGATCAGACGCACGCGGGCTCCGGCACTGCGGATTTCTTCGATTAAGCCTTTGTGACGGGGACGATCCATGACCACCACGACCAATTCCTCAATGGAGCGACTCATGCAGTCCGAGAGGATTTTCAGGTTTTCCGTGGCAGATTTATTGATGTCCACATGATTTTTGGCGCAGGCGGGTGCGGCGAGCTTCTTCATGTAGAAGTCGGGAGCCCGGAACAGACCACCTTTTTCGGCAATGGCGAGAACTGCCATTGATCCGTTTTGTCCGTAAGCGACCAAATTAGTGCCTTCGCAGGGGTCAACGGCGATATCAATTTCGATCAGTTGTTCGGGGTCACAGAATTGCTTGGCATTCTCTTGAGTGCAGATGCCGACTTCTTCTCCGATGTACAACATGGGAGCTTCGTCGCGTTCGCCTTCCCCGATCACGATGCGGCCTCGCATATGAATGCGGTTCATGCGTTCGCGCATGGCTTCTACCGCCACATGGTCAGCGGTATTTTTGTCGCCTTTACCCATCCAACGAGCCGAAGCGATCGCGGCCTGTTCGACGACTTCAATAATCTCTAAACCAATTACACTATCCACGGAATTTTCCTCCCAACTGCCTATCAGCAGCCTTTTCTCTGGCTACAACCGTCTAAAAGTCTATCAGAGGACGGATACCCATAGCGATCGCGTTTAACTCAGTTTTTGTTAAGTTTTGCTGCTAGGGCTGGGGTCCATTTGTTTCCCAGCACAAGAAACTGGCTGTCACTGCCTTTTTGGGTTGGGAATTGCTCCTGCTATTTCCCTGCTATCTGCTTGGGAATAAGGTCTATCCAAGGTCTGTCAAAACCCGCAGGCTGAAGCCTAGGGCTATACGGACGAAGCCAGCGGGCGCGGGCTAAACGGGAAAACTGAGTGTGAACAACGGGCTTGGGTATCAGAGGGCTGAGGTTGAGAAATGGGCTTTAGTGGGTAATCTGGGAGAGAGAGGGTGGACCAATGCCGGGACTCCCCCAGGCGAGAATGGGAAAATCCGTGGGTCTAACGAAAGGATCGGCTATGATCACACCCAGCACGATGGATTCCCAGCAGGCAAAACGCCTTACCCTTGCCGAATCGTGCTGCTTTGGTCTGATTTAAAACACTTTTACGATGCAAAACAACATGGATGTCGAGGGGTTGGAAATCGAATGGCGATCGCCACTAGAATCGTCTAGTCTGGTCGATGCCGCTGGGCTTTGGCCTGTCTCCACTGAAGCGGGAGGCACGGGATTCGATGCTGAGTTTTATTTGAACGCTTATCCCGATGTGGCGCAGGCGGTTGAAATTGGGGCGTTTGAGAGTGGGTGGCAACATTGGCTACTCTATGGTCAGACGGAAGGACGGTTGCCGGTAAGCGGAGCTATGCCGCAGGCGATCGCCCCAACGGAATCGGTTTCCCCGGAGGGGACTACCGGGGACCCCTTGCTTGGTGAACAGGTCCCCAATTTAAGCCAGTTACCCTTAAGTTTTATTCCCAATGCAGGGCAATTTGACCCCACGGTGAATTTCTCGGTCCGTGGCGCTTCTCATGCCATTTTCTTTACCCCAGATGAGGTGGTTCTCACTGCTGCGGCACAACCGGACCCCGAATCCGATGACTTGCAATCTTCCGTAGTCCGCTTAGAGTTTTTGGGAGCCAATGGCGATCCGGTGATTGAAGGGATAGAACCTTTGCCTGGATTGGCTAATTTCTTATCCGGGTCCGATGAAGCTAGGAATGTTCCTACCTACCAAGGGATTGCCTATCGAGACCTTTATGACGGGATTGATTTGGTCTATCGCGGCACTGAAGGCGAACTCAAACGGGAATTTGTGGTGGATCCTGGAGCCGACCCGGGACAAATTCTGTTGGACTATACCGGAGTTGAGGCGGTCACCCTCCGGGAGGGGGCGCTGGTACTGCAAACGGCTTTGGGTGAGTTAATTGAGGCCGCACCGATTATTTATCAGGATATTGACGGCGATCGCGTGGCGGTGGCGGGTCAGTATGAATTACTGGGAGAGGGCAAAGTTGGATTTGACTTAGGCGCTTATGACCCCAACTATGCGTTAATTATTGACCCGACCTTACAATATTCCAGCTATTTGGGCGGGACCCTGCAAGACCAAGGGGATGCGATCGCCTTGGATGCGGAAGGGAATATCTATATCGCCGGAAGAACCATCTCCACGGACTTTCCCACGCGGATTCCCTTACAAAGCGCTTTGAGTAACCCTGGGTCTTTCAAGTTTGATGCCTTTATTACCAAAATTGCCGCCGATGGGGCCAGCGCTTTCTATTCGACCTATTTAGGGGGCCTGGAAAATGACCGGGCTTTAGATGTGGTCGTGGATAGTCGCGGTAGCGCCTTTGTGGTGGGACAAACCAGTTCCGATAATTTCCCCGTCAGCATAGGCGCAGCCCAGACGGCAGCTAATGGGCAAGGGGATGGCTTTATTGTCAAGTTGACTCCTGGTGGAGGATTTATCGAATCCGGGACCTATTTCGGAGGCGCGGGGATTGATTTGGTGAATGCGATTACCCTCGATAGTGAGGGGAACTATTATGTCACCGGCCAAACTTTGTCGGAAAATTTCCCAATGGTGGGGGCGGTGCAAAATACCATTGGGGCCAATGGGTCCGATGTGTTTGTGGCTAAGTTTAACCCCCTCGGAGGGCTGCTGTACTCGACATTCCTAGGAGGATTTGGGAATGAGGTCGGGAATGCGATCGCCGTGGATGCGGCCCTGAATATGTATGTCACGGGACAAACGAGCACGGATAACTTTCCCCTGGCGAACGAATTCCAGCGGCGATATCGAGGCGGGGGAGATGCGTTTCTCACCAAAATTAGTAGTGATGGCAGTCAGTTAATTTACTCGACCTATTTAGGGGGACGAGATAGTGATGTGGGGAATGCGATCGCGGTTGATGCGGCGGGTCACGTTTATATTGCCGGAAGCACCGGAGTCCCCCGGGATGCTCAACCTCGGGCGGTGATTCCCTTGGGAGATTTCCCCACGGTTAATCCGATTCAAGGGCAGTTAAATGGCTTATCTTCAGCCTTTGTCACGAAAATGGCACCGGATGGGAAAAGTTTGATTTATTCTACTTTCCTCGGGGGGACTGGGTTTGAGTCGGGGAATGATATGGCGATCGACAATCGCGGGAATGTCTATTTGACGGGGGAAACCACGTCCTCGGATTTACCCCAGGTGGGGCCGATTCAGCCCAGTTTTGGGGGAAATGGGGATGCGTTTGTGGGTAAAATTCTCGCTGATGGGAGGACGATTGATTATTTGACCTATCTCGGTGGAAATGGGTTTGAGTCGGGGAATGCGATCGCGGTGAATGCCGCAGGAACAGCGTTTGTCACGGGTCAAAGTGGGTCGGCGAATTTCCCTACGGTGAATCCGTTGCCAAATGCCGCCGGGGGAGTTCAAGGAGATGCCTTTGTGGTGGCGATCGCCCAACCGATCTCTCCCACTCAACCGATTGTGGTTCCTGTGGGAACACCGCCAGCGGATCCGGGTTCTTTACCGGGTCCTGGAGGGGCCGAACCCTTCCCCCCTGCACCAGCACCCACGGAACCCGCTGCACCACCGCCACCGCCCCCGCGTTTTGAAAACTTCATTCAGTCCGTCACTGAACGAGGGATCAACCCCCTAAGCCTGTATTTTAATGAAGCAGGCTATTTAGCCCAAAATCCTGGGGTAGCAGAAGCTGTTGCTGCGGGGACTTTGACCAGTGGGTTAGAACATTATTTGCTGTTTGGCCGAAATGAGGGCCGTCCTGCGGTGACCCAATTTTTCAATGAAGGGCAGTATTTAGCCCGAAATCCTGATGTTGCCGTAGCAGTGGGAACGGGTCAGGTGACGAGTGGGTTTGACCATTTTGTGCAGACGGGATTTTTTGAAGGGCGCGATCGCAATGTCAAGCTGTTTTTAGAAAGTTTCTACCTCCGCCAAAATCCTGATGTTGCCGAAGCAGTTGCTGCTGGGCTTTTCAACAGTGGTTACAGCCACTATCTCCAGTCGGGTCAGTTTGAACGGCGCAATCCTAATCCGGCATTTGATGAAACGTTCTATCTAACTCAAAATCCTGACGTAGCTGCGATCGTGGCCGCTGGGGGTTTTGTGAGTGGATTCCAGCACTTTATTGAACAGGGTGAACTCCAGGGTCGTCAACCGAGCCCGGTATTCAGCGAATCCGCTTATTTATTCCGGAATATTGATGTGGCCCGGGCTATCAGTCGCGGGGCCTTTGATAGTGCGTTTGAGCATTTTGTCCTGTTCGGATTACAGGAAGGACGGGTGGCGACTCCCTAATATAGTCATCTCCCCCTTCCCTCGTCCCTACAAGAGAAGGGGGGTGTTAGGTCTCCCGGGCCAATTTCCCGGTCTTGGGGAACAGAGGGTAGGGTTTTTTCTAAATCTGAGGGGGGAAACAGTGCGGTTTTCCCTCCTTGTCTTCACTGTGGATGGATGAGTAAGTTATTCTGAATAGGAATGCTTCAAAATCCTAGGATTGACTGCAAAAATTTACGATCGCTGAATTAAAGGAGAGCGCCGTGTCAGTAGAAACCATTGAAAAGACTTCAACGGTTCGGAAAATAGCACCGCGTTATCGAGTTTTGCTACATAATGATGACTTTAACTCGATGGAACACGTGGTGCAAACGTTAATGCAAACCGTTCCAAGTTTGACTCAGCCTCAAGCGGTTAGCATTATGATGGAAGCCCATAGCAATGGCATTGCTTTGGTGATTACCTGCGCCCTGGAACACGCGGAGTTTTACTGCGAAACTCTCAAAAATCATGGGTTGACCAGTACCATCGAACCGGACGAATAGGGAAAAGGGAATCGCGTGAAATTGAACTGGATCCGCTTCGGTGACTATCCGGCCCCAGGCAGGTTAGCTATTTTTGTGGCAATGCTTTTGGGGGTTTGGGTTCCACTCGCGGTGCCGATTTATTGGCTTGTCCCGGACCCCAACTGGGTGAGCATTTTATCAATGGCAGTTTTATACGGAGAGTTTATTCTCCTGGTGCGATTTTGGGGGTCCCGGGTCTACGGAGAACCCCAGATTCTTAAAGACTATGGGTTAGAGTTTTCTCGAAACAACGGCCAAGACCTTCTCGGAGGTCTTGGCCTAGGTTTGTTGAGTCTGTTCGGATTACTGCTAGTTGAGGGTTTGTTAGGGTGGTTGGGATGGCAATTGCCAAACCCGACTGGATTGCCGAAGGTTCTTGTAGAAGGACTGGCGATCGCCCTCGGGGTCGGATTTGCTGAAGAGTTACTGTTTCGCGGTTGGCTGTTCGATGAGTTAAAACGGGATTACCGTCCGGCAGTGGCGATCGCAGCAAATGCCATAATTTTTGCCCTCTTACATTTTATTAAGCCACTTGAGGCGATGATTCGGAATTTACCAGCCTTTCCCGGTTTGCTATTGCTGGGGTTAACCTTGCTGGCGGCCAAAAGAGTGGGGGAAGGTCGTTTGGGTTTACCGATTGGTTTTCATGGGGGTTTAGTTTGCGGCTATTATATTATTAATACGGGCCAATTAGTCGAATATTCCGAGGCAGTTCCGCAGTGGATAACGGGGATGGACCAAAATCCGATCGCTGGAATTTCTGGGATAGTTTTATTAAGTGCGATCGCCTTGGGGATGTATGGCGCGGCTCAGTTTAAACTTAAACGTGAGAAGTAAACAAACGGGGTCTGAATCATCAGACTATGCCTTGAATTAAAGATATTTAAAGGGAGGAGGAAAAGTGATGCAACCCATCCGAATTGTCACCACTGCATTGCTGGCGATCGCGACTTTAGCAAGTCCTGGGCGATCGCAAACCGCGCCACCGCCCTCCGTTTCTCGTGAGGAAATTGTGCAAGCCTGTGTGGAAGACCGAGTAGAAGTTTTACCCCCGCTTTTTAGTGATGTTCCCCCGGATCATTGGGCGTTTTTATCGGTCCAAAAGATTTCTTATTGTGGTCCATTCCGGTCCGCAACCCCTCCAAATTTAATGGAACGATTGATTCAAGAAGAGGGCTTATTACCGAACCCTTTGACCTTGCCCGAGAGTCCCGAACCGACCCTTTAAAAGCGAAAGTGCAATTATAAATGGTAGAATAGAAGCTATAATTGCACTGATTTGGGACTCCTTTCCATGCGACTAATCCACACCGCAGATTGGCATCTGGGACGACGTTTAAAAGGGATAGACCGGACTCGGGAAATTGCTGGCGTGTTACAGCAAATTTTGGCTTATGCCATTGAATGGGAGGTGGATGCGGTCCTAATTGCCGGGGATATTTTTGATGTTCCCAATCCCCCCGCTTATGCGGAACGGGTGGCCTATGAGTTTTTTTGTGGATTACAAGCTGCGGGAATTCCAGCGGTGGCGATCGCCGGAAATCATGACTCGGCAACGCGCATTGATGGCTTGGCTACATTACTCTCTTTAGCAGGAATTCAGGCATTAGGAAAACCCCGCCGGGGTGATGATGGCGGGGTGATTACATTGGAGACAAAAACTGGTAAATTATGCGTCGGTGCCATGCCATTTGCCTCGGAACGGAGGATGTTAGATGCTCACGCCCTTTGGACTCAAGATGAAGTCGTCCAACGTCAAAGCTATCGCGAAATTGTAGCAGATTTGTTTGCCGATTTGACCCAAGGATTTCGGGGCGATCGAGTGAATGTTCTCATGGGGCATTTAGCAATGGATGGCGCGCGGTTGGCTCAATCGGAAGTGGCCTATTACACCCGCGATACTTATGCGTTAGGTGAGCAAATTTTACCCCCAGAAGCCCAATATATTGCCCTGGGACATATTCATGTCCATCAACAAATTAAAGCCAGTTGTCCCACCTATTATTCCGGGTCTTTGATTCAAATTGATTTCGGCGAAGCGGAACAAGAAAAGGGATTTTGTTTAATTACAGTAGAACCGGGAAGTTCAGCCCAAGTCGAATTTATTCCCGTTGCCTGTCAAAAGCCTTTAAAAGTCATTTGGTGTCATGGCGATACGTTAAATGATACCTTGGAATCTTATCAATATTATCCAGGATTTCTCAAGGTAATGGTTAAATTAGACAGCCCTCAGTTAGGATTGGCCGATCGCGTCCGGCAAATTTGTCCCCAAGCGTTACAAATTCAACCCATTTATCCCGAGGCAACCGCTAATTCCGGGCAACGAATTCGAGACAGCAATTCATTTGACCCCGTAGAGGAATTTCGGCACTATTACCAAGAACGGTTAGAAACCACCCCGGATCCGTTGGTTGTTCAAGAATTCCAGAATTTATATCATAAATTGAAAGAGAAAAATCCAGTGTAAAAGGCAAAATTTCCCCGCAGGGTTCAGCCTGCGGGTTTTTACAGACGCGAAAAACCCCAAATTGGGTATGATGAATTGGCTTCCCAAATTTTAATTGAGACTGACCCAATTACCCATTGTTGACCCTCTCCAAATTACCCAAATTTACGATAAAATTATTTTATTTTTATGCGACCTCTTGAACTGTCTCTGGAAGGATTTACCAGTTTTCGCCGAGAACAAACCCTGGATTTTTCGGAACTGGATTTGTTTGCAATTACTGGGGCAACTGGGGCGGGAAAATCTTCGTTGCTGGATGCCATGACTTATGCCCTGTATGGGACAACATCTCGCACCTCTCAAGCGGGTGAATTAGTCAGTCAAGGGGCAAATACTTTAAAAGTGCAATTGCGGTTTTCTGTGAGTGTAGGAGAATACCGAATTACCCGAACTTGGCGATATCGTCCCAGTACCCCGGTGACGCAAGTCTTATTAGAAAAATCTCAGGGTGATGGCAGTTGGGAAACCCTGGAAACGAAAGAACGGGAAAGCAAAAAGGCGATTACTGACATTCTAGGCATGGATTTCGATACCTTTACTCGGGTAATTTTGTTACCGCAAGGTCAATTTGATGAATTTTTAAAAGGAAATACGGGGAAACGTCGGGAAATTTTGCGGCAATTGGCGGGGTTTGAAATTTTTGAGCGGATGCGGAAGGAGACTAATGATTTAGCCCGATTATTAAAGCAGGAATTGGCGGCAATTGAGCGACAAATTGCGGATTTGGAAGTACCCGATGCGATCGCCATTCAAGGACAGCGATCGCAATTAGCCGCCTTAGAAACTGAGATTCCACTCCTGAATCAAGGGGTGTTAACTGCCCAAACTTTGTTAGAAGCAGAAGAACGGCTATTTGAGCAGTTGGAACGCCTCACTAAGTTTCAGCGACAATTTGCCGAACTCACCCAGCGACAGCCGGAAATCACCGCCCTGAGTGAACGATTGGCGCGATCACAACTCGCTGATCGCCTGCAAGGGGATTGGGCATTGGTTCAGGAGGCTCGCACTCAAGATAAATTAGCGGCAAATCAGGCTCAAAAAGCCGCCCTGAATTTAACCCAAGCGGAAACCCAATTACAGGCAGAAGGGCAAAAACTGGCAGAAGTGAGAGCAGAAGCTGCCGCCCTCGCGCCGCAAATTGCCGCAAGGGCGGAAGCTTTAGCCCAAGCGAAAGCCTACGAGGAACAGCGGCAACAGTTGGAACAAGAAGTGGCGATCGCTGCTACCCAATGCCAGCAAAAACAGCAACAGCAACAAGCAGCAAAGCAGGAACTTACCCAAGCGGAAGCCCAAGTCAAAGCAGCAACCGTGCAGCTTTCTCTCACAACAGATGCCAGGGAACGACACCAGCCGGGAGGGGAACGCCTAGAGCGTCTCACAACCGTTGCCCCGTTATTACTGGAAGGGACTCTGGCGGAAAAGCAACGGAAACAGCAAGCCCAAGCCCTGGATCAAGTGAGTCGGGACCGGGCAAATGGCGATCGCACTTATCAATCTGCCCTGACTGAGTTACAAGCGGCACAAACGGCGATCGCTCAACTCACCCAAGAGATTGCTGCCGGGGAAAGGGCAAACGCAGAAGCCACAAAATCCAACCATGCGGCAGCCTTACGCTTGTCTCTGGAGGCAGGAGAAACCTGCCCAGTTTGTGGCGGTATCCATCCGGATTCTGAGGCGGAATTACCCCCGCTACCTGCGATCGCCTGGGTAGATCTCACTGCATTACAAACCCAGGCAACAACAGCGAAACAAGCTTTACAAACTGCCCAACTGAATGCCACCAAAGCCGAAGCTGCCCTAGAAAATCTCACGCAGAAACAGCGAGAAATTCAGGAACAACTCGCCGCCCTCACTCAGCAGCAACAGGGGTTAAAACAGCAGATTGCCGAGGTTTTACAAGGGAGTGAGAGTGAGGAATTGGATGCGATCGCCCTCCAGCAGGAACGAGAAGCCCTGCAAAAGCGCGATCGGGCTTATAAAGAAGCAGCCGCCGCCTATCAACAAGCCCTCACCCGCCTGGAAACTGCGCAACAAGCCCAAGAGTTTAGCAGCCGCACCTATCAAACCGCCCTCACTGATGCCCAAGCTGCCACGGAGGAACTCACCCGACGGCAGCAAAACCTCCAAGAAGTGCGAGAAAAACTGGCAGCGATGACGGAGGGATTATCCTATCAAGCCCTCGCCCAAACCCTAGCTGAACAAAAACAAACCCTTAACAGCCGGATTTCTGCTGCCGAAACTGCCCATCAAACTGCCGAAAATCGCGTCATCCAAGCCCGAGAAACCGCCCATCAAACGCGGGTTGCTGCTGAATCTGCCCAAGGGAAACAACAGCAGTATCATACCCGGTGGCAGACGCAATTACAAGCCGCTAATTTAACTGAATCCACCTTTCTCACCGCCCTTGCCTCCCCGGAAGAACAGGCGAAATGGCAACAGGTAATCACCCACCACCGAGAAAGTAGCATTGAGTTATCGACTCGCATCGCAGATTTACAAACCGAAATCGGCGATCGCACTACCGATGCTCGCCAGTTGCAACAGCGACAACAAGCCAAACAAACTGCTGAACAACTATTAAAAACCGCCCAAGATAAACGAGTAAAATTATCCACCTGGATTCAATCGGCGGAACAGAGACAAGCCCAATCGGAAAAACTCCTAGATGAACAAGAAACCGTGAGTAAAAACTATGATATTTATCATGTTTTAGCGCAAAATCTCAAAACTAATGAATTTCAATCCTATATCTTAGAACATTTAGAATCCGAATTAGTTGCCCGAGCTACTTTACTGTTAAAAGAACTCACTGAATCCCGCTATGCGTTGCAAATGCAAGAGGGAGAATATTGGGTTGAAGATAACTGGAATGGGGGCGAACTACGGCGAGTCCGAACCCTTTCCGGGGGAGAAACCTTTGCAACCTCCCTCTCAATGGCGATCGCCCTGTCGGAAAAACTCTCAATGGGTGCAGAATTAGGCAGTTTATTCCTTGATGAAGGATTCGGAACTTTAGACTCAGAAACCCTAGAAAGTGTCACCCAAATCCTCGAATCTTTACGCCAACAAAACCGCACTATTGGCGTGATTACTCATGTCAAATCCCTAGGAGAACGATTGCCCACTCAAGTGAAAGTCTTTAAATCTCCCCAAGGGTCTCGCCTAGAGGTGGAGAGGTTGTAATTCAAAGACAGAACCAACCTGGAAACGACGGGAGTCGTTACTGAAAACAAAGAAAAACTCAGGCTTACTTGTTTGGTGTCACGACGTCACTCGTTATTTTTACACGTTTTTATTAAAAAGCAGAACTAATAACGACTGACAGACACTTTTTGATTCAATAAATCCATAAAAAAAGGAAAAATCTAAACTTTTCTAAATTATAGTTCATCATAAACCTCCTTTTTAGGATTATACTAAATTTTATCAAAAGCATCCTCCCATAATAAGTTAATCGTCATAAAATTTATATTATGCCCAGGAAAAATGACTCACATTTTCTCCCCATTGGATTCAATTCCAACTTGTTGATATTGCTCATAAGTCGTGACAAATTCTTTGGGAATGGCTTTGGGTCGCATGGTGACGGCATCCACCCAAACCCACAGAACTTCTGCGGTTACCACTAAATCCGATTCGCCTTTTTTGCGAATTTCATAATGGCGAGTAATCCGAGTTCCCCTCAACTTTTCTAACCAAGTCGTAATCGCTAAAATATCCCCGGCAACGGCTGGACGTAAATAATCAATGGTGACTCGCCGCATGATAAAATACCCGCCCAATTCTCGATATCGGTTGAGGGAAAAACCCAGGTATTCTGAATGTTGAATTCCCACATCTTCTAAATAATGTTGGTAACTGGCATTATTAACATGACCTAAAGCATCCATCTCATAATGACGCACCCGAATATCTGTGACGAATTTTTCCATGATTAAGCCCGTTTAACAGCCTGAATTTATCTTAATTTTAAACAAATTTGCTCTCTAATTTACGGCGATCGCATCAATTGTGCCAAAGTTGCCTCCATCACCGCTGAAGTTTGCCCAGACACCCCAAAAACCAGGGCCTCTCGATACACCCGTCCCGCTTGGGATTCTGCCAAATTGGATGCGCCACTACAAACCGTAATCGCACCTTGCGCCACGCGATAGGCTAAATCAATCGCTTGAACGCGCAAAGGTAACGCCTGGGAATACCAAATATCCAGTTCCTCCCTGGATTGATTAAACATTAATTGCTGAATGTTTTGACGACAGATCATCAGTTCCCGATTAAGAGTATGATATGCAGCAGAAATAAAAGGGAGGGTTTTTTTCTGGGCGATCGCTTCAATGATATCTAATCCGGCGCGGGCACATCCTAAGATTAACGCACTATTATTTAACACATTTTTGCGATCGCTTTCATGAATCCATCCAGCCGGTTGCATAAACAACACCCGTTCCTCGGGCAAAAACCACTGTTCCAGAACGCCGCTAACGGTTTGAGTCGATTGCATTGCCGCCAAAGACATCGGCTGATTCCAGGTAATTTTTCCCTCATCTTCTTGGCAATTTACCAAGGGAATTATCCCATAAACTACCCTGCGATCGGGTAATTTTGCACCCAAAACTACCTCAGAAAATACTCCAAATCCAGTTACCCAAGGCACAGTTCCTGAGAGTAGAAATCCCCCGTTGATAGGTAAGGCTTTCACTAAAGGAGCGCCCTGCCGTCGCAAATGAGAAAACCCAATCCCTAACAAGCGATTTCCTGTGGCTAACTGGGGGAGATATTCAGCTTTTAATGCCTGATTCGGACTCCGACTAATTGCACTTCCAGCACTTTGATGTTGGGTTTGTAAAAACCCTAATGCACCGGAGTAACGGGCGATCGCCTCCTGAATTTCCCAAGCGGTTCGTGGATCTACCGTTCCCCAAGGTTCCGGTAGTTTTAACCCCAATAAATGATGACTACCTAATCCTTGGAGGGCAGTTTTTAAGGCATCGGGGTCCTGGTCGAGGATAGTCGCATTGGGTGCTACAGCGTCTCGTAAATAAGACTCGGCCATTTCTAATAGGGTTTGCTGGCAATTCATCCGCTTGGGTTTTTAAAATCCGATTCAGTCCGTTACTTTCCTCAATTATACGATATTTTCTGTTGTCAATTCAAGTTTTTGAAATTTAGCCAGTTTCGATTCTCCATGATAAAATAGACAGGAATAAAAATTTATAAAATCATATCATGCTGACCCCAATTTATCGAATTATTCTCCTGTTTGGTTTGACTTTATTACTGATATTCACGGAAACACCTGCACAAGGGTCCGTTGCCGATTCTACTCGAATTGCTCGCTTAGAATCCGAAATTTTCAGCCTGCGATCGCAACTCAATCAGTTACAATCCGACGTCGCTAGACTAGCAAGACAACCCGCCGCATCTCCCCCAATTTCTCGTCCCCAACCCTCGGAAGAGTCTCCGCCCGTGTCAACACCCAGAAAACCGGATGATCCCTCCCTTGCCCAACAATTTGATAACCTGGCTATCTTGGCGATCGAACTCAAAGAACGCATCACGGCAGTTGAAGAGAGACTCGCAGAAATCGAGGTCCGGATTAGTCCTTAACTTGACAGAGAAAGGGATAGTTGTCATTGAAAATAAAATTCTTGACGGCAGCACTTTCCCCCTGTCCCCCAATCATGTCATAATTTAAAGCGAGATAAAATTAGTCTATTTCTCCGTAAAATAGAGGTTACGTTATGATATCGCCTTGGCCTAGTTTAGCCACCGTTGCTGCCTTAATGGTTTACTTTGTTGTCACGATTAATGTCGGTCGTGCCAGAGCTAAATACAAAATCATGCCCCCAGCCATGTCAGGAAATCCAGATTTTGAAAGAGTGGTGCGGGTCCATGAAAATACTTTAGAACAACTGGTTTCATTTTTGCCTGGGTTATGGATTTTTTCGGAATTTGTCAGTCCAGTTTGGGCGGGGGCGATCGGTGGAGTTTGGGTCCTAGGACGGATTATTTACGCCTGGGGATATTACCAAGCGGCTGAAAAACGAGTCATCGGCTTTGCTATTAGTTCCCTAACTAATATGATTTTGCTCATTGGTTCCTTAGTCGGAATCATTTTAAAGGTGACTCAATCCGGGATTTTGAGCTAACTTGAGTTTTTAATTCCTCAAAAATACAGTGAGGGTAAACTCCAGAAGATTTTTCTCTGCATTTACCCTCATTTAGACTTGCTAATTGGTTTAATGTTGTGATTTATGATTTTTATTCTTTAAATTATAGTGCAGATTTTGAGAAAATATGACGAATCTCTGTCCCATTTGTGATACGGACTATTTAGAGGGAGAACATCAACGCTGTTCTCGGTGTGGATGGGATTTGACCCCAGTTCCGGGCAGTCCATCCAGCAAATTCAGAAAAGCATTTTTAGCTAAACAACAAATTCAGATAGACTGGGGGAGAAAAATGTGGATGCGTCACCAAATACAAGCAGAATTCAATCATCAGCATCAGCCAAAAAACGTGAGTCATTCTGAGAGATTTTACCAGCTAGAGAATCAGTTTAATGAGCGGTTTAATCAAGTTACAATTCAGTTACAAGAAGCCCGAGAAGAACGGGCTTATCTCCAATCGCAGTTAGAAGGAATTTCCGCTTATTTAGAGGTGTTGAATTTACAGCAAATTGAAACCGTATTAGGTCAAGTTTCAGATTGGATGAAGGGGAGTACCATTCACCCCACTCCGGAAGAGACTGCGGAACCCTTTTATCCTAGTTCGGAGGTGGGAATTGATTATAGTCGGTTAATGAATTTACTCTCTAAAGGAAAATGGAGAAAAGCCGATGAAGAAACTTGGGCGATCGCCCTCAAAGCAACGGTTCGAGAAGAGGAAGGGTGGTTAAGCATAGAAGACTTAGCCCGGTTTCCAAAAACTGATTTAGCTACCCTTAATTGGTTGTGGGAATACTATAGTCATGGTCAGTTCGGATTGAGAATTCAACAGCAAATTTGGGAAACCGCCCAAGGGAATTATACCGAATTTTGCGATCGCCTCCGATGGCGAGTCCAAGAAAACTGGATTTACTATGACGAACTCGACTTTTCTTTAGACGCTGTACCCGGTCATCTCCCGGCGATCGCATGGCGGAAACGCTCTTGTTATGGTGTTGGAAAATCCACGGCTCAAGAAGCCTTAACTGCGTTATTTGATGCACTTCAAAAAATTACCTAATTGCCACCTTACCCCCTCCGTAAATAAGAAAGGGGGTCAGTTGGTAGGAGGGCAAGAGGGAAG
>CBFGOM010000050.1:0-33209 GCA_965650385.1 uncultured Oscillatoriaceae bacterium
GTTACTGTAGATTTAATCAGTAGCTTGAATATTGGGCGGGGTCGTCTCGTTTTGGGGGTCGAAAATTTATTCAATGCGGAATATTTTCCGGTGGTTTCTCAATTGCAAGGGGCGGATACCGCCTATGCAGCAGGGCGCGGGAGAAGCATTCGTTTAGGCTATTCTTTGAGTTGGTAAGGGGGGAGGAACCGTTGAGTTTATAAAAACCTCCATCCTCAAAGCTGGGGAGGAACGCGGAATTAGCCCGCCTGTGCGGGCTACTCTATAAAAAGGACTTTTGATACCTGGATTAAGCTAGGAAAACAGATTCCGAGGCGATCGCACTTAGTAAATCGGCTCAACACCTTTCAGAATCAGGATTCAGGACAATCCCCAGAGGCGCTGAAAAAAATTTTCTCTAGCTATTGCTAAATTTTCTCAGGAGTAGTATGCTGGTTCACAATTGAAAATAACTCTCAACTAGTATTTAATATTCTGTCCAACAACTTAGAGGAATAAAACCGTGGTACATCAGATTGATAAAGGCTCTCATGACCAGGAACCCAACGTTACGTCACTCCCAAGGACTGATTATCGGACTCCATTACCCAGTAATCAATCGCAACAGTATTTAAACCGGCAGGCGCAACGAGAATCCAACGCCCGCAGCTATCCCCGGCGGATTCCCATTGCCATTCGGGAAGCAAAAGGAGTCTTTATTACCGATACCGATGGCAATCAATATTTGGACTGTTTAGCAGGGGCGGGAACCTTGGCATTGGGACATAATCATCCGGTGGCGATCGCTGCAATGCGAGAGGTTCTCGATAGTAGTCTTCCCTTGCATACCTTAGACCTCACAACTCCGGTGAAACACCAGTTTGTCGAGGAGTTGTTTGCCAGTTTACCCGCAGGGTTTGCCCGGAATGCCCGCATCCAGTTTTGTGGGCCAACTGGGGCCGACGCCACAGAAGCAGCAGTGAAGCTAGTTAAGACGGCAACGGGTCGCCGGAGTATGCTTTCATTTCACGGCGGTTATCATGGGATGACGAATGGGGCGTTAAGTTTGACTGGAAACCTTGCACCGAAACAGCAAGTTGCAAATTTAATGCCGGAGGTTCATTTTCTCCCCTATCCCTATAATTATCGCTGTCCGTTTGGCATCGGAGGTGAGTTCGGACATCGCCTCAGCAGCCATTATATTGAGCATATTCTCACAGACCCGGAAAGTGGGATTACACCCCCTGCCGGAATGATTCTGGAAATGGTCCAAGGCGAAGGCGGGGCGATTCCAGCCCCTGATCGCTGGGTGAGAGAGATTCGCCGGATTACCCGCGATCGCGGCATCCCCCTGATTGTGGATGAAATTCAGACGGGGTGGGGTCGGACGGGGAAACTCTATGCGTTTGAACACGCCGGGATTGTTCCCGATGTGGTGTTGTTATCCAAGGCGATCGGGGGGAGTTTACCCTTATCGGTAGTGTTGTATCACAAAGACTTGGATCAATGGTCTCCTGGGGCACACGCGGGCACATTCCGAGGAAATCAGATGGCGATGGCAGCAGGATTGGCGACCCTGCGGTACATTCAGGATTTTGGCTTAGTGGATCGCGCCCATGAATTGGGCGATCGCCTGATGGGTCATTTGCGGCAATTACAAGGGGATTCCCGCTGTATCGGTGAGGTGCGTGGACGGGGGTTAATGGTGGGGGTAGAAATCGTGAATACCGACGCCACAGCTTGCGATCGCGGCAGTTATCCAGCCCATACCTTACTCGCGCGGCGCATCCAAGCAGAATGTTTGAGTCGAGGATTGATTCTGGAATTGGGGGGTCGTCATGGGTCGGTAGTGCGGTTTTTGCCGCCCTTAATTATCACGGCAGAGCAAATTGACCAGGTTTGTGAGATTTTTGCAGCAGCGGTGAAGGCAGCAGAAGGGCAACTGTTGGCACAGTTAGCAGAGGTGAGCTAATGTTAGAGGTAGAACAAACAGGGGCGATCGCGTCAAAGGATCGGCAGTGGGATAGCTGTTTTTTGACGGATTCTGAGGGGAGTATCGAGGCGTATCGGCAGGCGATCGCCGATGCGGCAGCGGAGGTGATTCGCCAGTTTGCGAGTCAGAAACAGCCCTATAGTGGCGCGACGCCGATTGAGTTGGTGGCAGGGTTGGCAGGGACGGAGATTTGTCCAGAGAATCCACAGTTATTAGTAGAGATTCTTAAAAAGGTGGGGGAGAAGGCGATCGCCCATTCTGTGGTGGTTACCCATCCGCGCTGTATCGCACATTTACATTGTCCTCCCCTGATTCCGGCATTAGCGGCAGAGGTGTTAATTTCAGCAACGAATCAATCGATGGATTCCTGGGACCAAAGTCCCGCAGCAACGGTGTTGGAACAGCAGTTAACAAACTGGTTATGCAGTGAATTTGGCTATGATGCGGCAGCGGATGGCATCTTCACCAGTGGCGGAACCCAGTCGAATTTTATGGGGATGTTACTAGCGCGCGATCGCTATGCCAAACAGCAATTAAATTGGTCGATTCAGCAGCAAGGATTACCCCCACAAGCGCATCAATGGCGCATTTTATGTTCGGATGTGGCACATTTTACGATTCGCCAATCTTGTGCGTTATTGGGATTGGGAGAACAAGCGGTGATTCCCGTAGAGACGGATGAAAATTACCGATTATCTCCGGATTCAGTTCGGGTAAAATTAGCTGAATTGCAGGCACAAGGGTTAACGGTGATCGCCATTGTGGCAACCGTGGGAACTACGGATTTTGGCAGTATTGACCCGTTAGTTCCCTTAGCAGAAATTGCTCAAGAAAACGGACTGTGGTTCCACGTCGATGCCGCTTATGGGGGGGCTTTGGTGATGAGCGATCGGTATCGCCCCCAACTGGCAGGAATCGAGTTATCAGATTCAATTACTGTAGACTTTCACAAGCTATTTTATCAGCCGATTAGTTGTGGAGCATTTTTGCTTAAAGACAAGTCAAATTTTGACTTAATGAAACTCCACGCCGATTATCTCAACCCTGAAACTAACGAAGCGGAAGGAATTCCTGATTTAGTTACCAAATCTATTCAAACTACTCGCCGATTTGATGCCCTAAAACTGTGTATTTCGTTACAGGCATTGGGACGAGCAAAGTTTGGCGAAATGATAGAAACCACGATTCAAATTGCCTCCGCAACGGCGCAAATGATTCGCGCCGATTCCCAATTAGAACTCGCCACTATTCCCACCCTGAATGCCGTAGTTTTTCGCTACAGTTCCGGAAATTCAGAACAGGATAATTGGATTAATTCCCAAATTCGCTTAACGTTGCTGCAACGGGGGGAAGTTGTCCTGGCGCAAACCTGCATTGCCGGGAATGCTTATCTCAAATTTACCTTACTCAATCCTCGGACTACCCTGGCTGATATCGGAAGAATTCTCGATAGCGTAAAGCAAGTGGGGAAAGAGTTCACTTTGTCTTTGCAAAAATAGAAAAATTTACTCCAAACAATCCCAATGGTACAACAACTGACCGTAATTAATCGAGAACAGAACATCAATCTGACGGATAAACAGATTGCCGATCACGCTACGATTCAAAGTTTTTTGAATTGTTATTTGAAGGAAACTGGCAGTGGCAAAATTGCCAGCCGGGAAGAATATCCGGAACTGCAAAACCGCCTGGAATCTGCACAAATTCTCTGCTGTTCTTTACCGCATCAAGGGGTAGAAGTCAAGGCGGGAGTTCGCTATTTCTCCCCAACAGGACGGCATTGTTTTGAATTTCCCCTGTACTATCAAATTGCGGGGAAATCGGAATTCCTAGAACTAGATTATGTGACATTAGTGGCCCTATTCAGCAAAGAATTAGCCCTAGCCAATCACAGTAGTGGTTCCCAAGATGAACTGTTGTTGCGCGTGGTGCAAAGTTGCCGCAATATTGAACAATTCGTGCGCGATCGGCGTCGGGATGCGGAAAGTCTCACCGGGTTTCACAGCACCTTTGGAGAAACAGAACAAGCATTAATTTTCGGACATCTGTTGCATCCCACTCCCAAGAGTCGTCAAGGGTTTGCGGATGAAGATTTACCGACTTATTCCCCCGAATTAAAAGGCAAATTTTCCTTACATTATTTTCGCTTGCATCCCTCGATTGTTTTAGAAGGGTCTGCACTTCCAGAAACCACAACTCAGTTAATTAAAACTGAACTGATTGCGGATTCGCACGTGTCTGAAGAATTTAAGCAGCAGTATTGCCAACCCGATGACTATTCCCTACTGCCCTTGCATCCCTGGCAAGCACAGTATTTGCGCCGCCAACCTGTGGGACAAACCTTATTTAATCAGGGGTTAATCGAAGATTTAGGACCCCAAGGACGGGCATTTTTGCCCACCTCTTCCATTCGGACGGTTTATCATTCCGATGCGGCATTCATGTTCAAACTTTCCCTAAATGTGAAGATTACTAACTCGGTACGAATGAATCTCTATAAAGAGTTGGAACGTAGTGTGGAAGTCTATCAGATTTTAGCCGGTCCCATAGGGGAAGAATTGCAACAAAATTATCCTCAATTCGATATTATTCGGGACCCGGCATTTTTAGCCGTTCAATTCAACGGCGAACCTTTACCCACTTTTGCCACCATTCTGCGACAAAATCCATTTCAAACTAATCCGGCAACCGATGCCACCTGCATTAGTTCCCTCTGTCAAGATTCAATTTATGGCGATGGTTCTCGTCTGGCAAATCTGATTAAAACTTTAGCCAAACAAGAAAATCGAACCTCTTCAGAGGTGAGTTTAGATTGGTTCCGTCGCTACTTACGAATTTCTTTACAACCGATTCTCTGGTTGTACTTTACACATGGAATCGCGGTAGAAGCACATCAGCAAAATAGTGTGGTGCAGTTAGCCGAGGGATATCCAGAACGCTTTTATTATCGGGACAACCAAGGCTATTACTTCCGTCAGTCTTGCTATGAACATCTCAACACCATTTTGCCTGGAATTGGAGAGAAAAGTCAAACCGTCTGCGATGATGCGGTAGCCGATGAACGATTGGCTTATTATTTCTTCCAAAATAATCTGTTTGGATTGATTAATGGGTTTGGAGTAGCAGGATTGGTGGATGAAACCCTCTTGCTGGCGGAGTTGCGCCAAGTGTTAAAACAGGCAAAAGGGATGAATACCAATGGGTCAAATATTTTGGAGAATTTATCTCAGCCGAAGTTACGTTGTAAAGCCAATTTACTAACGCGATTTCATGATATGGATGAGTTAGTGGGTTCTTTGGCAACTCAGTCGGTTTATGTGGAATTGGATAATCCATTGGTTGCCGGTTGATAGAACGTTCGTAGTGACTCCTTTAGGAGTCATCTTAAGGCAATCCCTGCCCTGAAGGGGTTACTACAAACGTTCATAGTGACGCAAGGAATAGAAGAATACCGAGAACATTATGGCATCAATAGAATTAGAAAAAAAGCTAGAGTTTGCTTACCAGAAGTATGACTCAAACTTGGATAAAACCATTGCTTTTCGCGAGGTTCAGTTAGGGGAAGATTTAACGAGAATTCATCAGTGGATGAATCAACCTCATGTGATTCCCTTTTGGAATTTAGGATTAGAGTTGGATAAAATGCACTCCCATTTGGAACGGGCGATCGCAGATACCCATCAAACGCTCTATATTGGGTATTTAGATGGGGTTCCCATGAGTTATTGGGAGTCCTATTGGACGAAGGATGATATCATTGCCAACTGTTATCAACCCCATCCGGAGGACCAGGGAATTCATTTATTAATTGGAGAACCGGATTACCTGGGGAAAGGGTATGCGTTACCCTTGTTAAAGGCAATGACAGCGTTTCAGTTGCAGCATTTGCCAACTCAAAAAATTGTCACAGAACCGGATATCCGCAATCAAAAAATGATTCATGTATTTGAACGTTGCGGGTTTGAATTTCAGCGAGAAATTACGTTACCGGATAAACACGCGGCTTTGATGTTTTGCAGTCGCGATCGCTTTATGGAGAAGTGGGAATCATGATAGAACCCCTTTATGATATTATCGGCGTAGGAATTGGACCGTTTAATTTAGGATTAGCGGCCCTTTTAGCCCCCACAGGCGTTAAATCTCTGTTCCTGGAACAAAAACCAAAATTTCAATGGCATTCGGGATTACTCATCGAAAGCTGTACGATTCAAGTGCCATTTTTGGCGGATTTGGTGACAATGGCAGACCCCACCAGTCCCTATAGTTTTCTCAACTATCTCCAGGCACATTCTCGTCTGTACCATTTCTATTTTTACGAAAATTTTCACATCCCCCGCCAGGAATATAACCACTATTGTCAATGGGTGGCACAACAGTTAGACTGTTGTCAATTTGGACAACGAGTGGAAGGGATTACCTGGGAAAATACGGGAACTGAGAGTCATTATCAGGTACAAGTTCGCCAGGTTGAAACTGGGGCAATTTTAACCTATAATACGCGGCATTTAGTTTTAGGGGTGGGAAGTATTCCCCAAATTCCCTCCTGTTTTAGAACGGTTCATTCGGAGAAAGTCTTTCATTCTGCCGAGTTTCTGCACAAGCGCGATCGCTGTCGGGAATCTCAATCCATTACCGTGATTGGTTCGGGACAAAGTGCGGGAGAAGTGTTTTATGAACTGTTGCAGGAACAGCCGAATTATGGCTATCACCTGGAATGGCACACGCGATCGCAAGGATTCTTCCCGATGGAATATTCAAAGCTGGGGTTAGAACATTTTTCCCCAGATTATACGAATTATTTCTACGCCTTACCTCCGCAAAAACGGGATATGGTTCTGTCTCAGCAAAACTTGCTTTATAAAGGCATTAGTGCAACAACCATTGCCGATATTTACGATTTGCTGTATGAACGTTCTGTTTGTGGCAATCAACCGGATGTTAAGCTACTCTCCCTGGTGGAAGTGAAGGAAGTGGAATCCGTAGGCGATCGCTTTATTTTGGGATACCGACATCGCCAACAAGAAACTCGCCTTACCCATGAAACCGACTGCATTATTCTTGCCACGGGGTATGATCATGCAATTCCCAACTGTATTGAAGGAATTCGCGATTTGATTCGTTGGGATGACAAAAATCGCTATGGGGTCAACCTCGATTATCGACTGGCATTAACCCAAGATATCCCCAATCAAATTTTTGTGCAAAATGGCGAATTGCACAGTCATGGCGTGGGTGCACCCGATTTAGGATTAGGCTGTTATCGCAACTCGGTGATTATTAATACCCTGCTGGGTGAAAGCGTTTATCGAGTCGATCGCCGCAATGTTTTCCAGCAGTTTGGTGTCGCTTGATGAAACCTGAGAAATCCCTGCGATTTGGCGCACTCTTTTTATGTGTATTCCTCGCAATTTTTTCCGAGGTTTTACTCTCGCCATTTTATCCCCAATTTTTCAGTAAAGTATTTGGGGTGGAGGATTTAGCCTATACCGGCTTTTACATCTTTGTCTGTCGGCTAACCGTGGTCATCTGTGCGCCCGCATGGGGATTTTTAGCCCGATTTTGGGAAGTTAAATATCTCCTGTATGGGGGTCAAGCTGGCGCAGCAGTGATGACAGCATTGATGGCAACCAGTACCAATGCAAATCAGTTTCTTGCCTATACCATTTGTTTGCTGCTGTTCAAAAGTTCTTACCTGTTAGTCTATCCTTTAATTATTCAACTGGCAGGGAAAGAACGGCAATCTACTATTGCAGGAACCTATCAAGCGGTATTTCATGGGGCGATTGTCGCTGGGACGATCGCCGGGGCTTGGATGGTGAATTTAGAAGCACCTTTGCGGCTATTTTATGGAGTTGCCGCAGCGGATTTATTCCAATTTTGTCTCTGTTTATTCATCTTAAGAAAGGTATCCACCCGCCAGCCGGAAAAATCGGAAACAGGGACAGGCACAATTGGCAGTCAATGGGGGTTTATGCTTGCCATTGGCTTGGTGATTTTAACCTTTCAACTCGCCAATAATTTAGTGCGTCCCTTTTTTACCGCTTATGTCACCCAAGCCGACAACTTTAATGTAGATTTGGTGACAAGTAGCTATCTGTTTATGATTCCCAGCTTGATGGCGATCGCGGCTTTACCTTACATCCGCCAATTTTGTAAATCTGAACGTCTGAGTTCGATTTATTGGATAGGAATTGGCTTATTAGCTGTGACTCTTTTCCTCCAAGGGTGGACCAACTCTCTGGGAATTATTGTACTTGCCAGAATCATTTATGGCTTTTGTTTAGCCGTAACTCAAGCAACTTTAGAACTGAGATTATTTGGCAATAGTAGCAGCGATCGCCTGCATTTTAACTACAGTCTTGCCATGTCTTTTGCTAACTTGGGTCATTTGAGTGCGCCCTTGCTGGCATCTTGGGTGGTGAGTAGCTTTAGTTTAGCCGCCCCCCTCTGGGTTGCAGCAGCAATTTGTTTGGCAAATTTAGCCTTTGCCAAATGGACAATTTTCGCAGGATTCCCTCGTCCGATTCCGGTGGATATACCGGGTAAATGATTGAATTTAAGGAAGTAAAACAATGGAAAATTTAACAATTCTCAACCAAGCCTTACAACCCGAACGCTGGCAAAAAGTTAGCGCAAAGTTACTGGCAAAAATGCTATCCGAGTTCATGTATGAAGAAATTATCCAACCGGAAATCATCGAACAAATCAGCGAGACAGAAGCGCGATATAAACTGTCTCTACCAGAAGGGATTGCCTATCAGTTTGAAGCCAAACAACGGTTATTTGATAGCTATCGCGTCAAAGTTGAATCAATTCAACGGTGGAATGGGACTGCATGGGAAGTCACGACAAATCCCTTCCAACTTGTTCTCGATTCTCATACGGCTGTAGGCATGACGGCACAAACTGCCGGACATTTGATTAAAGAATTCAGCAATACTTTACTGGCAGATGCTCATTTGGATGCCCGGAAAGAAACTCAAGAAATTGATTTACTAGGGTTAGATTATGCCCAGTTAGAAGGGGAAATGGAAGGGCATCCTTGGATTACGTTTAACAAGGGACGTATCGGGTTTGGGTATGATGATTATCTTGCCCATGCCCCAGAAAGCAAGCAACCCATTCATCTGGCTTGGATTGCAGTATTGAAAGAACGCGCGCAATTTAATGGGGTACAAACCCTGGATTATCAAACTCTGATTCAGGAAGAATTAGGACAAGCCACGATTTCAGAATTTCAGGACATCCTAAACGCTCATTTAGTTAATCCCGATGATTATTTATTCATGCCAGTTCATGATTGGCAGTGGAATAATATCGTAGTCTCCCTGTATGCGGAAGAAATTGCCACCGGGGGAATTATCTTTTTGGGCAAAAGTCCCGACTCTTATTTACCGCAACAGTCAATCCGCACTTTTGTCAATATTAGCAATACCCAAAAACGTCACGTTAAATTACCCCTGAGTATTTTCAATACCTTAGTCTATCGGGGACTACCAGGAGAACGTACGGCGATTGCCCCCAAAGTCACAGAATTGGTCAAATCTATCTGCGATCGCGACGCTTTTCTATCGGAAGAATGCCGGATGATTCTCCCGGGAGAAGTTGCCAGCATCAACTACGATCGCTGTTACTATACGGAACTTCAGGGCGCACCTTATCAATATAAAGAAATGCTGGGCTGTCTCTGGCGAGAAAGTGTGCTTTCCTATTGTGAACCGGAGGAAAAACCCATTACCTTGGCGGCATTGGTGCATATCGATGGTAATGGCAAACCCTTTATTTCTCAACTGATTGAAAAATCAGGATTGACAATGGAAGCATGGCTGGAACAGCTATTTAATGTCATCTTACCCCCGCTGCTGCATTACCTGTATCGGTATGGGGTGGTCTTTTCTCCTCATGGGGAAAACACGATTTTGGTCCTCAAAAATCATCTGCCGCATCGTTTGGCAATGAAAGATTTTGTAGATGATGTCAACATCAGCCGTCATCCTTTGCCGGAATTAGATATCATTTCCCCAGAATTGCGGGCAGTGTTACTCACCGAAACCCCGGAAGGACTTTGCCAGTTTATTTTTGCTGGATTGTTTATTTGCCACCATCGCTATTTATCCGATATTGTGGAAACGTATCACAACTATCCGGAACGCGCTTTTTGGAAACAAGTGCGTCAGGCAATCTTGAACTATCAACATCGCTTCCCGGAATTGCAAGAACGATTTGAATTGTTTAATCTGCTTGCACCAAAGTTTACCAAACTGTGCTTAAATCGGAATCGGTTAATTACTTATGGATATGCCGACGATGGCGATCGCCCTCATGCTTCGGCTTTCGGAACCGTCACTAATGCCTTATATGAAGTGGCGGAGGACCCGGTGAAAATCGGTTTTTAAAAAAGATTCAACCCCCACCCGGGTTAGGTTTCAGCGAATTAGCCCGCATTAACGGGCTAATTCGGGGTAGAGAGTTGAAGTGTAAATTAGGGAAAAAATGATCCAAACCCAGAGTATAATTAGCCCAATCTTTGACAAGGTAAGGAGGACTCATTTTGGTTGCCATTAACGCCCGCAACCTAAATATTAGTTACGGCGATCGCCCGATTGTTCCCGATCTTTCCCTCTCCCTGGAAACCGGAAAGGTGACGGCTTTAATTGGGCCCAATGGATCGGGAAAAAGCACCGTATTACGCACCCTGGCGCGACTTTTAAAGCCGCAGCAGGGTGCAATTTATCTGCATGGGCGAGAGATTGCTACAATGCCAACTCGGATGATCGCCCGTCAATTGGCGATGCTGCCGCAGTCCCCGGATATCCCGGCTGGAATTACAGTATGGGAGGCGATCGCTTATGGGCGATATCCCCATCGATCACTGTTGGGGGGACTGTCTCACAATGATTTGGCAGCGATGGATTGGGCATTAAGTGTAACGGGACTCACTTCCTTACGCGATCGCCTGATGGATACCCTCTCTGGAGGCGAACGCCAACGGGCTTGGATTGCGATGGCATTAGCCCAAGAAACCCAGGTTTTACTATTAGATGAACCGACAACATTTTTAGATATTCGCCATCAAATTGATATTCTAGCATTAGTTAGAACGCTTAACCGGGAACGGAAAATAACCGTCGGCTGGGTGTTACATGATTTGAATCAAGCGGCTGCTTATAGCGATCATATTCTGATGTTGCGTTCCGGTGAATTAATTGCTAGTGGTCCTCCAGCAGAAGTGATGACGCCGGAGAATATTTTAGCCGGATTTGGAGTGGAAATGATGGTGATTCCCCATCCGGTAACTGGTACTCCGACTTGCTTTCCGTCAGAATTGGGAATTTTAGAGGAGATGGGGGAGGTTAAATCATGACAGGAGTTTTATTAGTAGTTTTGGTGATTGTTACAGCGGTTAGCTCCCCCCAAACCCCCTTAAAAAGGGGGGCTTTAGAGTGTTTTGAATTAGGGGAAAAAGCTGGAATCAATTCCCCCCCCTTCTTAAGGGGGGGGCAGGGGGGGATCCTCCGATTACTTGCACCAGTTATCCGATTTATTGTTTATTTTTCTCTGGGTTTATTGGTGGTTGCCTGTACCAATGGTACTCCTTCTCAAACTGAGGTGAATTCTTCCCTCGAATTTGCAGAACCCCCCACGCGAATTGTGGCATTAGAATGGGTTTATGTGGAGGATTTGTTAGCCTTAGGAATTCAGCCGGTGGGGGTGGCGGATATCGCCGGTTATAACGAATTTGTGCAAATTGAACCGCAACTGGCGGATACGGTGGTGGATGTGGGAACGCGACAGGAACCGAGTTTAGAAGCGATCGCCCAATTGGAACCGGATCTGATTATTGGGGTGAAGTTGCGCCATGAGGCAATTGTGGATACCCTGTCTGCGATCGCGCCTACTTTATTATTTGACCCCTATCCTGCCCCAGAAACTGGGATTCGGCAATTGGATGAAATGGAACAAACTTTTCTGAAGATTGCGGAAGTGGTGAATGCCAAACCAAAAGGTGAGGCAGTCTTGCAGGCAATGCAAGCAAAATTTGAGGCTGCCGCCCAACAGTTACAGGGGAAACAACTCCCCCAAAATCCATTTATTCTCGGTCAATTCGTCGGGGGTGCGCCGCAAATTCGGTTATTTAATAATAATGCAATGGCGGTGCAAATTTTGCAAAAATTGGGTTTAACTAATGCTTGGCAAGGGACGGTAGAGCCATTTGGTTTTAACACCGTCTGGATTGAGTCGTTGCCTCCCGTAGAAAATGCCAATTTTTTCTATAGTACAGAAGAGAATAATCCCTATTTCAAGCAGTTGGAACAAAATCCAATTTGGAAAAATTTGGCATTTGTCAAAGAGAGTCGCTTATATTCCATTGGTAGCGATACTTGGATATTTGGCGGTCCCCTTTCCGCAGAGGTATTTGTAGACAAGGTTGTGCAGGCATTGACGCAAAATCAGGCAAATTCCTCGTGACTTGGCTGATGCGCGAGTCGCGCATGATAGATTTTTGCTCACTGAATTGGGTATTCATTATAAAATGGTATTTAAGATTTTTGGTTCAAAATTATCTCCAATTGCTTCTCGCCAATTGATTTCGGCGGCTGTGATTTTGTTGGGGGGATTGTTGCTGCTGGTGATGTTGCTGTTTATGCATATCATTCAGGGACAAACTAATATTAATATAGGGACAACGATTAATGCTATTGTTGCCCCGGATGATAATCTCGCCACCCATAATATTGTGCGATTGATGCGCTTGCCTCGGGCGGCGATCGCAGTCATTACCGGGGCTGCTTGGGGAATCGCTGGGGCATTGCTACAAACTGTCACACGCAATCCCCTTGCCTCTTCCTCTACGCTGGGGATTAATGCGGGCGCTTATTTTGCGGTGACAGCGACGGGAATTTTTGCCCCAGACTGGTTCGCCCGATCGCCGGTTTTAGTGGCACTCACCGGGGGATTGCTGGCTGCCGGATTAACCTACGCCATTGCTGCCGGAGTGCAGGTTTCTCCCATTCGTCTCACCCTCTCCGGCGTTGCCGTTTCCCTTGCCCTGGCTTCGTTTACAGCACTCTTGCAAATCTTTTATGAAAACCAAACCACGGGATTATTCTTTTGGGGGGCCGGTTCGTTACTACAAACAGACTGGAGTAATAGCGCTTATGCCTTTCCCCGGGTGGCGATCGCTGCGGGGTTAGCCCTGTTGATGTCACACTCTCTCGATGTGCTACTCCTCGGCGATGACATGGCGCGATCGCTGGGACAACGAGTGCAACTGACGCGCTTATCTGCAACTGCGATCGCTGTCTTCCTGGCGGCGGTTGCGGTGAGTGTCGTCGGACCTATAGGATTTATCGGATTAGTCGCCCCCCATTTAGTGAGATTGATGGGATGTCGCCCTCACGCCCTATTGTTGCCCGGTTCAGCAATTTGGGGTGCGGTGGTCCTCGTCGCGGCGGATATTTTCGCCCAAAGTGTGAAAACCAATTTAAGCGAAATTCCTGTAGGAACTGTCATCCCCCTTGTCGGTGCACCGTTTTTAATTGGATTAGTCCGAAAAACTGCTAATCTGGATGGCAGCAAAGGGAGAACCGCCCTCACTTCCAGTCATCGTCCTTCCCGGCGCTTCTCTTATCCTTTGTTACTGGGAACTGCAATGGTTGCCCTAGCAGTTGCCTTGGTTGCTGGGTTAGTCTGGGGCGGAATTACCTTGAACCTCTCCCAAATCCTGGCAACTTTCCTCGGAGGCGGAACTGCCCTCTCACAAAAAGTTATCTTTAGCTTACGCTTGCCCCGTCTGCTGGTGGCAATCTTTGCCGGGGCGTCCCTGGCGGTGAGTGGGTTGCTGTTGCAAGGGGTTGTGAGAAATGCGATCGCCGGTCCCGAAATCGTCGGCATTACCTCCGGGGCGGGATTAGGGGCAATGTGCGTCCTGATTTTACTGCCCAATCCCCCCGTAGAAGCAGTGGCGATCGCGGCGTTTGTCGGCGCTTTTGTTGCCTTTGCTGTCGTCTGCCTCCTGGCATGGCGCGATGGGCTCTCTCCCGCTAGTTTAGCCCTTGTCGGAATTGCCGTTTCTGCCTTCTGTAGTTCCGGAATCAACCTGTTAGTTGTTATGGCTAAATTGCGCGTCGCCCAAGCCCTAGTCTGGCTATCTGGGAGCACTTACGCCCGGGAATGGATGGATTTGTGGCGTTTAATTGCATGGCCCTTGGTTCTGCTGCCCATCGCTTGGATTTTCTCACGTTGGCTGGATTTAATGGCCCTCGGGGATGATGTACCCCGGTTGGTAGGAATTCCCCTGCAAAAAGCCCGAGGCATCTTATTGGCGATCGCCGTTGCCTTAGCTGCCGCAGCCGTTTCCACTGTGGGAACTGTTAGTTTTGTAGGATTAATTGCCCCCCATGCCGCCCGGATTCTTGTTGGCACAAATCATCGAAAATTAGTACCCTTTGCAGCAATTTTAGGCGCGCTTTTAGTCGCAATTTCTGATACCATTGGCCGAGTCGTATTAGCCCCGAAAGAAATTCCGGCTGGGTTAGTAGTTGCGGCGATCGGCACCCCTTATTTCCTGTGGTTGCTGTGGCAAACCCGAGGGAAAATGGCTTGAAAATAGGTATCAATTCTGGCAATGACAAAGAAATTGCCTGTCTATCTAAGACAATAAGAGAGTTATGAATCAATTTTTTTGCTCGCAACAAACAGAGGAAGAGGATTTAATCGGAACGGCGGATACGGCCCCGATTTATGTCTTTATAGAATGCCCGCCTCCTTGGACAATGGAAATCTGGCATTCTCCCGCCCTATCTGATGAATTCAAACGGAATTATCTGCAACTCACGGCAGCCATTCAGGAGAATAAATTAGAGGTACGCTTCGGCTTCATGTATGGGAATTGCCCCAGTAATACTACAAAACTCTTGATTTTCCGCAAACCTCCTGGATTGGCTTTGGGCTATCAAAAGCAAGAATTTAACTTACCGAATCTTGAGGCAAGTCTGCCGATTGTAAAAACAAACTTGTTAGAGCAATTGGACATTAATCCAGCAGTCGATGACGCGAAAGATATTTTGATTTGCACTCATGGTAGTTACGATAAATGCTGTGCCCGATATGGGAATATTTTCTATCGTCAAGCCTTAGAAACAATAGAGAAATTATCTCTAACTCAGGTCAGAATTTGGCAATGTACCCACTTTGGAGGTCATCGGTTTGCACCCACGGCGATCGCCTTTCCCGAGGGTCGGTTTTATGGGAGACTTACGCCCGAATCCTTGACGGCAATTCTCACCCGTCAGGGTGATATTCACCAATTAGATTCAGTGTATCGCGGTTGGTCACTGTTACCCCATCCGGCTCAAATTGTGGAACGAGAATTACTCCATCGTTTAGGCTGGGATTGGTTTAATTATACTATAAACTGTCATATTTTAGAACAAAATGAAGAACACAGTTATTATTGCCTCAAAATAGAATATCAATCACCGGAAGGGATTCGCACTTGCGATCGCATTGAAGTGATGAAAGACCCAACTCGGGCCGTTTCACTCCATTTATCCTGCCAAAGTGACGCGGTTTCTCACGTTGCTCCCTTTTTCATCAAAACCTGGGCAAACCTTCACTGACTCGTAAAAACCGACACTCGGCGTAGCGTTCCGTCAGGAAAGGGCAAGGGTTTACGCAACTGGCCCCTCTGCTCTTAATAAAATTTGTTAAAAAACCCATACATAATTGAAACTAATTTGCAAGGATCTAGGGAAGATTTTCCCTCCACTTAGGGACTTTCCTCTGGGGGATAGAACAGGATAAAAGGCTTGAAACTCTTTCCTGCACATCATTTCAACCCCTAAATGTGATCCCCTAAACCCGGACTTGACAAATCATCCCCCTTGTTTTATGGAAACGAGACCCCTTCGATCCGAGTGCTTTTTATCTCAATTTGCTGTAATAGTGCTAATATTTTTACGACTCTATTGCTAATAACTTTCAATAGTGTTAAAAACTTTAAGGGGTATTACTCCGGCATTTTTTGGGTGTTGGAGAAACAGGACGGAGCGATCGCGCCCCTGTTGTCCACATCTTATGTTCTGAGGAGATCTAGCAGGCATGACTTTTTCTACCGTTTCTGCGGCGCAACGAGAACAACAAGAGGAGCAAATCAAAAAGCTGATTGGATGGACCCTGGTGGGTTCAGCCGTAGTGCATTTGGTTTTGTTGCCATTGATGGCGAACTGGATGGAGACGCGATCAGCTGAAGCGATCGAGGAACCCATTGAGTTCATTGTCCTTGAAGAACCCGAACCCGAACCCGAACCGGAGGAAGACCCGCCACCGCCAGAACCCCAAGCATTAGCAATCCCAGAACCGGAACCGGAACCCGAGCCCCAACCGGAACCGGAACCCTTGCCGGAACCAGAAATGGTCGAACCAGAACCCTTGCCGGAACCGGAAATAGTCGAACCGGAACCCTTGCCGGAACCAGAAATGGTCGAACCGGAACCCTTGCCAGAACCCGAAATGGTCGAACCGGAACCTTTACTGCAAGAGCAACCCCCCGCAGTTCCTGAACCTTTCATGCCGGAACCGATGCCGAAACCTGCGGCAACTCCTGCACCCTTAATACCCCAGGAAGCACCTTCTGTATCCGCACCTGCGCCCCTGGATCCGGTAGAAAGTCCGCCGATCGCCCAGGAACCGGAGACACCAAATTTAGAACCCCTACCTCCAGTTAATCCGGTGGACAGACTACCGGAACCCCCGGTAGTGAGCACTGTCCCGCAAACCCCGGGTCCCGAATCCGAGTGGATGAACGAATTAAACTCAACGAATCAACCGATCGCCTTGGACGATCCAGAGGTTGCCTCGTCCAATCCGTTTAATGAAAATATCCGGTCCCTCAATGAACCCTTAAACGAACCGCAATCCCTCGAACCCCCAGTCACCAGCAGTTTACCGGAAACCGCTGAGGAAGAATTCCTCACCGAAATTCCGAACTCAGAGACAACCCCTGTAATAGAGGAACCCAGTCCCGACGCGCGATCGCCTTGGGATGACAACAGCAACGACACCCCCGAGGAACCCTTCACCCCGAATCTCCAACCCCTACCCGAGAATACCGGCAGTCCCGTCCTCAACCCTAGACCCGATAACACCGGCAATCCTGACTTACTCTCACAACTGGAACCGAACAATCCTGCACCACCCATCGGGGACAATCAAAATAGTGCCCCTTCAAGTTGGGATAATAATAGTGATTCGGGACTCAATGAACCCTTCACCCCCAATGCCAATAGTGCGCCATCGGGTGTTGGTGAATCGCCCGTGATCAACCCGAACCCCGGGAGTGGTGAGACGGGTTCTAACTTCTTGAATGACTTACCAACCGCTGGCAACCCCTACTCTCCCGGGAACAACACCGCCTCAACTTCTCCCTCCACCTGGACCGGAAACAGTGATAACGGTACCGCATCCGAACCCTTTGGTGGCAACATTGGACCAATGGAACCGGGTGCTAATTCCGGATCTGCTGCCGGTTCGCCCAATGGTTCCCCAGATGGGTCAGGATCCGTAGAATGCATTCGCTGCGGAAAACCCAGCTATCCTAGAATTGCCCGAGACGCCGGATTGGAAGGGGTAGTCTTACTGAGTTTGGATGTTGACCCCTCCGGTAACGTGATTGACGTCAGATTAGAAGAGTCTAGTGGTCATCCGGCCCTCGATAATTCAGCAATCAAGCAAGTTGAGAACTGGAAATTTGAGCCATCAGAAAATGGTTTACAGGATGAGATTCGTCGCATTGTATTCCGCCTAGAGGATTCATAAATGACGGGGGACGGTGGTAGATCGGGCTGATATCACATCAACCGCCACCCAAAACCCAAACCCCTAATTTAATGTTGTTTACCCTGAATTGATTTATGCTTTGTTCTATCCATTCAGTCGGAATTTCCTTGTCCATTGCCCTCGCCTTGACTCTCCCTTGGCCTGCGATCGCCGGTGTGGTCACTTTACCCGATGGCGGTCGTTGTGAGGGAGAACTGCAAGAAGGCAAACTTAGCGGTCCCGCAGTCTGTACCTATGCCAATGGCGATCGCTATGAGGGAGAGTTTAAAGAAGGCCAACCTCATGGCCGAGGCCTTTATACCTTTGCCGATAATAGTCGATATGAAGGCGAATTTAGCAATGGTCAATTTAATGGAACCGGAGTCCGGGAATTTGCTAATGGCAATCGCTACGAAGGCACTTTTAAAGATGGCAAATTTCACGGCACCGGGTCCTATACTTCGGGGAATGGCATCCGATTTGAAGGTGAATTTGTAGAGGGTTCTCCTGCCGGTAACGGCACGTTTGTATTTCCTAATGGCAACCGCTGTACAGGAACCGTTGCTGATGGCAAACTCAACGGTCAAGGGTCTTGTGAATATGCCAATGGTAATCGTTATGAAGGGGAATTGGTGAATAGTCAACCCCAAGGACAGGGAATTTATACCTTTGCCGATGGCGGACGATATGAAGGCGAATTTACCGAAGGCCAATTAAACGGACAAGGGGTGCGTGAGTATAGCAATGGCGATCGCTATGAAGGACAGTTTGTCAATGGCAAACCCGAGGGCCGGGGAATTTTCGCCTTTGCCGATCGCAGTCGTTATGAAGGAGAATTCAGGGATGGTCAATTTAACGGCGAAGGAGTCCGGGAATTTACCAATGGCAACCGTTATCAAGGACCTTTTGTCAATGGCAAACCCCAAGGACGGGGAACCCTAACCTTTCAGAATGGCAATCGCTATGAAGGGGAATTTGTCGAAGGTAAATTTAGTGGACAAGGGGTGTTTACATTTGCTAACGGAAATAGTTATTCCGGAACATTTCAAGACGGACAATTTAGCGGTCAAGGCACTTACAGTTTTGCCAATGGCGATCGCTGTGAAGGGGAATTTGCTGATGGGAAATTTCACGGCACCGGAAGCTGTACCTACGCCAATGGCGATCGCTACGAAGGCCAATTTTCTGAAGGTGAAAAACACGGAACCGGCATCTATATTTATGCTGATGGGACGCGCGTCGAGGGCAGTTGGCAAAACGGAGAACTGAAAAACTAGCGCTAAACCCGCACCCTTTCCTAGCCGAAGGCTGCGCCGGGTGTGGGTTTTTGCTGCTAACAAATGGGTCGATGGCCCGGATTAACCGCATGAATATCTTCAGTCCCCGATTCGGGCCACGATCGCCGATAGGATGCTTCTTCCGGTTTACCCCATCCTAATTGCAGGAGGATTTCCAGAAAGTCAGATTTTTCCCATTTAAACAAAGTCGCCCATTCAGTTTTGAGGGCGATCGCTTCCACATCTGCTTTAGAAATCTGGCGATCGTTCAACCCATTATTCACCCGCAGATACAAATCCATTCCCTCCGTCACGTCCGACCAAAACGACAACAGCGCAGGTTTTGCCGCTTTCAGAGTCTCCAGGTCCTCGGGTAGCGCAATCAACTGATCATGGAGTTGAGGATAAGAGAGGGTTTTGCCTTTGAGGGTAATTTCATGGCAAATCAGACCCGACACCTGGTGCGATCGCTGATAGTCATGCACCGCCGCTTTAAAATCTTGATAAGCCGTAAACTTTTGCAGACCTTCCGGTTTGAGGAACTGGTCAACCACCGAAAGACCGATCGCCGGAGTCGCCGATAAGTTCAAACGCTCCCCTCTCAAGCAAGCGCGGCGCTCCTGCTCTAAAATTTCAATTAACTCCTGCGTACTGTAGACCTTCGCCATCAGAACACCATCGGGTTGGACTTTACCGATAGTTTAACCTGGGTCAGGTATTCCAGGAGTGGGATAAGCTACCCAAAAACAGGGGTAAATAGGGCGATCGCCCCCAAGCTTCGACCCCTCCCCCCTCCCGTCTCAATTAACCCGTTCTGCCATACCGTCCCATCAATTCAACCGCCCCTAAAATATGACCTTCCATTGCCGATTTTACCTCCGCCTTGCTGGCCCCAGGTTCTAAACTCAGCAAAGTATCTAAGGCATACAATTTGAAAAAATAGCGGTGGGTTCCCTCCTCGGGACAAGGCGCACTATATCCTAACGTGCCAAAATCATTTTTCCCCTGGACTCCGCCTCGTTCTAGTCTCGGTTCGTTCGGCACACCGTGAGGTAGGTGGCGAATATTCGCCGGAATATCATAAGCCAGCCAGTGAGTGAGGCTGCGAGTAGAGGCATCCGGATCTTCGACAATCAACACAAAACTAATCGTCCCAGGCGGGGGGGAGTCCCAACTCAGGGGTGGAGAACTCTGTTCACCATCGCAGGTATGCTCAAAGGGAAGGGTATTACCAATAAAAAAAGCAGGACTTTTAAATTCCATGACGTTAATACAGTTGAGGGTTAACTCAGTGCGAGTGGTGTTTTTATGAGACTTCTTGCAGAATTTTAAAAAGCTTCCCTTGATCAGGGGAGTTGGGGGGATTTGTACTCCTTGAAAGCCAGAGTTGAAAGCAAGAGGTCTATCAATCGTTCCATTTTAACGGCTCACGAGATATCTGGCTGCCATTCCATCGATTCCCCAGCAAAACTGTCCCCTTGTACTCACCCTTAAACCGCCCAAGCGCGATCGCCTGACCCAAATCTGGACCCCTGGCTGTTTGTTCGCGATCGGCCAACTTAACCCAAAGATCTAACTTCCGATAGATAGATGATACTTTCTTCAGTTAGAGAGTCCTGACAATTGAGGTGAGTTATCATTCCTATCATGACCCAAAAAGGTGCTCTATTGAGTACCTTCGTCCCCTCCCAGAAAAGGTCAGCTAAATCGAGCAGACAATTTCCCCCTGGATGGAAGAAGGAGTCTCGTATAAAGCCTTCCCTTCTTTGGACCCATACCACTTTGACGCCAACTCGCCGGAGTCTCAACAGACACCGAGTGGGTTGTGCTTGTGCTACAGATTTATTTTTTTAAAACAAGAGAGAACTTTAATGGCTAAGGCGATTGAATTTAAGTTGTTTGCACCCTATAATAAAGGGGCCGCATTAATCGGCTCATTTTCCAAATGGGAAAACATTCCAATGGAAAAAGACGACCAGGGTTATTTTCGCACTTCAGTCAACCTCGAAGATGGGGTTTATGAGTATAAATTTCGAGTACAGACTAAAACTGAATATTTAGATCCAGATTCCTGGGTGTATGCGATCGACCCTTATGCCAAGGAAATTGATAAAACCGGGCAAAATGGAATTCTCAGAATTAAAGATGGGGAACCCATAGTTGATACTTATGTTTGGCAGCATGATCAGGTTCCCTTACCCAGTAATGGAGAGTTAGTCATCTATGAAATGCTATTGGGTAACTTTTGCGGTCAAAAAGAGGACCGAGATCAAGGAGGTTTTGAATCAGCGATCGCCAAATTAGATTACTTAGCCGATTTGGGGATAAATGCGATCGAATTAATGCCCGTCATGGCCGGAGATCAAGGCTGGGGATATCTCGTCAGTCACTATTTTGCCCCCGCCCCCCATTACGGTTCCTCCTTCGATTTAAAGCGTTTCGTTGATGAATGTCATGCCCGAGGAATTCGGGTGATCATGGATATCGTTTTGAATCATTCCAATGATGAATGTCCCTTGTTAAAAATTGACCGGGATTACTGGTACTATCACTATAAGCATTATCCCGATGATGAAAACAATTGGTGGGGTCCGGAATTTAATTACGACCATTATGATGAAAACTTAGATATTCGTCCAGCCTGGTCCTTTACCGGGGATGTCGTCAGCTACTGGATTCAAGAATATCATATTGACGGACTGCGCTATGATGCCTTAAGTCAACTCGCCAATTGGGAGTATTTACATTGGATTGCCAAAGTTGCCCGAGAAACCGCTGGGCCTAAACCCTTTTATAATATCGGAGAACATATCCCCGAAAAACCAAAATATGCCCGATTTGAAGGGCCGATGGATGGCTGTTGGCATGACAGTTTTCACTACTTTTTAGTAGATTATATTTGCAATAATGACAGTCTTGACATGGAACAGCTCAAGGAAGTGCTAGATTGCAAAAAGCAGGGGTATGAAGACTCCACCAATGTGATTAACTACCTATCCAATCACGACCAAGAGCGGATCCTCAACTTGTTAGGCGATCGCGGCATTTTTGATGACCCAGCTTTTGGGCGAACTAAATTAGGGGCAGTAATCCTAATGACCACTGTGGGTATTCCTATGCTGTGGATGGGTCAAGAATTTGGTCAAGATAGTTGCCGACATCCCAATCAAACCTGCGAACTCAAATGGTATCTTTTAGACAACGAACGTAACCGTAGTTTATTTGATTACTATAAGGGGTTAATCGCCTTACGCAAACAGAATCATGCCATTCAAAGCGAAAATATCGAGTTTATCCACGAAAACCCTGATGACCAAGTGATCGCTTATATTCGATGGAATGACGAAGGGTCACGAGTCGTCGTGGTTGCCAATTTTTCCGGGAATTTTCTCGGAGGTTATACCATTCCTGACTTCCCCGAAAATGGACAATGGCACGAATGGACAAGAAACTACGATATTGAATCTCACGATAACCAATTAGTCCTCGATTTGGGTGAATATGAAGCCCAAGTCTTTGTCTGGAATCAGTAAGGGTTTGATTAGAGTTAACCTCACTCATTAGATGTAGGGTTTTCCTTCTGTAAAACTCTCCCCAGCCCCCTTCAAAAAGGGGGCTAAAGAGAACTTTAATCATGAGGGGGCGCATCTTGTTCCCGATTTTTGTAAAGGAACAAAATGCTACCCTAGATAAAAGGAATGTAAAACTCATGCCTAATTTATGCCCTAAATTCTCTACAAAATAGGGGACATTAAACGGGCGACCCGCACCGCTAACCGAAACCAAAGTGTCTGATGGGCCAGTTGAGTTGAATCCACTAAATAGGCGTTCTCAAAATCAGTTTTCAGCATGGTTTCCACCTCGCTAACAAAGCGAGAATTCGCTATAAAAGCCATAATTTCAAAATTGAGGTGAAACGAGCGATTATCTAAATTAGTAGTGCCCACTCCTGCCAGAGTGCGATCAATCAGGAAAACTTTCTGGTGCAGGAATCCTGGACGATAACGATACAGCTTAACTCCCGTGCTTTCAACTTCCGTAATATAGGACAAGGAAGCAAGATAAACATGGATATGATCCGGGTGACTGGGTAATAAAATTCGCACATCTACCCCCCGCAAGGCGGCCAATTTTAAAGCCGTAAGGACAGGTTCATTCGGAACAAAATAGGGACTCGTGATCCACAACCGACTCCGGGCGCTATTGATCAGACTCACCATAAACAGGGTACAAGCGGGGAGTTGATCTCCCGGACCCGTAGGCACAATAATCGCCGTTTGATTCTCCGGGGCTATTTGAATTGTCCAATGGACCTCCGGAATTTCTCGAACCGCCCAATACCAATCCTTGAGAAAGGCAACTTGAATACATTGCACCGATGGACCTTTAATTTCTAAATGGGTATCCCGCCAAGGACTCAGACGGGGGTCTTTTCCGAGGTATTCTTTCCCCAGATTTAACCCTCCGATAAACGCTTGTTTGCCATCAACAATTAAGATTTTGCGATGATTCCGAAAATTAAGTTGAAATCGGTTTCGTTTCCGTTTGGTACTATTAAAGGAGGCCACCCAAACTCCACTCCTTCTGAGTTCCCGTAAATATTCAGCAGAAAGGGTATAAGACCCGATCGCATCATAAATAAAATAAACCCGCACTCCTTCCCGGGCTTTAGCAATCATTTTTTCCTTAAAAGCATTCCCAATTTCATCATCTCGCACAATATAAAATTGAATTAACAGGTAATCCTCTGCTGTATCCATCGCCTTGAGAAGCGCTGGAAAGGTTTGCCTTCCATCAATGAGTAAGGTCGCGGAGTTCCCTGAGGTAAAGGGAAGTTGGGTCAATCCATCAGCTAATTGCGCTATCTCTGTAAAGTTTTCCAGTTCAGCCGAGGAATATTGTCGAATATCCTGATAAACTTGTTGAATAATCCCCCGATATTCGCGGTCAGCATAGCGATGGGCATCGGCATATCCATAAAATTTGTGACTTCCAAACACCCAATATAAGGGAAGGGCAATAAATGGAAAAATACACAAAGAAATTGCCCAAGCTACCGCACCCCGCGCCGATCGCACCGTCATGACTGCATGACCTGCCATCCCCAATCCCACTCCATAAAAGGCAACGATAATTGCGATCGCCAGTGCCGTATAATTTAGATCCACAGTTTCCCTATTGAGCGCGTCTGCTGCTCTCCTTTCTCCTTGTTCTAGGTTACACGACAAGGGCCAATTCCACTACCATCGGTTTATGATCCGAGGAGTACAGTTTATCTAAAACCTTTGCGGTCTGGGGTTTAAGCCTTAAACCGCGATAAAAAATATGATCTAAAGGCGGCGAACCCAAAAAGGTTTTAAGTTTAGCTTGTTCCTCTTTGGAAAAATGAACCGAGACTAAATGTAGTCGTTTTGCCATCAACTTTAATAAATTAAACCGCCCTTGACTCCAGGTATTAAAATCTCCACACATAATCAAGGGTTCCTGGCGATCGCCTAAAACCGCTTCTAGTTTTTGGAGTTGGGATTTAAACTTATGGAGGTTGACAAAATTAATGGCATGAGTATTCACTACTAAAAGAGTTTGTCCCGTTTCTTTTAAGGGATATTCAGCTATGAGCGAAACCTTGGGGGTATTGGTTACGGGTTCAAATTCTGGCGTCAGAATGGCTCGACTGGCAATCGGCTGGACTTTAGATGCCGTTAAAATCCCACAATAAGTATTGTAATAAGAATCGATAAAATTGGGAGAAAATCTCCAGCCCATTGACTCTAAAGCTAAAACTTTTTGAGTATTTTTATTTAACTCAATTTCTTGAAAACAGATTAAATCGGGCTGATAACTCTCTATGATATTATAAAAATCAATAGCCCATTTAGAAGTATTGTTATTTTTGGCAACATTCCAATTGAGGATTTTGATACCCTTTCCCGCCATAGCGAAATCAGAAAAATTCTCTTGAGACAGGACCGTTTCCTGGACCGGAATAAAGCGGGTAGGGGAGATAAATCCAGAAAAGGGAAATTGATTATCCATCGGAATTTAGGGGTAACCGTTAGAAATTGAAGAATAACAGCGACGTTAAACCAGAAGGTAAATCAGCCCCGATGATAGGGCATTCAAGTCATTTTAACCCTTCCTTCATTGGGGGGGTTCACTTTATTCAGGTTAATCTTAGCCGATCGCCAATTCGCTCACCTCTATCAAGAGTCAGGTATAACGGTTCCTACAGTGAGGAGGTACGGATTATGACTGGGAGTTCCCTGAAACCATCCTCTGAAAGCTCGCCCCTTGGCTCAGGAAGGGCTGACTGGGGTCCCTTTATCATCAAATAGACCCGACCTAGCCTCTTTAACTAGGCCAGCCATCCTCTACAACTCCCCTTTTTTCCCAGACCAGGGGCTGAACCCTCTGAAAAAAACTGGATTAATCCGGATAAATCATCGCTACTGTAGTAAGATATCTTATAAATGGAGCAGAATTCTGGGATACCCTCTGAAACAGAGGAACTATCCGAGGATAACAGAGTCTCTGTTATTGTATCGTTAAAGGGGCAGTAAATCGGTGTTTTCCCGCGAGTTCCTAACTCAAATAGCGCATCAGCATCAGCTTTCTCCCGATCAGGAGCGAGTCTTTTTGCTACGGTTTGCCGAGGATCAGGATTATGAAGATATTGCCGAACAGGTAGAAACTTCAAAAGGAGCCTGCCTTAAACGGATGGGCCAAGTTTATAAGAAATTTGGCATTGAAGGGGGGACTCGCGGGAAGGAAAGCGAACTGCGAGCATTTCTGGATCAACGCTGGGTGCAACATCGCGCCGCAGTGTTACCCGGTTTAGAGGTGAATCTGGGTTCGCCAACCGCTAGAGGTGCAGACTCCTGGGTATTACCGGAGACATCAAGTGCGATCGCCGCTGTTTCGTCTCCAGCAATGGTGAGTCGGAAAGTTGCGATATTTTTCGGCGATCGCCAACCCGATGAACGACTTCTGACGCCGTTAACCCAGGCGATCGCCAGTGCGGGTCATCAACTCATCCTCGCGGGGAATCATCCCCAGTCAGGAGAGAAGGGATTGGAGCAACTGCAACAGGAACTCCAAGCTTGCGATCGCTTGTTACTGTTACTCTCTGGACAATCCGCCTTTAGTGACCTGGTAATTGAAGAAGTGCGCCTCGCCCGAGAAGTGCGAGAGACCCGCAAAGATGGCACACTGGATATGTTCGCCATTCGGATCAATTGGCCGACGGATTCTCCCGTCAGCTATGATCTGCGCACTTTATTACAAGGTGTACCCCAGCGCGAATGGCGATCGCCCCTCGATACCCCCGAACTCGTCACCGAAGTGCTCCAGGCGATCGACACGGGGATTCTCCCCCGGCAAGTTGCGGTAGAATCTGCCGTCATCAGCGCCTTAACCCCCACCTGGGAAAGTGCCGATGGTCGTCCCCTCCCCTTTGCCGGACCGGAACTCCCAGAAGGGCAAGTAGATTTAGCCTCTCCCTTTTATGTCAATCGTAGCCCGATCGAAGAGCGCTGTTATGAAATGATTTTGCAACCCGGTGCACTGATTCGGATCAAAGCACCGCGACAAATGGGCAAAACTTCTTTAATGGCTCGCATTCTCAATCATGCGGCCAATCATGGCTATCGCCCCGTTCATTTGAGCTTTCATTTAGCCGATAAAGGGGTATTTGCCAGCCTGGATAAATTCTTACAATGGTTCTGTGCCTATATCGGTCAGCAGTTACAACTCCCCAATCAACTCCCGGAATATTGGGATGATTTTTTAGGCAGTAATGTCAACTGCAAATCCTACTTTGAAGACTATCTTCTCCGAGAAATTAATACCCCTTTAGCCTTATGTCTGGATGAAGTAGACCGGGTTTTTCAACATCCGGATATTGCTGATGACTTTTTTGGGTTATTGCGAGCATGGCACGAAGAATCAAAACGGCGCGAGATTTGGAAAAAACTTCGCTTAGTCGTGGTTCATTCCACTGAAGTTTACATTCCCATGAATATCAATCAATCCCCCTTTAATGTAGGATTACCGATTGAATTACCGGAATTTACCCCCAATCTCGTCCAAGATTTAGCCCAGCGATATGGAATCAATTGGTGCGAAGCAGACGTCAATCGTCTTATGAATATGGTAGGAGGACACCCCTTCTTAGTGCGGTTAGCGCTCTATCATATTGCTCGACAAGACATTACCTTAGAAACCCTCTTAAAAACTGCTCCCACTGAAGCTGGTTTTTATAACGACCATTTGCGGCGTCACCTCTGGAATTTAGAACAACATCCGGCATTGGCTAGAGCCATGAAAGAGGTTGTTTTTAGTCCAAATCCGGTACGGTTACCCTCAGAACAGGCGTTTAAATTACATAGTATGGGGTTAGTTAAGTTTCAAGGGAATGAGGCCGTCGAACGATGTGATTTATATCGCCAATATTTCCGCAATCGACTCGATGAATAATTGAGATTTAGGGGCTTCTTACCATAGTCGGGCCAGTTATATTCGAGGAGCTTATAAGTTTCCATGACTCTCAAACATCTACCCGAAATTCTCATGATGGTAGCCTTGGCAATTCCGGTATGTTTTACTCCAGCAGTTCATTCTCAAACCGTAAGAGTTTTCGCGGATAACTGCTCCCGAGGGAACCACCAAAACTTAGGGCTATCTTCTGGCTTAGGTGCAGACAGTAGAGGGTCTGAACGGGGTCAACGCCTGCAACCCTCTATGCCATCCACAGGTTCTGAAACCTGTTCTGGGGTGTCATCAGAGGAAGTGAAATCCCAGACAATAGAGCAAGGGTTAGCACAGCAGAAACAAAATAAAGATGCTTGCTATATTTCTGGAAGAATTTATGGCATTGAAAGCCAGAATTCCCGGGGAATTTATGTAGTGGTGATTGACCCCAATACCGATAATGCTTTAGCTCGATTTCCAGCTTATGCTAATGGCCCCAACCAACCGAATTATGAATTTTCACTCATGCGACCGGGGCGTTATTTATTGAGTGTTTTTCAAGACCGGGCTGGAACATTAGTTCCCTTTAGAACTCGCCCTAGTGAACGCTCAATTAACTGTAGTGGAGGGAGTGACTTAGCAGAAACAGACTTTGAGTTGCCATAACTCAACGGGTGAAAATAAGACTGAAGGGTTTTCGAGGTTGTTCAGGGTTAAAACCGAGGACCAATACAGGTAGAGATGGGTGACTGGATGAATAAAAAACTGACGTCAATGTACTATCAAGTCGGGGGAAGTTTACCGCCTGATTCTCCCACCTATGTGGTCCGTAAAGCCGATCGCGAACTCTATGAGAATCTCAAGGCGGGAGAGTTTTGCTATGTCCTAACGTCGCGGCAAATGGGTAAATCCAGCTTGCAACTGCGGACGATGCAAACCCTACAAGCAGAGGGATGCGCTTGTGCAGCGATCGATTTATCGGCGATCGGGAATAAAGACGTGACCCCGGTGCAGTGGTATAGCGGGATTATTCATACCCTGGTCAGTTATTTTAATTTGTTCAGTCGCCTGGAGTTTAGAACCTGGTTGCGCGATCGCGACGAACTTTCTCCAGTTCAACGCTTGCATGAATTTATCGACTCGGTTCTGCTGGTGCGGATGTCGGAAAATATCGTCATTTTTATTGACGAAATTGATAGTGTTCTGGGGTTAAATTTTCCGATTGATGACTTTTTTGCCGCAATTCGCGCTTGTTATAATAAACGAGCGCAAAACCCAGAATACAAACGGCTCACTTTTGTTTTACTTGGTGTTGCCACCCCCACGGAGTTGATTCAGGATAAAAGTCGCACCCCATTTAATATCGGGCGAGCGATTCAAATTGAGGGGTTTAAAATTCATGAAGCTCAACCCTTGGCAGAGGGATTAGAACAAGGGTGTAGTCGCCCCGAGGTCGTCCTGGAAGAGATTTTAAACTGGACTAATGGACAACCCTTTTTGACTCAAAAACTCTGTCAATTAGTGTTAGCACAATCGAGTCTAATTGGGGCGGGGATGGAGGCCGAACGGGTGGAAGAGTTAGCCCGATCACAAATTGTGGAGAACTGGGAATCCCAAGATGAACCTCCCCATTTAAAAACCCTGCGCGATCGCCTTTTACGAAATGAACAAAAGGCGAGTCGGCTGTTAGGACTTTATCAGCAAGTGTTAGTTTCCGGAGAACTTCCCGCTGATAATAGTCCGGAACAACTGGAATTGCAGTTATCCGGTTTAACCCTAAAGCGCCATTCTAAATTAACCGTTTATAACCCGATTTATGCCTTAGTTTTTAATGAGCATTGGGTAGAGCAAGCCTTAGCAGATTTGCGGCCATACGCCGAAGCGTTATCCGCTTGGGTGGCGTCCGATTGCCAGGATGAATCACGACTGTTGCGGGGACAGGCGTTGCGGGACGCTCAACAATGGGCGACAACCCATAGTTTAAGCGATCGCGACTATCAGTTTCTCGCTGCCAGCCAAGAGGTCGAAAAACGCGAGGTTCAAAAAGCCTTAGAAGCAGAGAAAAAAGCGATTCAACTGTTAGCAGAAGCCAACCAAAAACAAGTAGAAGCTAATCACATTTTAACCGATGCCCAACAACAAGCAAATCGAATGCTTAAACGGGCTTATTGGGGGATTATGGGACTAGTCCTTTTGGCTGGAATTATCGTCTGTCGCGGCACGATTGCCTTAAAAGAAGCCCAAAAGGGAACGTTAATTGAGCGCCAAGGGGCAAATGCTTTAAAGTGGTTTGAATCCGAAGGGGTGGAACTCGAAGCTTTGTTATTGGCAATGCAAGCCGGACAAGATTTGCAAGCCTTGGTGAAGGGCGATCGGCCCTTGACAAGTTATCCCACGATTAGCCCTTTGTATGCATTACAAACCATTCTCCATGAAATCCATGAAAAAAATCAACTTAGAGGACATCAAGGTGCTGTTCGGAGTGTTAGCTTCAGTCCCAATGGAGAATTTTTAGCCACTGCCGGAGAAGATGGCCGGGTGAAACTTTGGACTCGGGCGGGGGAGCATCTTCGGACCCTAGGAATTCATAAAACTGCCGTTGATAGCGTTAGGTTCAGTTCCGATGGTAGGCAAGTTGCCACCGCTTCTGAAGATGGAACCGTGCACATTTGGCAACGAGATGGAACCGCGATCGGGTCGATCACTGCTGAAAGCGAAGCGATTGATAGCGTTAGTTTTAGTCCTGATGGTACGCGAGTGGCTACCGCTTCAGAAAGTGGCACAGTCCGAGTCTGGAATCAGCAAGGAAAGTTGCTTAATGAAATAGGAAGCGTGAACCGTCAAATTAATACCGTAAGCTTTAGTCCTGACGGAGAACACTTTGCCACTGCCCAAGTCGAGGGAACCGTGCAAATTTGGAATCTCAATGGCAAACGTCAAGCAACTTTGACCATTCCGCCAAATCCCCGCCAAGAGTTCAGTTCTACCCCTGATGCTCAACCCTCAGTCAACAGCATGACCTTTAGCCCCAACGGGGAATTATTAGCAACTGCTGGATTTGATGGAACGGTGAGAATTTGGAACCTATCGGGTCAAGAACTCTCGGAGTTTAACACCGCTCAAAGTGCAGTGAATAGCATGAGTTTTCATCCTAATGGGGCAGAAATTGCAATTGTTGGATTTGATGGGAAAGTTCGCCTGTGGACATTGGAAGGGGTATTAATCAAGCAATTTAAAGGCGATCGCCATGATCGAATTACCAGCATGACCTTTAGTCCCGATGGAGAGCGTTTAGTCACCGGCGGAGTAGATGGAACGGTCCGACTGTGGGATATTTCCCGCCAGCGCAATCAGCCCTTTCCCTTAACACACAGTTCAAACAACATACCCGTATCAAAAAATGATTCCCTAGTTCCCAGAACCACCCATAAAATGATGGCGCGATCGACTAAAATCCCTGGAGAAAATCAATTTCTAAGAATTGGATTTAGCCCGAACGGGGAACAGTTTGCCACGGCTCAACCCGATGGAACTGTGCAAATTTGGACCAGTTCCGGGGAAGCGATTACTCCCCCTTTTCAAGCTCATCAAAGTCGAATTTCTACCCTGAATTTTAGCTGGGATGGAGCGTATCTCGCCACCGCAGGGGAAGACGGAACGATTCGCCTATGGAATCAGTTAGGCCAACCCCTTCAGCCCGAGTTAAATTATAGCCGTGGGGAAGTCAAAAGCCTGAGTTTTAGTTTAGATGGACAGCGAATTGCTTTTGCTAATGGCCCGGGAAAATTACAAGTTTGGAATCTCTCGACGAACCAACTCGATGAAATTCTTTTTCCCTACGGTCAAATTAGTAGCATTAGCTTTAGTCCCGAGGGCGATCGGCTGGCGATCGCCTCTGCCGATGGAAAAATTCGCTTATGGACTCTCTCCGGTGAAGAACTGGATAAATTTAACAGTGATACTCGGTGGGTGACCAGCCTGAGCTTTAATCCCACCGGAGAACTTTTAGCCACGGCTGGAATGGATGGTACCGTTACGATTTTTTTACTGACAGGTCAACTTTCAAAACAAGTTTTAGCTAAATTTAAAGCGGATGAAACTGATGTTTTGAGCATGACTTTTCTATCAAATAACGAAGGATTGGTGACCGTAGGAACAGACAATACATTGCGGTGGTGGCACATCAAAGAATTAGATGAATTGCTGGAAACAGGATGTAACTGGCTCACCGATTATTTGAAAGCACATCCCCAAGCCCAAGCGGACCTCCCCCTTTGCCAGCAGCCCTAACCATTACCCCCCGTTGCAGTCTCATCGCTTTCATAGTTGTCCGGATTCTACTTGAGGAATTGTTATGTTAGGTTGGCAAATTTTTAAAATCAATCCCCGGTGTCGAAGTGATTGATTTTTAACTCAAACTCTATCTTTTAGCAAATTCCCATTCTGAGCGTTACTCACGCCACTGAACCTTTTTTATACTACACCCCAGGAAATTACCATGATTTCAAATTTAACCTTGTCTCCCCTTCCTATCACTAAAGCCCCTCTGCGGGAAGTCCTTTCCCCCCGTTATATTCCCAACCCAACGCCTGTGGAAGTTCCCCGAACCCTCCCGAAAGAGGCCGTTACCTCTCACCTCACTTGGCCTGCGGATACAGAATTGCTCGGCTTAGTCTTTGAAGTGACCCCTCGGGCAGCGGATTATCTGTACGCGCAATACACCATTGGATTGCACGCTTGGTTTTTAGACCAAGTGCGACAAGCTGACCCAGAACTGTCGGCCTATTTACATGATGTTCAAACGGAAAAACCCTTTACCCTCTCCGGTTTAGAAGGCAAATTAGTCTCCTGCGGCAAAGATTTTCAACTGCAACCGGGAGAAACCTATCGGTGGTATGTCACCGCACTTTCTAAACCCGTTGTTCAGTTTTTGCAACAGTGGGTGAAGCAGTTACCCGAAACGATCGCCTTGCGCAAAGCGCCTTTAGAAATTCGGTCCTGTAAAATTTCGATCGCGCCAACGACCTATCGGCAATTATTCGCTTCCCAAGACATGAATTCTTCCACCCTGCAACTGAGTTTTATGACCCCAACCAGTTTCCGGCGGAAAAAACATCATTTTCCCCTACCAGTCCCGGCCAATGTTTTTCATAGTTATTTGCGCCGCTGGAATGATTTTTCAGGGATGAATATTGATCGCGACTTGTTTTTGAAATGGGTGGAAGAATCGGTATTGATCCACCGTCATGAATTGCAGTCGGCAAAAGTAGCCGCCGGTAAAAAAGGCATGGTCACCGGATTTACGGGATTGGTGGAATTTGGATTATCTCGCCAGTCGGGAGAAGTCCCCGAATTCGAGCGCCTCTTCTATACCTTGGGACAATTTGCTCCCTATTGTGGAACCGGACATAAAACTACCTTTGGGTTAGGTCAAACCCGCTTAGGGTGGTCTGCTGAGGAAGCTATTCCAATTCCTTCTATCCAAGGAATGTTAGCCGAACGAATTGGGGAATTAACGGAATTGTTCATCGGCCAACGCAAGCGTAAAGGAGGCGATCGCGCTCGCGAAATTGCCGAAACCTGGGCCACTATCCTAGCCCGTCGTGAATTAGGGGAATCCTTACAGGCGATCTCCTCTGATTTACAAATGCCCTATCAAACGGTCAAAACTT